>CAZTMQ010000001.1:0-19801 GCA_964615385.1 uncultured Methanosarcinales archaeon
AAATCAAGAATTTTACGAAAACTTTCGATGGTTTTACTTTATAAGCAATTATAACTCCATTCATAATTGCAATACAAAATTAATACAAACTTGGAAATATACATCGGGGGACCACAAAAATTTAATTATTCTTTTTTGTAGACACCTGTTTTAAAGTCTTCTCATACTGGTTAATTAAAAATCTTAAAGTGGGCCTTAATCTATCATTTATCTGATATTCCTGTAATATTTCATAATATTCTGACCTATCTTTTAGAAGTATATTTATTGGAGGATAATTATTTTTAATCAATATAAAATTTAACAGAAGTCTACCAACCCTGCCGTTTCCATCTTGAAAAGGATGAATGTCTTCAAATTGATTATGTATAATTGCTGCAAGAACAATTGGCTTAAATTTATCCATATTCTTTTTATACCATCCGATTAAAGATTTTAATTCTTTATCAAGTTCTTTAACGGGAGTGCCACTATGTATAATAGAACCATTTCTTCCTCTTATAATAACCTCAACATCCCTAAATTTGCCTGCAAAATCTTTCGAACCCTCAAAACAGAACTTATGCAATTTTAAAATTAAATTAATTGATAAATCTTCTCGCGTTTTTCTGATGTAATCGATTGCTCTTGCAACACCTTTAGTTTCAATCTCCTCAGAATCAACAACTTTTTTCTTTTGAAGAATGTCATGGACCTCATTTTCAGAAACTTTTGATCCTTCAATAGCATTTGTATTGTAAACAAATTCCTCTGTAAATTGTTTCCACTCTTTTTCTGAAAACTGTAGTATATTTATCTTATCATTGTATTTGTTTAATGAATTTATTTGTTTATTTGTTAAAGAAAATCTAAAAACGTCTGTCTCATTTTTTTCTAACTCATTTAATATGTCTTCTTTAGCTGTTTTTTCTTTAGTTTTTATTTTTTCTTTTGAAATATTTAAGCCTAAATACTTCCTTATTTTTTTGACTTTATTTTCTAAATTTCTATAAGAATAAACTAAATAGTATTTAATATTATTACCAGACTTTCTTTTTTCAATATACATAAAATAATATAAGGTGCCCACATATTTAAATCTTTTTATTTTTGTGGTCCCCTCACTTAAAACTGGCGAGTTTTTGCATAAAATAAGGACAAGATATATAAATTCTGAGAGCTATTTTAAAATAATCAAGGTATAGGATGAAATCTTCAATCCTGAAAGCAAATCAATTTGTACCAAAGATAATTTCTAAACGCCCAAAACTGATATCTCACTTCAACGCATATCTTAACTCACCAAAAGGGTTAGGGTCATTCTTTCTAAGAGTTCTGTGATGATGCTTACAATACGCCCTGTATGAATCATTTCCTCCTACAACCACAATAGGATCATTATAGCTTGCAGGCATGCTTATCCCATCCTTTTCAATAATCCTTTGAGTTTCTGTAGCAACATTCTCACATCCTGGATATGAACAAATAGTGCTTCTACAATCAATCTTATCTGAAAGGCATAAAATCCTTCCGATATCATTATCCCCAAAGGCTTCGCCTCTAAAATCCCTGTTTAGCCCTGTCAAAATAAAAGAATAGCCAAATCTGGAGTAATCCCTTATAAGCTCTGAAACCCCTTTTATAAATTGAACCTCATCAATAACAATTTGATTCTTTCCCGAATTTTCCTCAAGCGAAATAATCTCCTCAATATCCCTGCAATCTCCCACGCTATACGATGCTACTGCCCGTTTGTTATGGCTTACAATCTCGCTATCCTCGGAATATCTCGTATCAATACTTGGCTTAAAGACTATTGTGCGTTCCAATTTATCAGTTTTTTCACTTATAATCTTTAACTCTCCCAGCAAATTGCACAAGGTTTCAGTTTTAGAAGAGAACATAGGACCCACAACACTTAAAATCTTCTGGCTTGAAAAGTCCCCTAAATTTTGGCTAAGATTGTAAAAACAGCTATTGCATACAGGCATATACTCACCATTAATCTTTTTACTTTTAGTAGCAAGATTTCCATCATTAAAACAAATACCTGTTTTACCCACATAATTTTGTGAAAGAGCCATAAGTTCTGGCATATTGTTAAAATAATTACCCTCTCCATCCAACGGAATCCCACTTAAAACTACAAACTTTTTGGAATCAACAATAGCCTTAGTAAGATTGCAAATATCAGGCTTATCACTTCCAAACTCTCCTACTTGACCCTCAAGCTTATCAAAAAAATTAGCGCCTGCAATAAAAACATACTTTGACTTAGGGTTTCTTAAAAGCGAGTAGTATATCTCATCAGCTGATCTAACCTCTATCACATCCTCATAAAGCCCAGAGCTTGATACAATCCTGCCCTTATTTGCATTATCTTCAAGCTCATGCTTAAAAACCATAATCTTATCATTATCAACACCTGCAAGCCTTAGATTTCTAATTGCAGAAACTAACTCACTGCTTTTACCCGATTTAACAGGCCCATAAACCATTGTATAATATATTGGCTCTAAAAAATTTACCCCTTGCATATTCATCCCCCTTATTTCTAATTCGCTCCAAGAGCGCATTAAAAAAATAGTGCTTTATAATAATTCTCATTCTCTAAAATATCCTTTAAGAGCCTTCCAAAACAAAGATATCTACTTTGCAATTTGAATACACTTTAGCCGTTAAATTAACCTTTCTAGTACATAAAACAATTAATACAAATCCCATACTATTCAAAAGTAATGGAAAACGAGAATCCAAAAAAAAGCAAGCTTGAGCTTGAATTAGAGCTTGCAAAGGAGCATCTAGCCAAAGCGAAGGCTAATGGCCTAGAATTCTCTATATCTTGTTTTGCAATGAAAAGGGTATACAACCTTAAGCTAACAGACACTGAAGAGCAGTCGCTTGAATTATATGATAAAATTAAAGGCCTTGACCCCGCAGATTTAAACACAGAAAACGTACTCAAATATTCGCAGGCAATTAGAAGATTTGATTACTATCAATCCCCAATGGTAGACCCTGATAAAGACACTGAAAGTAAGGAATTGAATTGCACCTTAAATAGAAGAAGCCCATTTTGTGGTGAAGATTACGTTTAGCTAATAAATCTCAGTACCATTTCTCCCTTCTTAAAAATGAAAAACCAAAGTATGCGAATGAATGAGGATTTCCCGAAATGAAAAACCTCAGCATAAATGCCGAGGTATCTCGTGAATAGTCGAGGTTTTTCGTCCATGAATCCGTCTATTCTTACTTTGGCTTGAAAGACCAAAGTATGCGAATGACGGATTCATGAAATCCAAAAAACTCCAAACCTATCCAAACCTATTATATATTATCCCAATAACTACAAATAATTCTAAATCATTGCAAATAACCTTAAATGAGCCAAAACATAAGATTCTGTAGCTTTTTGATTAGACATATTCCTTAGTTTCATGCTACTTTAACACAGAAACTTTTTTTAAGAAAATAAAAATACCAAAAAAATCATGCCAACACAACTTGAAGAAAAAATATTTGATTTAATAGAAAAGAAAGGTCCAATAAGATTTAAAGAATTCATGAGTTTAGCTTTATACGATAAAGACTATGGTTTTTACCAGCGCAATGTAGAAATTGGCTCCAAAAGCAAATGCAATACACACTGTGATTTCAAAACATATCCTGAGACTTCTTCACCCTATTTTGGTATATCTCTTGCAAGGCTTGTATCAGGGCTATCCCAAAGTCTTGATTTTGATGAAATAAATATCATTGAGGTAGGTGGTGGCAACGGAACGCTTGCAAAAGACTTCCTAGATTATCTCAAATTTATTGACTCTCCACTAAGCCCAAAAATGAGATATAAAATTATAGATATCTCAGATAAGCTCAATTCCAAGCAAAAATTATCCCTTTCTGAATTTGAAAATGTTGAACTAATTAAAAAAGACTGTTTTGAATACATTTACAAGCCCTTTACAGGCTTTATAATCACAAACGAGCTTTTAGACGCATTCCCCGTAGACCTAATCCTTTACCGCAAACAAAAGCCTTACCTTCTTTATGTATCAAAAGACAAAAACAATAGCTTTGAAACAATTATGAAACCCTGTTTAGATGAAGAAATACTTTCTTATCTAAAAGATGCAAATTATTCCAAATTTGAAAAACAGCTATCTCAAAACTACTGGCTTGACTCCTTTAATACGTCAATTCCAATTAACCTTGATATGCTTAAATGGTATAAGCTCGTATCAAACTCTTTAAAACAAGGAGCAATCATTACAATAGATTATGGTTTTACAGATCTAAAAAAACATCTAAAAGACATTTCCCAAGGATACTTTACCAATCCTAAAGGAAAGTTATTTCGGGTATATAGCAGGCTTTCACTTACAAATAACTCCAATAATTTAGACCCATTAAGATTCATAGGCCAGCAGGACATGACAAGTGATATCGATTTTAACACCCTTGAAAGATTTGGAAAAGAAGAAGGATTAGAAACCCTTTTTTTAGGTCCTCAGTCAAAAATAATAAATGAGTTTGAAGGCCAAAACTCAAAAGGCTACTATGCCCTTATACAAGGAAGAGGGGTTTCTTCTTGCCTTAATATATAACCCTCTAGAAAATATTTACACAATTAACTTAAGGTAGGTTTAACAATTTTAAAACTCACACTCAAATATAAATCGCAAATCAGTCCTTCTTCCTTTTTTCTTCCTCAACAATGAGCGCATGAAACTCTTGAAATACTTCTAGATTTCTTTTTAGATTGCCTTCAAAAAGCTCTTTAATTTCATAATATCCAAACCTTTCATCAATAATGCCTCTCCTAATTAAAAGCCTTTTTGTATACGCATCAACAACAAATGTAGAAACCTTATATCCATAAAGCAACATAGAGTCGCACGTTTCAGGTCCAATTCCCTTAACTGCTAAAAGCTCTTTAGGAGTAGGTATTTTTCCTTTAAGCGCCAAATAAAATTCTGAAAATATCTTAAGCCTTTCACTTTTTTGGTTAAAATACCCACTAGGTTTGATAAGTTCTCTTAGCATATTTTCATTGCAACCAATAAGCCTTTTTGGCTCTAATAAATTGTTCTCCTTTAAGTTGATTAATGCCTTTTCAACATTTGCCCAAGAGGTATTCTGTGTGAGAATTGCACCAATACAAATCTCAAATTTTTGCCTTTCATTTCTGGGATAAGAATAATCTTTTGGGTGGTATCCTTTAATGCTTCCGGTCTTTGTTGGGTTTGTTCCATCTACATCAAGCAATGGCCACCATCCTTGCGGGCCGTACTTATCAAAAAGCTCTTCATACAAGTTTTTGAAAAAGTCCATTTAAATCCTATTGTTTAAACTGATTTTAAAAGATTTCCAAAATTCAGACTACTTATATTTAAATAGGAGACTTGATTAGTCCAATAAGTTTCAAATGAAAAAAAGCAAATCACTTTTATGGATGATGATAACAAAAGGATACTGGCTCTTTAGCTTCATTGTAATCATGCTAGTCGTGAATTTCTTAACAATTTTTATTAAGAACCCCACGTTCAAAGAGATTGTTTCTTTTACAAATCAAAACATCTCACTAATAATTATCATGGCAGTAATCTTTTGCCTCGCGGAGCTTTTTGATCTCTTAAATTTCCCATTCAACCTTCCAGCCCCGTTATTTAATGCCACTGGAGCAATATTTATGATTTCATTTATTCAAAAGATCTTCTTATTGTTAGGAGATATTATAAACGAGCCGATTGTCCAAGTGATTGGCGAATACTTCCCATTTGTTTCAGTAATTATTTTTGTTGTTGTAGTAATAGCTGGCTACGTCGGAATTTTAATAAAACTATTGAAAAAAAGTTTTTGTACGGCTGATATCGACGATAACTCTGGGAAAGGCTTATAAATAATACTATCTCTATTTTGGTTTACAAAGCAAGAAAAGCTTAAATATAACATAACTACTATTACTCCTGTTGGGGGGTAATTGCCCAAAGCAAAAAATAGTTTTGCGCCAGCAACTTTTAGGGGGAGAAAATATTAAACGCGCAAAAAAACTAGGGTTTTGTAGAATTCTTTGTATCGTTATTAGAGATTTCTTTGCGCATACTTTCTTAAAAGATAACGCTTGTTCATCTTCTTTTGTATCTTATTTTTTTGTGGTTAGTAATGTCAGTTGTAATGCCATCTTGGCAGGAGATTATTTTTAGTATAATATTTATGGGGGAAATTAAAAATGGAAAAAAATAAAAGTTTTGTAAGTTTGAAGTTGTTTGTCTTTTTGGTTTTAGGAGTGCTAATAGGATTAGGCTTCTCAGCTAACGCATTAGCTTCAGAGGTTTGCCAGGAAGATATAATGTGTTATGATGAAAACGAGTGTACACTTGATACATGTAATTTCTTAATCCCAGAACTATCTTATGGGGAATGTTCCTATGAGGTTCTTCCCGATGGGACAACCTGTATGGGCGATGGTTCATGTCAAGAAGGTGTGTGTATTACCCCAATGCATCCATTTGTTTGGACTGAGAAATCAAATTATGAGAGTGGCGAAACCGTAAAAATATACGGAATGCAGTTTGATTATAATTCTGTTGATATAAAAATCACAATTCCCTCAAATCCTCTTTCTTATGATTGGATATACGATGTTTCAGTTTCCCCAGAACATAATATCTATGCAGAGTATCTTTTAGTTGATGGAATAGTTGACCATTATAACATAGATGTGTATGAATCAGGAAAATATGATGTGGTTTTAGCATCAACTTCATTTTATGATGATCCTGCAATACACACCGTAATATTCAACGTAACTGATGATTCTTATATCAATAAATTTTTTGGATCTTTTAACTATGGAAACCTTCAAACGGTAGTCGTTTCTGATAGTGAGACGTTTACCAGAAGAGGTTATGTTAATTTTGATTTATCTGACCTAGGTAAGTTAATTCCATCTGGTTCTAACATACTTTCTGCAAATGTCAAGTTAATGCAAACTAATTGTCCAGATTCAACTGCCTCGAATGCAGTTGAGTATTCAGTATATAGAATTGATGAAAGTTGGTCCGAAGATACGCTCACTTGGTTAAACAAACCAGGGAATCCTAGCGATACTACTTATCGTATAAATATTTCAGGTAAGAGTGGAAATGTGTCGTTAAATGTTACCTCTGATTTAATTTCATTTTTTGAAGGCTCCATGGACAATTACGGCTGGATGTTAAAATCCTCAAGAGAAAATAATTTTGGCGGTTCTAGAAGAACTAGGTATTTCTGTTCCAAAGAATCTTCACCAATGTGTGCTCCGGTTTTAGAAGTTCAATATCAATTGCCCCCAAATTGTTCTGATTACGCCAATATGACATCATGCCAAGCAGATTCAAATTGCAAATGGTGTGCGGATTGTAACACTTATTTTATATTCAATGGCGCAAGCCAATGTGTTGATGCCGAAGACACCTGTTCTTATAATGGTTGTGATACAACTTGCGGTGCACAATGCGAATCTGATTCTGATTGTGCAGATAAGTGTGTTGGCGATGTTTTGTATACTTCTGGTACCTGTGGACTAACCACCTGTGATTGTAGTTACTCTTCAACATTTGACTGCGATAGCTTAGATGGCTGGTATAATACAACAGACGTAACAAACCAAAGCTATAGTGATTGCCAATGGAGACTAAGAGTAGTTCAGGAAGAAAGAGATTATTATTGTGCAACAGATGGTTGTGATTACACAACAACTGGAAACACTCAATATACCTATGGTCCAATAATGAATAAAGAAGATGGCATTAAATGTGATGATGGCTTGTTTTGTACAACCCCTGATAGCTGTACTGCAGGCGCTTGTAGTGGTCCTGCAAGGGATTGTTCAGCAAATGACATAAGCGAAATATCAACTTGCAGCAACAACCCTGATAACATTGCCTATACCTGGGATTCTAGAACATCTTTCACTTCAAGCTGTGATGAGACAAACGATTTATGTACCACCGGAGATGAGACAATAACTCATACCTGCAGTATTTCTCAATGCGATGCTGAATGTGAAGATTCTGGCGATTGTGAAAATCAATGTGTAGGAGATATCTTAAATAGCGCAGGAGTTTGTACCGATGGATGCACCTGTATTTACATTCATGAGGATTGTGGTAGCTACAGCGGAGACTATGAAACAGGCAACTCTCGCTGGGTAGATTCGGGAGTTTGCGTAGAAAAGGAGCAGATTGAAAAAGAAACAAGAGCATATTACTGTGATAGCGTCTTAGGATGCGATTATGATGTAACAAATACCTTTTGGGAAGATACTCAAAACACCCAAAACAAAGCATATGGAACGCCATGTGATGATGGTGACCTTTGCACAGAAAATGATATCTGCGATGAAGGAAGTTGCATGGGGGCACCAATGGATTGTTCATCTTATGATGTAACTGGCATTGCAAGTTGCTATAACACTCCTGATGGAATTGACTATACCTGGGATTATAGGGCAAATGTTCCTTCACAATGCGTTATGGGCGTATGCACAACAGGAGATGAAACAATAACTCATACCTGCAGTATCAGTAACTGCGGTGCACAATGCGAATCTGATTCTGATTGTGCAGATAAGTGTGTTGGCGATGTTTTGTATACTTCTGGTACCTGTGGACTAACCACCTGTGATTGTAGTTACTCTTCAACATTTGACTGCGATAGCTTAGATGGCTGGTATAATACAACAGACGTAACAAACCAAAGCTATAGTGATTGCCAATGGAGACTAAGAGTAGTTCAGGAAGAAAGAGATTATTATTGTGCAACAGATGGTTGTGATTACACAACAACTGGAAACACTCAATATACCTATGGTCCAATAATGAATAAAGAAGATGGCATTAAATGTGATGATGGCTTGTTTTGTACAACCCCTGATAGCTGTACTGCAGGCGCTTGTAGTGGTCCTGCAAGGGATTGTTCAGCAAATGACATAAGCGAAATATCAACTTGCAGCAACAACCCTGATAACATTGCCTATACCTGGGATTCTAGAACATCTTTCACTTCAAGCTGTGATGAGACAAACGATTTATGTACCACCGGAGATGAGACAATAACTCATACCTGCAGTATTTCTCAATGCGATGCTGAATGTGAAGATTCTGGCGATTGTGAAAATCAATGTGTAGGAGATATCTTAAATAGCGCAGGAGTTTGTACCGATGGATGCACCTGTATTTACATTCATGAGGATTGTGGTAGCTACAGCGGAGACTATGAAACAGGCAACTCTCGCTGGGTAGATTCGGGAGTTTGCGTAGAAAAGGAGCAGATTGAAAAAGAAACAAGAGCATATTACTGTGATAGCGTCTTAGGATGCGATTATGATGTAACAAATACCTTTTGGGAAGATACTCAAAACACCCAAAACAAAGCATATGGAACGCCATGTGATGATGGTGACCTTTGCACAGAAAATGATATCTGCGATGAAGGAAGTTGCATGGGGGCACCAATGGATTGTTCATCTTATGATGTAACTGGCATTGCAAGTTGCTATAACACTCCTGATGGAATTGACTATACCTGGGATTATAGGGCAAATGTTCCTTCACAATGCGTTATGGGCGTATGCACAACAGGAGATGAAACAATAACTCATACCTGCAGTATTAATAACTGCGGTGCAGAGTGCGAGTCTGATTCTGATTGTGCAGATTATTCTGAATTATCAGGCGATTACTGTTATTTTGGCGGGGATTGTGACGCAACATGTAGTTGTGCAAGTCCAAGCGAAGAGTACTGCCCAGTTCCAGGAACAGTATTTAATAATATATGTTATTATGGCAAGAGAGCTTGTACCACAGAAGGCTGTTCAATTAGCTCAAGAGAGCTAGATGAGGTGTGTGGAAACTACTGTGATCCAATATTTGGGCCAATTGATGGGACAGGACCTATAACATCTAATTTAGAAGTTGTTCCAAATCCTGCTTCCTTAACATTAGGTTACGTAGAGATCACTGCAACTGAAACCGAAGATTGCGTAGATATTGAAACAGCAGAGTATTTCTTTGACCCCACGGACAGTTTCACATGTAGCGATGTAAAACCTGGAACAGGCCAACCACTATATGCAAGTGATGGAAGCTATGATTCACTCGTAGAAGATGTTTACAACGATTATGCACCTTTAGTAAAGTATATCGCAGGAATTCCGATTCCTTTATCAGATGGTGCTCACACACTTTGTGTCAGGGGAAAGAACGTAAATGGAATATGGGGAAATTGCAAGTGTGTGCCACTAGATATTGATTCAATTCCACCAGAAACCCACGAAACATCGTTAAACGGAATAATAAACGCAACAGAACTTTTGATATGTGGTGAAAATCCAACATTAAGGCACAGGGCTTGCGATAGCGAAACCTATATCCAATTAATGGAATACTTCGTTAGGCCAACTGATGATTTTAGCGATGCAGTAAATTGGCAGGGAATACCAATGGATCCAGTTGATGGCTCATATCTAGACGACTTCTGTGAAGAGGGTATTGCAGTAATTGACATCAGCAATCTGCCAGACGGAACCAATTATGTCAAAGCTCATGCAAAGGACGCAGTAGAAAACTGGTTTAAGCTAACCGCAGTGCCGACACTGTCCTTTATCAAAGATACAACCGCTCCAGATACAACTAAAGAACTATACCCTTATGACAAACAAATGGTAGAGTGCTCATTAGAAGAATTTGGTGGTTATAATCTTGATGCGGGATGTTACTATGTCTTGCAAGGGACAACAATAACCCTTAGTGCAGTAGACCCTGATCCTCAAGGCACAAACGAGTTTGCTGGAGATGTAAAGATCAAATACATTGTTTGGTGGAAACTAAATGAAGAAGACAATTGGACTAAAGATAGTGAAGGGGAAAGTGATATAGATTCACCAGTAACGATTACACTTGACAAAGACTCTTATCATCTTATTGAGTATTGGGCTGTGGATGGCTGTGGAAATGAAGAAGAGCATCATTTTGAGCTTGATATAGTAGATACAAAGGCACCAATCTCAGAAAAAGAAGTAGGTAGCCCTAAAGTGGCTGGTGGCCAAAGTGAAATAGATACCTTCTATGGAGGAGTATCACCTACAGATGGTGTGTACTATGTAACACAGCAAACACCAATAACAATAACATGTACAGATCAAGAGCCTCATCCTGTAAATGATGTTGTCATATATTACAGGAGCTATTTATTTGGTGAGTCAAAGCCAAGCTTCTCCTTAGAAGAAGATGACAGCTACACATTCACATATAGTGAGGATTCAGCTCACGTACTTGAATGGTACTGTGTAGATGCCTTGGGAAACGTGGAAACGACTCATGTTGAGTATGATATAGTTGATACATTGGAGCCAAAAACTACAAAGACTATAACCGGGCCACAGATAAATGGGACAGGAGACGTTCATAAATATATTACCAATGAGACTGTGATTACACTTGATTGTACAGATCAAAACCCTCACCCTGTTGGTGGAGAAACGCTTCATTGGGAACTATATTGGACCTATGAATGTACTGCGATTGAAACTCCAAGAGCGTTGGAAAATGGATGGGAGCTTATAGCAAGCGGAGATGAATTGAATGGTCGTAAAGAGATTACTGGCCTAAATGATTCTTGCCATATGCTTGTATATAGTTGTGAAGATGCATTGGGAAATTCTGAAGAGGAACAAATAGAGATTGATGCAGTAGATAACCTTGCGCCAATCTCGAATAAACATTTGGGAATACCAAGCATCGCAGGAAACCAATCCGATATTGATGAATTCTATGGAGGAGTTGAACCTACAGATGGTGTGTATTACGTTACCCAAAGCACGCCTGTTACACTTACTTGTAGCGACCAATTCCCACACCCTGTAAACGACGTTACCTTGCATTATAGGCACTATTTAGCAGGTGAAGTTGCTCCAGACTTTACAAGGACTGGTTCGCAGATTACCTTTACATACCCTGAAGACTCAGCACACATCCTTGAGTGGTATTGTGTAGATGCGCTAGGGAATGAAGAAGAACTAAGAATAGAATATGATATCGTAGACACTCTTGAACCAAAAACAACAAAGACCATAACTGGTCCACAGGTAAATGGAACAGGAGATATCCACAAATATATCACAAAGGAGAGTGTAATTGCCTTGAATTGTTTAGATCAGGATCCTCATCCAGTGGGTGGGGAAACTCTTTTCTGGGAGATATATTGGAGTGAAGAGTGTGTTGACCCTGAATCAGATGATTGGCAGTTCATTAGTGATGGAGAAGAATCCACTGGTTATGTTGAAATCTCAGAGTTAAGAGATTCTTGCCATAAGCTGGTTTATTGGTGTGTAGATGATTTGAAAAACACTGAAGAAAAGCAAATAGAAATTGATGCTGTAGATAATAACGCACCACGATCTGAAAAAGAAGTAGGTTTACCTAAACATTCTGGTGGACAATACGAGATAGATACCTTTTATGATGGGATAGACCCAACAGATGGAACCTACTATGTTACACAGGAGACTCCAATCACCATAAATTGTACTGATGTATGGCCTCATCCGGTAAATGGTGTAGAGATTTATTACAGAAGTTATTTATTTGGTGAATCAAAGCCAAGCTTCTCAGTAGAAAAAGACGATAGCTATACATTTACATACGATGAAGACTCTGCACATGTACTAGAATGGTACTGCGTTGATGCTCTTGGAAACGAAGAAGAACTAAGAGTAGAATATGATATCGTAGATACTCTTGAACCAAAGACAACAAAGACGATAACAGGGCCACAGGTAAACGGAACAGGGGATATCCACAAGTATATTACAAGCGATAGCATCATTAGACTTGATTGTGTAGATCAACAACCACACCCTGTTGGTGAGGAAACTCTTTATTGGGAGCTTTATTGGAGCGAAGAGTGTATAGACCCTAAATCCGATTGGGGGCAAACAATAGGTAGCGGGGTTGAAGCCGATGGTTCTGTTGAGATTACAGATCTTAGCGATTCTTGCCATAAGTTAGTATATTGGTGTGAAGATAAGTTAGGAAACATGGAAGAAATAGAAATAGAAATTGATGCTGTAGATAATAGCCATCCTACGGTTTCCAAAGAGCTTATTGGAACAAAAATAGCAACTGAAGAAACCTATTCGCCTTCGGATCAGTATGAGGTTAATGATCAGGCGTACTATATCACTCAGAATACCCAGGTCTCTTTGACTTGTAGTGATGTAGAGCCTCACCCTGTTGAAGGGGAAGAGATATACTATAAAATCTACAACGATGGAGTTTTAATAAAGGACTGGACTAAATATACTGACCCTTTTACATATGGCGAAGATACATGGCATGAGCTTTACTATTATTGTGAAGATGCCCTGGGAAATCGGGGAGAAACTCACAGGGAATTAGATATAGTAGATACAGAGCCACCAGTATCCTACAAGGAAATTGATGGGCCAGTATATCGTGCATCCAATGAGGACGTTGCTAAATTTGATTTAACCCCTGGAGAAGCTGGAGTGTTTTGGTTACGAGACCATACCTCCTTGGTAACTATCTACTCAGAAGATCCAGCACCACACCCAATAGGGCTTGATTATGTCCATATTGAGCTTTGGTGGGATTCTGATAAAGACGATACCATTGATACAATGCTTTGGGAAATAGATGTAGACGCAACAGATATGCCGTATAACTTCACTATTGATGAAGATTGCCTACATCTAATCAAGTGGTATGGTGTAGACCTATTAGGAAATGCAGAAGATACTCATGAACAGTATCATAGAGTTGATTCAACACCACCACAAACACAAAAGACGTTTGTAGGCCCAACATATAGCGCAAGTGCTGATGATATCTCTCTTTACAACTTAGAGGCACATGAGATTGACAACTTTTATGTTTCCTCTGAAACAGAGATAACACTAACTCCTGTAGATAAGGAAGAGCCTTGTGCAGTAGGAATAGATTCTTACTACTATGAGCTTTGGTGGGATAGTGATTGTGATGGCGTTATAGATTATGCCTTAGATAGAGGACAAGTATCGGGAGATACCCCTACAACATTCAACTTTAAGGAAGAATGTCTCCATGAAATAAGATGGGGTTCAGTTGACTTATTAGGCAATGTTGAGGCAGAAGTAACTCAGAGACATAAAGTGGATAATAGTGCGCCACACATCTTGATACTTAAGCCAGTAAATGGATGGTATTCTGATGGCGAGTCCATCCCTGCAGTAGTATCAGCAATAGACATGGTAAATCCACATGGAAGTTGCGAGCTCTCAGATGAGCATGGTTGTGTTGCAGGAATTGAAGATGGCAAGTTATGCAAGGCATATCTAGTAGATGTGTCGCCTGAGTTCAAGATTGTAGAGCTTGAAAGCCACCTATACTATAATGAAAATGCAATGGAATGCCAAGGGTATGCCAAACTCGTTGACACTGCGATGGAGATTGAAGATGGAATTGCATTCTTTGCAGTCTCAGTTGAGGATAACGTAGGAAACGAAGGCAATAGTATAGAAGAGATACTACACGCAATTTCAATGAACTGCGGTGAGTCCCCACTACCAGGTTGTATAGGAGATGTGATACAAGATATTGTAACCATCTGGAACTTACCCAAGATTGGAATAGATAACCAAGGCCCAACTGTAACGATAACAGAGCCAGTTGAGTACGTTGATCTCTGTGGAGAAAGCACCTATCACATCCTTGCAAGTGTTACCGATGGAGAAGACGGTGATGTAACATCATCAATCTCTTCCGGAACACCTTGTTATATAACCGTGGATGGAATAACCGCCGGTTCGGTTCCATTTGATTCGAACACCGGACTTTGCGATGGCTATGTAACCATTCCAAAAGGGGTTTCAAGTAGCGAAGATGTTGAATTAACTGTATCTATTAGGGATAACTCAGGGAATCTAGGTCTTGATACAATATTAGTTGCAGTAGATAATAAGATGCCTAAAATCGACATAATATACCCCAATGGTGGTAGTACTGTATCGGGAATAGTTTCAATAGAATGGACCACAGATGAGATTACTCTTGATCAGATCTCAATAGATGGCAGTGATCCTGAAACTGCTATATCTCCTTATGATTGGGATACTACCATTGTAGCAGAAGGCGCACATATGATAACGATAACAGCAACTGATGATTGTGGTTTTAGCGCGGAGAAAACTATCATCTTAAATGTAGATAATATCCCTGATGGAAGCGGTGAAGATCCTAACGTGGCACCAGAAAAGGTATCAGTATGGGGCGAAGAAATTGAGGCAGAGCCATATGACACTGATGGCTCTTATAATATCCTTTGGACAGATTCATACGATGATGATGGCATAGGAAGCTATGACATTATGATAAACGAAGATGTGTTCGAAGGTGTTTCTTACCCTTATGCAGAACTTAACCTTGATGGAACGTACACCTATAAGGTAAGGGCTTTAGACACCTTAGGAAAGGCTGGCGAATGGTCAGATTCCTACACTGTGATTGTTGACACAACACCACCGGAAATAATGATATTAAACCCAATTTCAGATGGGGTTTATGGTTCAACAACCACGCTTTCAGTCATGACAAATGAGAATGCAGTTTGTGAATTCAGCTTTGACTCTTCATTTGAAGGATATGACCAAATGAGCGGTGAAACAACAATTCACTCAGCACAGCTAGAGTTCCTTTCAGAAGGTTCAAACACAGTTTACGTAAGATGTGTTGATATCGCTGGACACTCATCAGAATCAAATGTAACATTCACAGTTACTGATGAAAGACCACAAACCTTTGCAACTGTAATAGACCCATATTATAGTTTTGAAGGGGCAATAATAACTGCACAAACGTTAAGCATGACAAATCCAATAGAGGAAGCAAAGTACTGTATAAGAAGGCCTGGTGAAACGAGACCTTTAACTGATGAAACTTCAGATTGCTTTGTATTTAGTGCAAACGACGGCTCATTTGATGAGACAAGAGAGGCAGTTGAATCAGTGATTGATATAACAGGCTTTGATGAAGGAACCTGGGTTGCCTATACAAACTCAAAAGATCTTACCGGTTGGGGAGAATATGATGCAGAACTCTTCATAATAGATAGAGTGCCTCCTATGATAGAGATATTATTCCCTGATGAAACAGGAATAGTTAAAGGGTACTGTGAGGATATCCTTCTTGAAAGGGGACTTGAGGAAAATGGTGATGACTACGCGTATTGTGGGGTAGACATAGAGATTAAAGCAAACACTAACGAAGAGGCAACTTGCGCATATTCAGTTGATGAAGGTGAAGAGATTGCTTTTGAAAATGGCGATTGGACACTTATGCACCTATCTACACAGCTGTTTATGACCGATGGTGTTCACACAATTGATATCTGCTGTAAGGATTACACAAATGGCGGTAACGGAGAGACATGTGTTTCAAGAGAGTTTGTAGTAGATTCAGTTGCTCCAGTGGCATATATATCAAATCTGCTTGAGGTAAGTAAAGAATCATTCACAGTTGGATGGAGTGGAGAAGATAACATTGGAGGCGTTGGAGTAGCTTTCTATGATGTTCAGTACACCTATAACTTAGAAGCTGAGTGGGTAGATTGGATGATAGAGACAAAGGATAGGCAATCAACATTCAGCGCTGAACAGGGAGACACAATCTACTTCAGAGTGAGGGCAACAGATCTTGCAGGAAATGTTGGAGAATACAGTAATTCTGCCTTTACATATGTAGATGATGGAGCTCCAATTATAGTAAGCTCATCTCCTAGTGGAACAACAGACACAAGAGAAATTACATTGATGGTAGAGACGGATGAGACCTCAACCTGCCAATTTGCAACAGAGCAATTTGAGTATGGGCTTGGAACAGATTTTGAAACAAGTGATGGATTGACACATGCAAAGGGAATTTCACTTGATGAAGATGGAAGATACGTTTATTACGTTAAGTGTTCCGACACAAATGGAAATGTAATGGAGACCAGCGAAGAAGTGATATTTAGTGTGGACACAAGTTCCAATTTCTGTTGGACTCAAGACTTAAACCCAGTATGGAGTAGTTTTTATCTACCAAAGTACATGATAGATGAAATATTAGGTGCTTATTCACATCCAGTTGAGGAAGTTTTAGCCTCATTAGAGGATGAATTTGGGTATCCCTATTCAGTAGTGTGGTACTTTGATGGAACAAACTGGCTTTCATATGACCCTAATGCGGAATCATGGGCAAATAGCCTATATGAATTCAATGATATCTTAAATAATCCTTATTGGATAAAGATGCTTAGGGAAGACAGGCTTGAGCTTGAATGTAACGGGGGTGAAATACCCGCTTAATTTTTTTATTTTTTTAAATTTATTTTATGATTACAAATGGTGATTAAAAAATGGAAATGATACTCATTAAAAACAAAAAAAACAAGAGGTGTGGTCTTATGAAAGAATTAGCTAAATTTACTTTCACGTTCTTTCTTTTGCTGTCGTTTATGGGTTTGGCGCTATCACAGATCCCTACGTTTCCTCATAGGTTTCAGGGGCAAGTGACAGTACATGGAGAATCTGTGAATTATTCTGAAATAGTACCCTATGATTTTGATACTGGAGAAGCCTTGCCATCTGAAGGGTATGAAATACCTGCACCTGGAACATCGCCTCCAAAAGGATACTATACCTTGATTATAAAAGAAGGTTCATGGGAGAATATAATTTTCAAGATAGGTGATTATTTTGCGGATCAGGATCCAGTTGCCTACTCCTCTGGAGAGAGTACCAATCTGGATTTAAGCGTTGGTATAACAGATAAAGATGAAGATGGAATAGAAGACGAAAATGATTTTATAATTGGAACCATTGATGATGTTCAAACACAAAATGTTGATGATTTACATTTTGAGTTAAAGCCATTAGAAGGAAATGAATCAAACAAGGAAAATCCAAATAATCATGATGGTCTTGCTGAAGTAACCTTTAAGGATGGATATAAAGAGTTATTTGTCTTTGAATTCCAGTTTGGTCCTGATGTGCCTGACAACCAGCTTGATCTGTCAAAACTTAAGATATTTGTAAACTCTGATGATGATGGCTCAATCATAATCAATGGGCTTGATTTAACTGATCAAGGGAGGACTAAAACAGTATATTTTCAGAAGATGCTGTCTTCAAACACGATTTGCATATTTGATGTAGATGACGCAGAAATCTCCGTAAGTGGAGATTGTACAAACGGCGTCAAATTAAGTTGTCCTGAGGAAAAGGAAGGTTATAGTTGTGTAATCGAAGAGAAGGATGAAGGCGTCTTTGTATATGAAGTTTCTGGCTTAAGCCATTCTGCAGTTACTGAATATAAGTATACACCACCTTCATCTGGAAGCAGTAGCAGAAGAAGTAGCGGTGGAAGCTTTGTATCTTCAACACCTACACCAACACCAACGATTACTCCAAGTCCTACTCCTGAGGAGAGCCCAACACCAACACCTGATTTGACAGTTAATGAGGGTGCTAGTGGCACTCCAACTCCTTCACCCAAGGAAGAAGTTAATGAGGATGCAACACTAGCTCAAATTGAGCCTACTCCTGATTCGAGCCCAATAAGTCCAGGTGCACCAATCACAGGTGCCTTCACTGGTGGAGGCTTAGGGGGGCTTTGGGCATTAATCCTTTTGATACTGATTATTGTTGGATTAGTAATCTTTGCTTTCGCGAAAAGAGAAAAAGATGATAAAGACTATTATTTTGACAAAGCTGCAAAACTTCATAAAAAAGCAGAAGCAGCTCACAGAAATGGAAACGAAGACAAAGCAATAATCCTTGAGCAAAAATCAGAAGAATACAGGGCAAAAGGAGAGGCAAAACTTTAAAAGGTAGGGCTTTAATATACAAGCAATTTATTTTTACTTTTTTATTTTTACTTTTTACAAGTAATGAGGTGTATTTAAGGTATTCTCTGCAATAGAACTGCTCAGCTAGAGAGGGGAAGCATAAAGAATAGAGGTTTTGAATATTTTTTAAGCCTTTTAAAAGTATTATAATATAAAAGAGGATAAGAATGGAAAAAACAACTTGGTATCAGGAGTTTGGGTTTTATAATAACCCTTTTAGCATCAAGCCGGGAGCGTATTCAAATGATATTTATGGACAAGAAGACATAATAAAGGATATTATCGCAAAGGTTGCTAATTCAAATGTATTATATGTTACCGGTCCCTACGGTACGGGAAAGACTTCTATCTTAAAAAGGATAATTCATGAGTTTAAAGGTAAAAAAAGAATAATTTACTATAACTGCAACCAAAAAAATAAATCAATTGATTTTGATAACCTTTTAATAAATGCCGGAGGCTTTTTTCATAAGCTCTTTGGAATAAGAAAGAAAAATATGATACTTCTACTTGATGAAGTCCAGGATTTAAATAAAAAAGACATGCATCTTTTGGTAGAATACTATAAGCTTGGTTTTTTTAAATCAGCCATTTTGGCAAGCAAAAAAGACGATATAGAGCTTTCAAATGAATTAACTGAAACAATTGGAAGAAACCGCTACGATTTAAGGGAATTAAATGAGCAAGAAGCTGTAAAAATGGTCAGAAAAAGGATTGGCCCTATTGGTTTCATAACAGATGATATAATCATAAAGATATTTAAGAAAAATAAAAACCCCAGAGCATTTTTGAAGAACTGCGAAGATGTTTGCAGGTTCTCTTATGAAAGTGGCGCCAAAAAAGTAAGTGAAAAAGACATTGACCTCGCCTTAAAAAGCTAAGAACTTTAACGAATATC
>CAZTMQ010000001.1:19901-26585 GCA_964615385.1 uncultured Methanosarcinales archaeon
TTCATCTTCTTTACTTCATCTTCTTTACTTCTTGTTTAGATTGCTTGTCTTAATTAATACTTTTAGTAATGATTTTTAAGATTCTTCCAAACTTAATACGCTTTTTATTGAGTCAAATATTCCTTTTGCATCCCTTTCATGCTCCTTTTTGATGCTCTTTAATAACTTTAAGCTGGATTTAAGACCCTTTAACTCCTCCAAACTCTTATGGGTAAACCCTTCGTATGCCCTTTTGCCTTTTATTTTCTCAATGCTAGTTAAAAGCCTGTTTTCTTCATCAAAAATGGCATTTGTACACTTATTAGTAAGATCGATTACAGAATTAGTGTAATCGCTAATCTCGCTTTTAAGCAACTCATTATCGCTCTCTTTGAAATAGTGCAGGATGTCACAAAGTCCTAAAATCCCGTTTACAATCTCCTTTTCCTTTGCAATGTTTTGAGAAAGGCTCAAATTCGGGTTGTATATGCTTTTTAGATTATAGCCAATCCTAGCCTTTATCTCATCAAGCTCTTTAATCTTAGACTCATCAGATTCCAATTCTGCCTTTTTTTGATCTAAAAGCGTTGCTGATATCTTTTTTAGCTCTTGTGCATTATCCTGGCCAAATAATTTATAGTTCTCGCTTAAACTCATAGCAATGCTTTTAGCAATATGCTCAAGCTCGCTAGCAGAATTAGCCTGCTTCAAAACAGATTTAATCCTCTCGATCTCTAAATTATTATGCTCTCTCATTTTATCAAGTGCAACCCCCCTCGAATTAGAATAGGCGTCCTTAAGTCCCTTATGTTTTATAGGACCTAAAATGTTTGAAACAACCTCATAATTGTAGCCAAAAAAACTAGCTAGACCAAAGCTATCCGTATCATATAACGAATTTATCTTTCCAATAAGGCTTTTTACAAATTCGTACTGCCTTAAAAGAATTTCAATCTTTGTTTTTGCAACAATCTCACTCTTTAAAGAGTCTCTAATATTTCCCTCTAAGCCAAAATCCACAAGCCAAAGTGCGTAATTCAGATTGATTTCTTTGGGAAAGGCCAAAATTTCTTTATTAATAAGAGAAAAAAGATTCTTTACCTTTGAAAAATCATTTTTATAAAAATCTAAATGCCTTAGATGCTCTCCAAACGAATTGAAAAAATCATCATAAGAAACAGTTGAAAAATCCAGCTGAGATAGATAATAAAGCCTATTGTTAGGGTCTATCCAAGGGTTTTCAGATACAAACCTGCAAGCTCCCAAAAGCGTGTTTTTAATAGAGCTTAAGTCAATAACAGGCCTACCTATCAAAAACTCCTTTATGGCATTATAAACTTCATCAAAAACCAAAAACTCTCTTATATTTTGATGGCTTGAAATCTTTTCAAGATTGGGTCTAAACTCAAAAAACAAGCCTTCGTACTCGTTTAGTGTTCTCTCAACTAAATTATTATTAAAAAATTTCTTAGCCTTCTTATACCCTTTACCACTTTCAATCTTTGAAAAGAATTCATCGGGTGCCTTCAAATAATCATAGACAATTCTGGTTTTAAGGCTTTCATCTCTAAACAACCCATAAGATTTCTTCTCACTTAATAAAAACTTTTCAAGAATAGAGCCTGTTTCATCCTTTGCTAACCTTTCCATTCCGTTTATTGTCAAAAGGTTATCCAAAAAATTTTCAATTTCCCCTGGGCTATACCTTGCCTTTTCCAACTCTTATTCCTTCCTTTTTTGTTTCATCAAGCAAACAACACGCCTTCTTAATCATATTATCAGAATAATCTGCCATTTCCTTAGTAGTGGTTTTTGAAAGTAAAGCTTTTTTATAATAGTCTATTGCCATTTTGTAATCCCTTTTACAAAAGTAGCAATCTCCTATTACTACATTATACACTTCATCATTATTTGATACTGCTAAAGCCCTTTTTGCATATTCTAGTCCATTAACAAAATCACCATTGGAATTTGAAATGATAGAAAGTGAAGCATATGCTTTTGGAAGCTGATGAAAGGCACAAATCAGCTCTAAAACATCTGTTATGCTTTCATTATTAATCCTTTTTGCATCTTTAAATATTCTTTCACATATCCTTTCAGAGGTTTCCTCGCCTGCATTTAAAACAAGCTCTTTATATGCCCTTGCTGAAGTTTCATAAAGCCCTTTATCAAAAAACCAGTTTCCAATCTCTTCAACCTGCCATTCAAAAAAACCCGAAAAATCTTTAACATCATTAAATCTTTCAAAACCATCTTCGTAAAGCAAAAAGAGCTCTTCAATAAAGTCACTAAGCTCATTTGGCTTATTAAGATAATCCAAGGCAAAAAACATGTCACTTCTTTTTGTTTTGTTCATCTTTTAAACCCACTTTAAACCCAATATGCACAATATAATCTCACTAACTGCCTTACCTATAGGCCTTTTCCATAAGCTATGTATTACTCGTAAAAAAGCCCTAATAATTGATAAACGTTAACGATATAAATCCAAGAAAATGACAAAACTGCTTAAGCCCCTTCGGAAATATCACCAAACCGCTAATTAAATGGGGTAGATAATTTCATAACCCTTTCATCATTAAAACCCCAAAAATTGAGTAACAAAAAACCAATAGGATATTTCTCATCTTAGTAAAGAAATTTAGTCAACCCCTAAGTTAAAATTATTGGTTTAGAAAAACTATTCTTTCAAAAAAATGCTTAACTATATCTTAGTAGAACTCTTCTCTTGAAAGAATCTGGTTTACAATTAGCTGGTAATCCTTAGCCCCTCTTGAGTTCTTTGAATAATCATATATGCAACTCCCCCATTTTGGTGCTTCTTTAAGCTTTGAATTAACCCTCACTGGAGAAACAACTTGACCATTAAAGCCTTTTTTAATCTCATCAAGACTATCATTGCAAATCCTGTTTCTTCCATCAAACATAGTAGGAATTACAGTTGTTATCTTCATCTTATGATCAAATAAACTGTTAATCTCATCAATTATCTCCATTATTCTCCTTAAGCCAACAAGGCCAAGGTAATCTGTTGATACTGGAACAAAGGCCTCACTTGCATATAACAGTGCATTATAATTAAGAAGACTATTAGATGGTGGGCAATCTATTATTACATAATCATAATTAAAAACAGGTTCCATGACCCTTTTAAGAATTGTCTCTCTTGAAGCCATTCCTGCCATAATAAGCTCTGCCTTAGCCAACTCCTTAGTTGCAATAATAGCATCAATAAAATGGTCCACATTAATTATCACATCGCTTGGGTGTGCAGAGCCAACAAGAAGTTCATATATTGATTTATCGTTTGATAAAAATAAAGAAGTGGTAAGGTTGGCCTGGGGATCCATATCCATCATTAAAACCCTTCTGTTATGCTTTGCAAGACCCATGGCAATATTAATTGCAGTGGTTGTCTTTCCAACACCACCTTTTTGATTGATTATAGCAACCTTTCTCATAATTAATTCAATCCTCTCAAATTTAGAGCTCTTATTCAACAGAGTAAAACGCTTCCCATCTTCTTTTTTAAAAAACCTAACCACCTTAAAAAGGCAATAAAAAGGTCTCGCATTTAAAGCATGAAACAACTAAAGCCTTTAGCAAAAAGAGCAAAATTCAATCCCAATAGAGAATCAATTTTCGAGCTTAAATATAAACATTTCCATTCTTAAGTGAAAACATTAAAATGTAAAATCACAAGAAAATTTAAACAATCCTGATATTCTTAGCGCCCCTTGGAAGAGAGACAATCTTAGTATTTATCTTAGCATCCTTTTTCCGGTTAAGGTAATAAGTAAGCTTAACTCCATATATGAAATTGCCCCTTTTGCTTTTGTAAAGCCTTGGCACGCTTCCACATGTTAACCTAACAAACTTAGACGGTAAAATCACCTCTTTATTTCTTTTATTACCCTTAAGAACGTAACTAATAACCTTTTTCTTAACCAAAAAATCACCCTAATACTCTCTTCTTATTACTTTTAATTTATAAATCTTTTTATAAATCCTGATTATTAAGAATATGATGCACAAAAGAAAAACATCCTAAAAATAAATCTGCCCTATCTAATAGAATTTAGCTATTTAACAAAAAATCAATTGAATGAGGGTTTGTTCTAAGACTTTTGCAAATGATTTGATGATCATAAAAACACCTATCACAATATTTTTCTTTCTTAGATAACGAATAATACCTTTCAATGTTTTTCGTTGGGTCTTTCCTAAGATTTCCCAATGCCATTATGCTTTCATATAAAATCTCGTCAAAAATTTTAATGAACGGATCGCTCTTTGAAAACTTCACAATTGGAGAAAACACCTGTGGCCTATACCTGATTGTTCCTTTGTACTTTTCCTTTGGAATATTTATATGAAAAGCGTTCTTATTTAAGACAACATAAATATTTTCAACAAAGTCATCTTTTAGTATCTCTTTCATCATTCCTTTAATGAAAACTCCATAAGAAAGGGTTTGAAGAAGATATTTGTGCTCAAAATAGGGAATAAAACTATTCGTTTTAGTATCAATCACAACAATATCATAAGCCCTCGAATTTCTTTTGCCAAATTTTCCCAAATCATTTGAAAGATTATCATAACCTAGTAAAAAATATGCATCAGGATGAAAGCCAACTTTTACATTTCCATATTCTTGGTTTAATCCAATATTAACCCTGAATGCCGTTTCACAATATAAATCCGGGCTTTGCGCCTTAATCCCTAAAAGCTCCAACGTTTTATAATGGCTAAGTTCCTTTTCAACTCCACTATTTTCATCAAGAGCCCTAAAATTCATCGAGGAAATTAAATGTATTAGATTTCCCTTTCTTGCCATCTTGCTCTCCCTAAAGCCCGAAAGAAAGAGTCCTTTTTGTTCATCGCTCATCGTAGTAATTAGTTTATCTATTGGGCAGCCACCTAAAAATCTGTTATCGCTAAAAATCTTTTTATCAAGCTTTGGATTAGTTGGCAAAGAAAACATAGAAAGTCTAAAATCAAGGGGATTTATTAAATTGCTTTTATCATCTGCAATAAAACCTTCAAACTCTATCTCTTCTAATGGATACAAAAGCTGTTTTCCCTTAAGCTCATCTTGCCACCTTCCAACCATTTTTCTTGGGCTAAAAAGCCCAATCTGAACATAAGTATCATTAGTAAAAAGCTCAACTATCCTTGGTTCAATCCTTGACCATCCTACCCAATTTTGTCTTGAATAATCTCTCAACAATCTTAAATCCTCTTTAGTAACATCCCCTGTTTTTATAAGATGATTAATCATATCTAAAAGATTTGGGCGGGCATCTACTTGATTTGATTCAATCAAAAAAAACGGAAAATCCTCTAGAGATTCGTACTGAATCCTTGGTATATTGGCCCTTTTAAAATTTGTAAGATTTAGGCCCATTATACTGTTTTTTCCTTCATAAAACATATCTGCCTTTTCTATCAAAAAGCCACACAACTTTTTTATTGCACTCGGATCGCATACCCCAAATGATTTCTCTTTAGCAAATTCCAATGGCCCGTGTTTTCCTCCGATAAAATCCAACCCTTTAACATTTTTTCCATCTTTAAATCTTGAACTAAGAAAAGGGCAATAATCCCTTAAATTTCTCATAATCTCAGCATCATAAGAGCTTTTTTCCATAAACAGTGGCAATCCATTGGTTTGATACCTTTTAATAAAATCAAGTATTCCCTTAGAATTCTTCTCAAGAATAAACGCCAATTTATACCCCAAAACCCTTTTGGAAATATCGGTTTGGGCCTTTCTTATTGAAGAGTAATAATCAAAATCTGACCTGTCATCATCGCTAGTACCCAGTTCTGTATTGTCATCATTTCTTTGATTTTTCTGATTTCTAACATTTTTTATACTCAAAACCTTTTCCAACAATTGCTTAATCTGTGCATCATGTGAGCGCCTGTTTAATTCAAGTGTTCTTTTAATCTTAGAAAAATCAAAAATCTCAACTGAAAAATCCGAGTAAGTTTTTTTACCATCAAACATTCTCAAAGAGCGCATCTCCTCATAAAGTTCACCTTCGCTAATACCAAATAGCTTATCATCCAAATCTGGACATTCATTGTATTCTGAATTTGAGCACTCTTTGCGTTCCAAATGTAATCTGTTATCTGCTTTAAAATTAAGCCCGCTAAAAAGATCATTATTCCGATGACTATTAGCATTACCCTCAAAATTATACATTTCATCAATCAACTTTATGTGAATTGGACTTCCATTAGCTAATGTTAAATAATCAATAAAAAAAGGCGTATCGTTTTCAAATCTAATCATCTGAATAAAGGTTATTGGCTGTAAATAAACAAAGAAAAGATTCTCCAAAAAATCCTTATACTCCGGATTTTTCAAATAAAGCTCATTTACTGCTTTTAGCATCAAAGAGCTTAACTTATGGCCTTTTGAGTAGGGGTCCACTCCGCTTTTAGCAAAGGTTTTTTCATTTGAAAGAGTTCGCCCACTAACAAAAATCGGAAGCCCATAATCAAACGGGTTAATTTTATCATCTTCAAATGCACTAATCAGTGCCTTTTCTCTTAGAGAATACCCATTAAATCTCCACTTTTGCATCAAAAGACTCTGTCTTAAAATAATATCTTCAAGTGCAACATCCAAGGCAATCTCCTCAAACTCATTTTTAAATCCAATCTTTGATTCAATCTCTGCTTTTGCCTTTT
>CAZTMQ010000001.1:26685-51015 GCA_964615385.1 uncultured Methanosarcinales archaeon
TCCTCAAACTCATTTTTAAATCCAATCTTTGATTCAATCTCTGCTTTTGCCTTTTCCCTTGCCCTTGCCCTTGCCGTATCTCTAATTTTAGTCTTGGCATTAAGACTAGATTCTTCTTTACCTAACAGTTCCTCTAATTCAACTCCGAAATAAGGCAAAACTATCTCTATAAACCCACTAAAATTAATCTTTTGCCCCGTATCAATCTCTGGCATAAAAACCAGAAACAGAGCCTATTTTATAAGCATTGTTAAATATCTGTAACTATGTAGAAGTATCCAATAATAGCTACTTTAAAATAATAATTCATTTAAATAGCCCTTTTTTAGCCCAATCCATGAATGAAGCAATGGTAACCTTTGTTTCGCCTTTGAAATCCTTAGAAGACAGGCTTTTAGGCAATACAGAAATATGTTTTTGGGAAATCAATAGTAAAGGTCAGTTAGTGCCGGGTTCAGATATCGTTTCTTTGGAATACATTATCCCTTCTAAGGCAATATCTGTAAAAGATTACTCCGAACAAAATGCTATAGAGGAGGATTATTCTAATCTTTTATTATATCTATCAAAAAAATTTAATAAAAAAAGGGAGTCTATTATAAAAGAGCTTTCCAAAATAAAAAACACCCACACGAAATCATACGAAAAAAAATTAAACCAATTCAACTCGCTAAGCCTTTTTTTAGATGAAATCACAAGCAGGGTATACCTTGAAAAATCCTATATTGAAAATAATGTAATTTACTCCCTTCATATCCCTTTTTTAGACTCAAGAGATTTTCCCATTGGATTCTCACAATCTTTTCAAACAAGCCAAAAGCACAAAAAATACAATTCAATCTCTCAATCTGTAAAAAGACAGCTGGGATTTCCCTTTTCAAAGGTTTATATAAAAGAAGATGCCTTAAAAGATAAAAAAGTAGATGTCATATCCTCTTTTAAAGAAAACTCAGCGAAAGCTACTGGTCGCTTAGGCCACTCATTTAATTCTTCAAAATCACCCTATATCCCAAGAATACACATAAAAGGCAAAAAAGAATTCTTTTCCGTTGAATATATTGCCTCACAAAAGGGGCTCGCAATAGATATTGAAACAACAAATTATCTTCCTATCTCGCTACCTGAAGAATTTAATTCACTCTCAGAACAAGAACTAAAGCAATTCTTAGAGAAAAACAAGGTGTTCTCTATAAAAGAGCTAGAATTAATGAATAAAAAAAGCCTACTTAGAGTTACAAAAGATTTTTTAGATTCCAAAAGAGATGAAAGGATAACAACAATTTCACTAGCTTCCCTAGACTCAAATGAGAATTACCTTTTAACAACATTTGATTTGGGAATCGAAAAGATTTTGGTAAAATCTCCTTTAGATGAAGCTGAAAATAAACAGCCAGAAAGTGAATTTAAAATAATTAAATTTGATTCTCAAACGGATATGATTGCAGGAGCAATAAAAAAGATAGAAGAAATCAATCCTCTCTTTGTTTATGGGCACAATCAATTAAAATTCGATTATCAAAAGCTATCTGAATTCTCATCTGAAGGTTTTAATGCTGGCATAAATGGAAAGCCTTTGAAATATATCCATTCCATTTTAGGGCAATATATAATAAATCGGGTGTTGCCCGGAAGAATTGATTTAGACCCTGCGCTATACTCCCAGTTTTACATGTCAAACAAAAATAATAGGCTTGATATGGTATTTGAAGCTGTAACAGGAACCTTTAGCAAAAAAACACTTACCCATGAAGAGCTTGAAGATAACACAAAGCTTGCCGAAAAAGGCGACTTAAGTAAAGCACAGGAAATATTGTACTACGCCGCACAAGATGTTTTAAAATCCTATGCCATTGGTGAAAGGCTAAAAAGAGAGCATATACTCCTTTCAAGGCTTTATTCATCCCTACCTTCAAGAATAGACACAACCTCGCCAAAAAGCTTAGTCGAGGAATATTGGGCAAACAAGCATCTTAGCCGATTTAATAATTTTTTGAGTAGAGATATTGCTCTTGAAACAATTGTGCTTAAAACGGTTCCACATATAAAAAACGAGACTAACAAAAAAACAAGCTCAATACCGAAAACAAGTCAGGCAAGCCATTTTGGAACTGCCATTAAATCTGTGAAATTTGGCGATTTTAGTTCAATTGACTTTTTCTTAAAAGAAAGCGCAAAAGACAATCAAATGATAAAATCAAAAACTGGCTTGCAAGATGCATATTTAGTATATTTCTCTCAAGTTATTAGCTCTTTTCTGCCACTCTTAGAAGAAGATGAAAACGTAAGGGCAATTGCAATCGAAATAAAAGATTCTGAGCCACAAAAGAAGCTTAGGCTCTCAAGGTCACTTAATTACCTATGCGAGTATCCATACTTTAAGTTTCTTCAATCAAAGCCTTCATTCTTAAAGGAATTTGGCTTAAATGAAGCTGAAGGTATTTATAAAAATATAGTGAATAGCCTTTCTTTAGCTACTGATACATTATTTTCTATCCTTTCATCACCAGAATTTCTAAATATAAAAGAGGATCTAATCCTTTTGAAAGCCAATAGTAACTCTGAAAAGCTAATTGAAAATCTTAAAGAAGCGGGTATAGGCTTTTCATTAGGAAAATATAAGGCGCTTTCTGGTAAAAAGGGGATAATGATTGGTGCTAACTCCTCTTGGTCCTTTATGCTTGGAGCCTCAGACCCTGATTCAAAAAGAGGAGAAAAAACACCCTTTGAATCAGATTTTGAAAGGGAACTAATAGATTCTTTATTATATGAAGAAGATAGATTAAAGCCAATTTTAGTGTTTGCTAAGTATGCAAAGATGCTTGCAGATGATTTAAGCCAATACAATAATAATGACATAATAAATAATCCCTATTATCAAGCAAAAAAAACCTTGAGACGCGACTCATCTGATTTTTCATCACACGGTATGTCAAAGTACAAAAGGCTAGCCATTCAAAGTCACGCAAAAGAGGGGGACCTTATAACGCTCACAAACACAAAGGAAGGGCTCTATAAAAGGTTGTTTAATTGTGAACCATTTAATTGTGAACTGTTTAATTATGAGCCTTATGTAACCAAAGCCAACATAATGCCTAGCAATATTTCAAAAGAAAATTCTAGTACTTCAAAAAACCCACAAACAACTAAACATATAATTAAAACAAAAACATCTGGTGGGCAAAAAAGCCAGAATCCCAGTACTTACACTAAAAAATCCGGTAAAAATCCAAATCAGCTTTCTTTTGATTTTTATCAAAGCTCAAAAGATGAGTTCTCAAAAGAAATTCCTTTAATAAAACAAGATAAATCAAACCTTGATTTAGCTATCTCACAAGGGTATGTTTCTGAAATTTCACTATACAACACAGATATAAACTACAATCCAGCCAATGGAAAATTAACAAGACTTCTATCCTGGGCATACAAGATAAGCCAATCAAACCTTAAAAGAAGGGCACTCCATAAAATAATTCTCAATGATTATTCAGAAAGTAGTAGTTACACTATTAAAAGAAAAAATTATGAAGAAAGTAAAGAAGGATTTGGCTACTTAGGTCTTTCAGACTTAGTAAATATAATAACAAAAGAATAATGTTTCCACAACAAAAAATTAATCCACTCAGCGAATAAAACATCCAAAGTGAACTAACAACCTAAGCGATTTGAATGTGTTACAAAACCAAATTATTATTAATTCATTTAGAAAGAATTCCATAGCCAATAAGTCGCCATCTGCTACCTATCTTTCTAGAGATTGTGACCCTTGAGCCAATTTCCGCACAAATTGGAATCTTTAATACACACTCAATCTTTCCCTTAGAAAGGCTTGAAACCACACCAACTGTTGTAGCAGAGTTAACATTAAGCATCAAAACCTCACTTAACTTTACTTGCTCAACTAAAAGGTCATCCTTTGCACCAACAACCCTTTCTAAAAGCTTAATTTCAAGTGTTATTCTCTCCCACACCTCTGGGAGTTTTCCCGGTAGGCCAACGAGGCATCCACTTAGATTATCAGATTTTACAAAATAAGGATCTAGTTCTGTTTCAATTGCAACCGAGCCACCAGGAGTTGCCTTATTAATAGAAAGCTCCCCAGTTTTCATTCCTACTATCTTAGTTTTAACAGGAGTCCAGATTTCTTTTCCTTTTTTATTTTCCTTTATTCCCGGCTTAATCTCTATTTCGTTTCCAACCTTTAAAACCCCTTGCTTTAACGCTCCTCCAACAATACCGCCATGAAGCTCTGGGATTGGGGTTCCTGGCCTATTTATATCAAACGACCTGGCAATATAAAGAAGAGGATCCTTTGTTTCATCCCTTTTTACGCTGGGAATATCTTCCTCAATTGCCTCCAAAAGACAGTCAATATTAGTTGATTGTTGCGCAGAAACTGGCACAATCTTTGCATTCTCATATGTTGTTCCTTTGACAAACTCCTTAATTTCATTATAATTTTTTATTGCCTGCTCTTTTGTAACAATATCTATCTTATTTTGTACAATTACAATATTTTTGATTCCTATAATCTCAAGGGCCATAAGGTGCTCGCGTGTTTGAGGCTGTGGGCATTTTTCATTCGCAGCAATCAAAAGCAAAGCCCCATCCATTATGGTAGCACCTGCAAGCATAGTTGCCATCAAAGACTCATGCCCAGGAGCATCCACAAAAGAAACAGTTCTTTTTGCCTTGGCGGCACCCTTACAGTATGGGCACTTATCAGTAACGCAAAATCTTTTGCATTTTGAGCATACATAGATTGTCGCATTAGCATACCCAAGCCTTATAGTGATCCCTCTTTTAATCTCTTCTGAATGTGTATCAGTCCATCGCCCAGATAACGATCCCACAAGGGTAGTCTTTCCGTGGTCAACGTGGCCCACAAGCCCAATATTTATTTCTGGAATATGCTGTTTTACAGTCATTTAGCACTCTCTCCTGATTTTTCCTCTTTGGATTCCAATGGGGCCTTTCCAGCCTTCTCAATAATCACATTTAACTGGGCGGTTTTTTCATGTACTGCATTGCCCGCCACAGTTTTTTTGATTCTTAGCCCCTTCCTTTGAAGTCTTAAGCCAAGGCTCTTTTTAGATAAAATCTTTTTCTTTGATACGCCATCAATATCTTTTCTCATTGGAAAACCACTACTATCAGAGCCACCCGTAATCTTAAAGACATAATCATCAAGACCAGCAATACCTAGAACTGAGCCCTCAAAAACTTCACCTATCTTTTTTCCAAAAATTGCCCTTGCATTTTCTTCAGGTATAACCTTTTGGATGCTTTTCCCATCCTTTGTTCCTATAACAATCTTTATTTCTGCCATTTTTCATAACCTTTAACTATTATTTTTCCTCATGTTTTGTAACTAGTCTGCTAACATTAAGCTGATTTGTTGAATTTTGTGATAGTATTTAAACTTTATGCTTGTTTTGTCCTGTTAATTGAGGATAACTGCCCGTTTTAGATTACTCCTCAAAAATAGCTCTCAAAATACCATTAAACTCATAAGGTGACATAAACCTCAAAAGAGCTTCTTAACCGCCTTTGAGAATTCCTTTTTAGCTTTACACATAAACGCTATTTAGATATCCATTCTTCAAGCTCTTCAAATCAATAACCCTAAAATCTTTCAACAACCTTTTCCAAGGTTCTCCCAACATAGCTCCCTAAGAAAAACGTAAATGCACCTAACGCGCTTGATTTTACAATATCTCCTAAATCTTTGTTGTCCCTTTCTTCCTCAAATTTACTATTGATCCAATCAGTCGTAGCTACCATAGAAGGAAAGGCCAAATTAAAAAGAAAATTCGTGGGAAAATATGATGCATCGCCTTTCTCAATCATATAGCCAACACCCAGCCCTGCACTAAAATTTATAATGGGGCTTACAACATAATACCAAACCTTCCTTTTTTTAAACTCAGACATTTTTGCTTTCCTCATTACTTTCCACATATTAATTTCGTGGAATCCCATTCATTCGAACACTTTAATCTTTTGACCAAAATCCGAAGAGACATACTCGCGCAGCGATTGACCTCGAATATCTGCAAGATACCTCGGTATAAATGCTGGGGTTTTTCATTTTATTTAGTTCTAAGATCCATTTCTTATTAAATCCATTTCTTATTATAGAGCTATCATAAAAAATCCCTATATTGAATGCTTCAAGATTTTTAGCCTTTTTCCCGTCTTTTTTTTATAGGAAATAATCTCGATTTAAAATCATTTTTATTTTGAGAAATACTACTTTTAAATTAACATTTAAAAATAAAGTTGTTAATTTTAGGATAAATTTCTAAAATCAACTTCTATCAAATGATTAGCTAATACTTACTTGGTTAATTAAATTTAGAAAGATTTATATGTATACTTTTTTGCAAAATCAAAATGGACAAAATACAAAAGGATTTTTTAATAAATTTTTCAATAGGTGGTAAGCTTTACTCAAAAAACTATGAATTCTTCGAGGAGTTTGGAAGGATTTACGATTTTATTGAAGTTCTTATTGAGCCTGATGTTAATCTAAACGCCCTCTTTGAGGCAGTATCTCTTTCAAAAAAGCCTATTAGAATACATGCTGCACACCAATACTTTGGCTTTAACCCTGCAAATCCTAAAAAATTTGAAGTAAGCAAAAAAATTTTAGAAAAGGCAATACTCGCTGCGGAGAAATTTAATTGCGCATCTATAGTAGTGCACCCTGGATTTGAGGAGGAAGGTATTTCGTTAGAGAAAGCAAAAAGGAATACCATCGAATTCTTCAGATTATATTTTGATAAAAGGCTTGCGATAGAGAATTGTCCTTATTACAGGGTATTTGAGTCTACAAGATACTCCCTAAGTAGCCCAAATGATTTTAAAGAGATAAAAAAGGCAGTCCCAATCAATCTTACTCTTGATTTTAGCCATGCAATAAGCACGGCAAACTGCCTATCACAAGAGCCTTTAGAATTTATTAAAGAATTCATCGGATTCAAACCCGCGCTTTGTCACCTATCCGGAATCGAAATGGACTCTAAAAAGGACGCCCATTTACATCTATTCGAAGTGGAAAACAAATTTGAATATATTGCATTAATTAAGAGTTTAGCAAATCTGCCACCAATAACACTTGAAACAAAATACCGTTCTCCAATAGAATATCACAAAAGGGATGTCGAAATCCTTAGAGCACTGTTAAGATAATTAACTCCGCTAAAAATAAAAAAATTGACAGTTCTAAGAACTAATATAAGACGAAAGGATTTAAAGGATTTTACCTATTCACCTTCAAACTCTATTATGCTAAATACATTATATCCTAAGTCCTTAATTCTTTGACTGCCCTTTAGCTCAGGGAGATCGATAACGCAGGCGCATTCAAAGATTTTACCCCCAACCTTTTCGATAAGCTTTACAGAGGCCTCAAAGGTTCCTCCCGTGGCTATTAGATCATCTACCAAAAGAACCTTTTCCCCCTTATCAATTGCATCTTCATGTATCTCAATAGTTTCCTTGCCATACTCCAAATAGTACTCAATAGATACGGTTTTTGAAGGAAGCTTTGATTTCTTTCTTATTGGAATAAAGCCCTTTCCTAAAATCACTGCAATGGCTGAGCCAATAACAAAGCCCCTTGATTCAATTCCGCAAACCAAATCAAAATCGGCGTTTTTATACCTTTCAACAAAAATCTCAATAGTTTTCTTAAGCCCTAAAGAATCCTTTAAAAGGGTAGTAATATCCCTAAACATCACCCCCTCTTTTGGAAAATTTGGGATAGTCCTAATCTTTGATTTGATATAATCAACATCGTTCATTTTTTGCCCTCACATAATTGACCATTTCACGCTATCAACGCAATGGCTTTTACAATTTGTCTCTTTTATTAAAGGTATAACATTTAAAATCAGCCTTTTTACATTTAAAACATTACTCTTCATTACCTTTTCTACCATTTCAGCGGTTACTGATTCCTCATCAATTCTCCAGCAATCATAATCAGTTGCCATAGCAATTGCAGCATAATGGATTCCTGCTTCCCTTGCCAATACACATTCTGGGACTGTGGTCATGTTAACCACATCGCAGCCAAAAGACCTAAATAGATTGCTTTCCGCTCTTGAAGAAAATCTCGGGCCTTCAATGGTTACCACGGTTCCTTTAGAATGATGCCTCAAATTCAGCGTTGTAGCGTTTTCAACTAATAGTTCTCTTAGATAGTCACAAAACGGCTCCGCCATTGGAATATGGCAAACATCCTGGCCTTCATAAAAAGTCTGACTCCTTTTTTTAGTCATATCTATAAACTGGTCAACAAAAACAAAATCACCTGGCTTTATCTCTTCTTTTAAAGAGCCACAGGCCGTTGTAGCAAGTATATGAGTAACCCCAAGCTCCTTTAGTGCGTATATATTCGCCCTAAAATTAACGTCACTTGGAAGAATACTATGCATATCCCCATGCCTTGATAATACCACACAGTCAATCCCTTCAATCTTTCCTATAGATACAAGCCCTGAAAGCCTTCCATATGGCGTATGAACCTTTATTTTCTTAAGCTCCTTTAAAATATCAGGGCTTTCAAAGCCACTCCCACCAATTATGCCTATCTTCATATTTTTACCCCCTTAATCTTTTTCCCTTGAACCATCTAACCCTTTGTCTTTTACTGACCATTTAGACAAAAAAACTAATCCTATTGTAGCTAACAAAGTGACCAATATTGCAGACACAAATTTATAAATCATACCTGCAGCAGGATTAACGCCAAATCTTTCAATCAAAAGATTAACCGCTTCAGAAATGGGTTCTCTCCAGCTCAAGGCAATTAAAAATGCAAAACCTGCCGTGATTCCTGTGACAATTTGCCTTTTAAATTCATTATGAAACTCCCTTGCAGCTGGAATCGCTTTTTCTTCAACTATCCGTTTAACCTTTCGCTTCATTAGAATTAGAAAGTCTTAAATGTTATTTTTAAAACTTACTAAAAAAACAGGCTTATTACCCGGCTTATTCAAAAGTCAATCACTTTTTTTTAATACAGTTAATTGTTTCTTTTAATTTTTTATTTGTTTTTATTTACCTTATTTATTTCAGATATTCTACTATCCATTTGTGTGTATTCAACTCCTTTATTTCACTACTTATCTTTAGAATTATTAAATTCTTGTGATGCAAGCCTATAACCCATCTCCTGGCAGATTATGGATTCTGATATATATTTAACCCGCTCAGAAATTTCATTATTTTTTAGCTTTTCTTTATCAACGTAAAAACATTTTATAATATCCAAAAAATCATCACTATTAATACTAGATAAATTCTTAATTGCATCTTCCCTTACCTTATAAAAGCTCTTTTTTTGATAAAGATCATCTAACCCAACAACTGTTTTTTCATAAAAAAGCGTATCCATAATGTTTTTTAAATCTCTTCCGCTTAAAGAAAAATCTCGACACGTAGCAGAAAGTTCTTTTAGATTCAGCGTTTCATTACTATTGATTCCTAAATTCTTAAGATAGCCCTTGATTTGCATCTCATAGGATTTTTGGTCTTTATACTTTTCAAAAACAAATTCTTTTGATCTTGAATGAAGGGCATCCATTATCCCGTTATATGGCCTGTTTGTTATAAAAACCGAAGTAAAATTATTTCTCTGACTCCTCTTTATCCCATCTAATTCGTTAAGCAAAAGGCCCATTAATGATGTCTCTAAGGGTTTATCTGAATAATTTATTGGTGGAAATATGGTATCAGCCTCATCAACTATTAAAAGCCCTATTCCATTTTGCTCTTTAACTGATTCAAATGCCTCTTTTAAGACCTTTTCACTTTCTCCATAGAACCTATCTTTTATGGTCTGATCAACAAACCTTAAAGTAAACTTCTTTTTAAACAGCTTAGCGTAATCAGAGATATAATTAACCATTGCCCTTGCAGCCATAGTTTTTCCTGTTCCTGGTTCTCCTGAAAAAATGATTGCGCTTGGGACTGGGTATGGGTTCTTTTGAATAGAAGGGAAGTAATGCAAAAGAGAATTACAAATCTTTTTAATAGAAGCAATTGCCTTCTCATTTCCAAAGATGTTTTCAAAAGAATCATTTTGATAGCTATGTATTCTATCAAAAAAACCAAAGGAGATATCTGGTAAATCAATATTCTTTATAGTATTTTTTGCAATCATAATAAACTCATCATCAAACCCCTTAATCTTGTCTTCTGCAATCTTATTTAAAGAGAGAAAATATTCCTTAGTTTTTAGATAAAAATCACCATCAAATTTTGTATCTTCAGCTCTTAAGAAGTTTACAAAATCATTAATTAAAAATTCCATGTTTTCTCCTGTTTTTAACTCATTGCCTTCGTTTAAAAAAGAGTACCATTTGGATTGTATAGGGTATAAAAATTCTTCGCTGAGAAAATTTGAAGAGCCCGTGTTGCTATCATCCTTGTTGTCTTTTTTGATTATACTCCTTTCCTTTTCAAGTAATTTGTTAATGTTATTAGAAACGATATATGAAGCAATAACCCTTGAGTGATAGCCATCTTTTCTTCCATCAAGGTTTTTATTAAATTCTGTTAAAAAAATCTCCCCATATGCAACTGAGTTAATTATTATACCCTCTAAATCTTGAGTGCTTGAAGACCCAAAATTCTCATTATACCTTTTCATTGCATTATCTATTATTGGCTTATACCTTAACTTCGTGATATCAATTGAATCCTCAAGCCTTTCACCAGGTAAATCTACTTGCGCTTCAATCAAACAAAATCACCTCTCTTCCTCATTTGAAATGTAGTCAAAATTGATCTCATCAGGGGTTCCTGAAAGATGCCTTTCAATCTCTTCAAAAATTGAGTATTTTTTGTTGTTATATGCATCCTTCATCTGTCCAATCTCACCTTTAGCTTTTTCGTCATACATACTAGTGGGAATAGCTGTGCCCGCAACTTTAGAGAGTATGCCTATGTTGCTAAATGTTTTGCTCCAAAGCAAGGCAACGCTGTTTGAAAGTTCCCCAATCTTTTTATACGCGCTTACAGACATCTTTGAGCCAAACTCAATATTCCCAAAGAATGGAGAGATAGTCTTACACTTTGAATATGCTATATTTGCATAGGTTCTCATATCAACAATGGTATTTTTGTATTCAACCATAACATCAATTGCCCTGCTTAAATCATTAACAGACGTTGTTAAAAACCTAGATTTTGCGGAGTTTTCCATGATCATTGAATCAAGGTCTTTGAGCCTGTCTTGGCAAGACATTAGGGCTGATCTAATCTTACATACATAATCTACTTCCATATTGGAAAGGTTTTTTAGTTCACCAACCATTCTCTCTCCAAGCTTTTGCCGTGCTACTCTTTCCTCTCTGAATTTTATAAGGAGTTTGTCATAGGTTGATTTTTCAGCTAATTGTTTATCTCTGGTTTGTCTTGTTTTATCTACAATCTCGCTTGACTGCTGATATACCCCTTCGATGCCATCAATTATCTTTTCCAATGCTTCCATTTCCTTTTTTATAAGTTCAGAATTACTAAGAAGAGAATAGTCTTTACCTATCATTTTATACCCTGTTTGCTTAACTACGTGCGCAACCTTGCCCACGAAAGATGACTCCATTCTGTATTTTTTGTTAAGCTCGTTTTGGGCCTGGGTACTTTGTAAAAGCCCACTTTGTATAAGATCGAGATTTCCCTGAAAAGACAACGTTGGTTTTATCTTTCTAAGAAGGGAGGTAGAATTATCCTCATCCTTTTCAGAAGGCCTTTTTCTGCCATAAGTAGAATCAAGCCTCCCCATCTCCTCAATAAGCCTTTGTGCATTATTTGAAGTAGGTGAATTATTAATTTCTTTTTCAAGCTCGCTTTCCTTTGTATCAAAGATTAGTTGCTGTTCATTCCTGCCATTACCCCTATCCTTTAACACTGAATATGAATCTTCATTGCCAAATACTCCTTTTTCCATATTAAGCACCTTTAGTAAAAACAAATACACTTTCAATTCAAAAACCCTATTAGAACTATCCCGTAAATATCCTGTTATCAAAGGGAAATACTGAAATAATCACAAAAGCTCTAAAGAAACCAGTTATATAAGTCTTTAATTTTTTCTTATCTTACTTTCTTCTCCTAAAGAATTGTCCGGAAAAATAACACATATTGGTTGAATGCCCATAATCAATTGTATTTTAGAGAATAGACCAATTCAGATGAGCTTTAGATTCAATAAAATCATATGCGAAAATTTCAAGTGACGTTCACTTTACTTTACCTTTATTTCCCCTTCCAAAAGTGCTTCGCAGATATTCTTAATATTTTTAAAGGCAAACCTTTGCTGAAGCTTAGAATCCCTGTCTCTTATTGTAACACAGCCATCTTCAAGGCTTTCAAAATCAACGGTTATACAAAAGGGCGTACCTATCTCATCTTGCCTCGAATATCTTCTGCCAATAGAGCCACCATCATCATAAAACACATTAAATCTTTGGTTGAGAACTCCATAAATTCCTTTAGCCAACGTTATTAATTTCTCATCCTTAATCAAAGGGAAAACTCCAAATTTTAAAGGGGCTATCTTTGGACTCAAATGCAAAACCACATTTTCTCTTTCAGAATCGTATTCATAAGCATCAGATAAAATAGTAAGAATTGCTCGCTCAACGCCAAAGGATGGCTCGCTTACAACAACTGGCATTACCTTTTCTTTGCTCTCCTCATCAAAAATCTCAAATTTTGCTTTAGAGAACTTTGCATGCTGGCTTAAATCAAAATTTCCCCTATCTGCATTACCACAGATTTCTTTCCACCCAAAAGAAAATTTATAATCAATATCAAAGCAAGACTTTGCATAGTGTGCAAGCTCATCCTTTAAATGTTCTCTAACTCTCAAATTCGCCCCTTTTACACCATACCTTACATACCAAGAATAAACCTCATAAAGCCAATACAATTGCCAAGGGTTGCTTCTTTTTAAGAGATCTTTAATTTTAACCTTCTTCTCTTTTTTAGATTTAGTATCGTGGCTTTGGTCTTCCCTTGCGAGGAAAAGCAATTCAAAGTCTTTTATATTATCAAAAAACGGGCATTCATCAATCTTTTTAGGGTGGGCAAAAAACTCAATTTCTATCTGCTCAAGCTCCCTTAGCCTAAATAAGAAATTCCTTGGTGAAATCTCATTTCTAAAGGCCTTTCCAATCTGCGCAATCCCAAATGGAAGCTTAAGCCTTTGGCTATCCATTACATTCTTGAAATTAATAAATATTGATTGTGCCGTTTCAGGCCTAAGATAAGAAACCATCCCTGTATTTCCAGCTCCCACATTAGTTGAGAACATAAGGCTATATGCAACCGGTTTTCCCAAACTTCCTTTACATTTTGGGCAGACGATTTTATTTTTCTTGATAATCTCTTCCATTTCTGTTGGGTTTAAACCATCTGCATCAATCCCAAGAATTTCATCAATAAGGTTATCAGCCCTAAAGCTATTTTTACATTTCTCACAACTTACTTGATAATCAAAGAAATTATCTACATGGCCCGATGCCTTCCAAACCTTGGGGTGTGTAATAATAGAGCCATCAATTCCTACCATAAAATCGTTTTTCCTAACCAAATCGTTCCAGTAATGACTTTTGATATTATTTTTAAGTTCAACTCCCAAAGGTCCAAGGTCAAAAAAGCCTCCCATTCCACCATAGATGTCGCTATTTGGAAAAACAAAGCCCTTCTTTTTGCAAAAAGAGGCAAGTTCGTTGATTGAAATATCACTCATTTTCCTTCCTCACCCTTACTATATCCATAGTGATGCTTGCATTACCTTTTTATAAAAGCATCCTTTCAAAACACCGCTTTTAACAGCTCTTATGCCTATACAATAAATCATAATTAAAAAATCGTCTCTATTTAGCCTTTCCTATTTTTAAGATAGTTTCTACCTGCTCATTATCAAAGTCAAGCTCATTAATAATCCTTTCTGTCATTTCCTTGCTCCTATTTGTTCCCGAAGATAAAATAATGGATAAATAAGGCAAGAAATCATAAAGGGTTTCCCTAACTGAACCATGTAGCCTTTTAGAGATTAAATTTGAGATCTCCTTAGCTTTTGCTCTTTTTTGCTTATAAATCCACATCTTAAGAAGCCTTTTAGTAGGGACATAGCTATTAAATCCTGGGTATTTCTCATCCTTTGCCAATGCAACACCTGCACTTAGCTCTGTGAATACATAAACTAAAAATCTCCAGTATTGGCGCTTAATAATTCTTGAAGAAAAGATATTCGCCCTTGAGAGCGCATCATAGCCCCTGTAGAGGTCTTTGGGTTTTTTGTACTCGCTAGGGAGATTTTCATCAAGCCAAAGTGATATTTCATCATAATTTTCAGAAACATAATCAAATGCACCCTTTGCAATTTCAAAATTAGTAGTCTTAAAAACCTTAATTAATGCATTTGGTATCTTTTCTTGAGAATTCCTTGTAGAAATCCTTTGAATAACTTTAAGTGAAATCTTCTTATCAATAGAAGATGCAATCTGAAGGTCATTTATTGCCGCTCTTGCATCCCCATTTGCCTGTCTTGCCAAATAGCTTATCGCCTCATCATCATATGTAATCCCTTCGTTTTCGCAAACCCCTATGAGAACCTTCTTTACATCAGTATAATCAAGCCTTTCAAACTCAATTAAAACACATTTTTTTCTTAATGAAGATAGCTTTTGGCTAAAGATATCATTTCCTATTATCACAACCGGAATACTTGCTTTTCCCATAATTGATGCAAGATACGGAATAGCGCCTCTATCCTTTGTTCCGGAAATTCCATCTATTTCATCAATTAAAAGAAGCCTTTTCTTAAAGAATAAAGAACCCTGATTCATAACCCCCGAGACAATTCTTGTTAATGCATCCTTATTCCTTATATCTGATGCATTAAGCTCAATAATATCGTAGTTAAATTCCCTTCCAAACGCATAAACAAAAGATGTTTTGCCACTTCCGCTGGGCCCATACACCATAATGGCCTTTTTCCCTCTTTTAAAAGACCCAATTTCCCTTATGGCTGAGGCCACTGCACCATCCTGGCCAACAATATCCTTAGTTAATTTTGGCGCATACCTAATTACAAAACTCTCCCCTATACTCATAGAAAACAGCCTAAACTTCTTCATTTAATAAACTTTCTAATACCTAAAATATTTACTCCCCTGTTGTAATCTCTATCGTATCCTTATCAATCTGAACAATAAGCCCTCTATTTTTCATTCTATTAATTGCAAAATTTAGCGCCTCTTCTGAGTACGCAACGTTATTTAGCTGATCCTTAATAAAAGTAATATTTATTACTGTCCCATATTCCTGCCCCAATTCAAGAATTGCCTTTATTAGCTGACTCACCTCATAGTGGTTTGGTATGATAGGTGTTACTTTTTTAGCTTTTGTTGTTTTTTTCTTAACTGAAGAGAAAGTTGCTTTCGAGACCCGCTTTGATTTTGCCTTAGAATTAGTAGATTTTTTTGGTTTAGTTCTTTGCTTAGCCCCTTTTTTTAGAGGCTTTTTCGCTTTAGGAGGCCCTTTTTTTCTGTTTTTTACCCCCGCTTTAACCGCCTTTTTTTGGGTTGTTTTGGCTTTCATAACTAAACTTCTGTCAACAATCATTAATAAATGTTTTGAAATGCCCCCCTCTGAAAGCCAAAGCTTTATTAATCATTAAGAAAATGTCAAAAACCATGAATCTTAAGAAAAGCTACGATTTAGTTATTGAAAGCAAGCCTTATAAGCTATTCTTGAAATCCAGCGAAAAGGCCTTTTTAAATTATGTCTTTTGGATAGAATCAACGTCAGAAGAAACGATGCTGGAGTTTGGCTTTTTTAATCCTAAAAGCTCAAAAATCAAGACATTCTATATAAAAGATGGCTCTGTTTATGAAAAGGAAGAGTCAGCTCCACTTTCAACTGAGAATATAAAACCCCTTTCATTAGAATCATTATCTTATGAGGCCTCTTTAATTCAAGGTGTTGCAAATAAATACCTCTTAGAGAATCTAAAAATTGATAGCCTTAAAAAGATGTATCTTTTGGCAACCGACTTAGAAGATAAGCCTGTTTGGAAAGTAACAGCAATTACAAAATCATTTAAAACAGTTTTAATAAATGCCTCTTTAGATGGAAAAGAGCTATCGCATTCCGAAATAGAGCTGTTCAAATTCGATAATAATAAATCTGATTAACAAGCCTTTATTAAGAAGCTTTATTAGATTTGTGCGCAAAAGAATAAGGCATAAACAAAAGTTATTTTATCAATTTTTAACAAGTTAGAAATCGCCTTGAAGCTAAACAAACTAAAAAAAGACTTATAATAATTTGAGGTAGTGTGTTCCAAAATTGCACTAACTGAATTTTCATTAAATTCTCTACTTTCAAAATTTACTCATATTTTTAGCCCACTTCGCTAAAGAATTATGTAACATTTTTTTTACGAAAAATCTGAAAGATTAAACTGCCTGCAACTCTTTTTTCTTCTTATTTTAATAATCTCATTATCTTTTTTATCAGAAATTTTCTTACCCAAATCATTCTCATTCTCCAAAGGATTTAACTCCTTTCCATCATTTCCTTTGATAACCTCTTTATGTTCACCAAGGCTTTTACCATTAACCTCTTTGATAATTGTCTTCGCAATACTCTCTCCCAAGATAACTGAAAGCCTTGCAAGCCCTGCTTTAGAAATATCACCAACACTTTTAATTCCTTTGCCATACAAAGCCCTTGCCCTGCTTTTTCCAATATTCTTAATTTTCAGTAAAGCTATCAATTCCTCTTTTGCACCGTATTTAAGCCTCATCCTTAGCTTCGAAATCTCATTAATTGCCTTATGATACTCCACAATCCTTGCAAACTCCATAGAGCAGTAAAGCAACCAATCGCAAATTTCTATCTTAGACCTTAAGACCCCTGGGACAAGGTTATAATTCTCTAAAATAAAATCCTCATCCTTTTCTTCAATCCAATCATTTAACGCAAGAGCAGTCTTTATACTCTCAAGATACTCATTATATTCCAGATCATAATAAGAAGGTTCCTTTTCAAAAAATAGCCCTTCGTTTTTAATATAAAAATCCTCTAAATCTTCAATTTCAGAGCTTTTAACACTCAAAAGAGGCCTTAACTCAAGGGTGTGGCAGACGGTATGAAGCATTCCAAAAGGATTAAAATTTCCATCCGCCTTTGCTCTTAAAAGCCCTAAAACAATATGATTGGCAGTATATGGATCAACATAGGTTTCAGCCACTCTTCTTCCAAGAATTGTCGCAACATACGTTTTATTTAATCCAAAAGAACTACTGGACCCCATATCAACTCCCTTTTTACTTAAGCTTTCAGCACTAATAAACATCCCTTCATCTTTCTCTTCGATGCCCTTATCAGGCAAAGCAGCATCCCTTTTGACTTCCTTAATCATTCCCCAGTTTTCTAAGAGCTCCAAGGTTTTCTCTAAGATCATCTCGATCTTATCAAGGTCTTTAAACTGAAAAGCCCAAAACGTCTTTGAAAAAAAATTCATAAGCTCATCCCTTGAGCGTGCATGACCCAAAACTATCATTGAAAGCACATAGGTTCTCAATACAGGCTCAACAGCAAGCTTAGAATATATCTCTTCTGGTTCTCCGTGAAGATATCTCTTTACAATATCCTTTCTTGATTTTTCATTTGATGCAACACATACAGCCTCACCAAAGCTATCATACTTTGGCCTTCCTGCCCTTCCCGCTTGTTGTAAATATTCTAAAACAGGAATATAAGATAGCCCCCTTTTAGAGTGCCTTAAAAGGTCTCTAATAATAACCCTAAACGCAGGAAGGTCAAGCCCCGCAGCAAGCGTAGGGGTTGAGCAAATTACCTTAATTAAGCCATTTTTGAAATTCTCTTCAATAATATTTCTCTGTTCTGAAACTAAGCCCGAATGATGAAAAGCAACCCCATTTTTAACACACTCTGAAAGCTTTAAGCATTGCACAGTTGGTCTTGAAAGAGCGTGAAGGATTCCACTAGAGACTTTTAATAGCGCTTCCTTATCACTTCTTTTGGGCTTATAAAGCCCCGAAATCTCTTGAGCAGAGCTTTCAGCCCTGTTTTTAGTATTCACAAAGACAAGAGCCTGCTTACCAATATTGAGGGTATCAACTACTAAATTAATGTAGTCCTTATCGTGAACTATATTTATTTTCTGGGCTATTGTGCGCTTTTTACCTTTTTTTTCTGCCATCTTCAAAACATAAATACAAAAGTAAAAGCCTATATAATAAAAAGCTTTATAATTTTAATCAAAAAACCATTAAATAAAAGAGTATCTATTACAAAAGGCCATCACTTTTAAAAAAATAATCAGAGAGCATTTCTTATGAACACAAAAGAAACATTTGAGCATAATTGCTTCGTAATCAGGTATAGCGAAATTGCACTAAAGGGCCGAAATAGGGATTACTTTGAAAAACTTTTGGTTAAAAGAATAAAAGAATCCCTTAGTTATCAAAGGATTAAATATTCAAAAATAAAAAGGCTTTATGGCAAGATGATTTTACAAACCTCTTTTGATGCCTCTGATGCCTTAAAAAATGTAATGGGAATAAGTTCATTTTCAAAGGCCACCTTTACTGAGAGTGAAATAGATACAATAAAATCAAAGGCAGTTGAAATATTCTCTAAAATCCCTGACATTGAAAAAAAGAGTTTCAAAGTCGCAACATCCCGTTTTGAAAAGGATTTCCCATTAAAAAGCCCGGAAGTCTCAAAGATAGTTGGTGAAGCGATATTTGAAAGATTTAAAGGGATAAAAGTAGATCTAAGAAATCCACAAATAACCCTTTCATTAGAAATAGGTAACAGCCAAACATTTTATTCGATTGAAAAGACTAAAGGGCCATCAGGACTTCCAATAGGCTGTTCAGGAAAGGCCTTAGCCCTTTTTTCAGGAGGAATAGATAGCCCTGTTTCAGCTTATCTTGCAATGAAAAGGGGCTGTCAGGTAAAGCTTGTACATTTCTATAACGAAGACTCTCTAAAAGCCAAATCCCCTTTAAAAATAATCGCCTTATATAAAATACTAAAGAACTACGATCCAAGAATCAAGCTGGTATTAGTTCCATTTTTCCCGGTAGAAAGAGAAATAATCGCAAAGGTCCCCGCAAAGTACAGAATAATAATCCTTAGAAGGATGTTTTTAAGGTACCTGGACCTATTCTTTAATCCAAAAGCTTGCGTAATAACAGGGGATAATCTTGCGCAAGTCGCATCACAAACACTTGATAACCTAACAATAGTTTCAAATGTTACAAAACGGCTCATACTTAGGCCTTTAATATGTTTTGATAAGGACGAAATAGTGTCTCTTTCTAAGCAAATAGGGACATTCGAAGAATCAATTAAGCCTTATAAGGACTGCTGTAGCCTTTTAGTATCAAACAGCCCAGAAACACACGGAAAAGAAGATGAGATTAAGCAAATTGAATCTAATTTTAACCTTGACACACTAAGAGAGTCTAAAGAAAAATCTAAAGAAATCTCTGTTTAAAAGGTCACAAAGCTAGGTACGACCCGCTCATTAAAGGCGTTAGAAATTCTTTAAATTAAACTAAAAAGATTTATTAATCCTGTTTCTCTTTATACAAAGAAAAGCTATTCCCTATAATCTGAATTACTTCTGAACTTGTTTTTTGAGAGATAATCCTTGCAATCTCCGCCAAGGCATCCTTGGACTCAACTGGAAAAGATTTCAAAAGCCTAATCTTTACAATTTTATTCTTCCTAAAAGACTTTTTTACTTCTAATATAAGATTGTCAGATAATCCCTTTTTACCGATTCTTATATTGGGCTTTACCTCCCTTGAAAGCCTCTTTAAATCATTAATATTTTTCATTCAAAAAGGGATATTACTTTTCTATTTTTAAATATAGGTTTTTTCACAAAACACCTAAAGAGTTAAACCCTATTCAATAATTGTTCCAACAAATTCTTTTCCTTCAAAAAGCCTTTTTAAGTTCTCCAAATCCCTACCAACAATCATTACTTTCATCTGCTTTTTTTCACATCCCTTTGATGCAATAGGATCAAATGGAAAATTATCACCTGGGCTAAAGCTTTTGTCAATCATATTGATATAATCCGTCCAAGAAATTTTCTTAATAGGTCGAGCATTTTGGTTCTTATTGGGATCGCAATCATAAACATATTTAGTATTTGTAACATTAATAATAATCCTAACCTTTTCAGCCTTTGCAAAAGAAAAGGCATCAAAATCAGTAGAATGACCAAGTTTATGGCCTGCTCCAATAGCTATTCTTTTAGCAGTTCCATTCCACTTATCGTAGTTAATAACAACCTTATCATAGCAAAGCTCTTTGTCAAAGAACTTCATCAATAAAAAGCCATTAACACGGGTAACAAATGTGCCAATCTTAAAGCCATCTATTTCCTGCGCGCCCTTGGCATCTTTAATCGCATTTGTATAATACCTGCAGATTCTTCCTCCACCACACACTATTCTGAATTCATCACCATCCATTGCTCTCTCTTCAATAAGCTCCACAAAATCCTTGATAAAGGGAACATCAATACCTTCTGGAATAAAAGTAGAGCCACCAAGCGAAATAACCCATTTCATAAAACCACCTTAATTAACTCTCAATTAATTGTCTGCGTAACTTATATATATATTACTTTCCCCTACAAATTTAGTTTTCCCATCAACCTATACTGGGTAAAATAATCTTTACACCTGTCTTAATATTTTTTTTAGCTAGCAAATTTAAGTTATTTCCTATTAATACCAAAATCAACATCTACAAAAGAAACATTAAATGCAAATGACCCACTACAAAATGAACCAATATCTACTCTAGAATTTCAACGAATTTTATATTACCCTAAAAAGGTATTTCTCCCACCAAAAAAACAAAAGATTAATAAAATAGTTTAATCAAGTGTTAGTCTAGAGGGGTTTTTAATGGAATCAAAAGAGTTTTTTTCACTGGTCCTGATTGGGCTTAGCTTTGCATTGGTATTTTTTCTGATACTTGGAAACGATGGGATTACAGGGTTTTTAGTAAAAGAAGAAACCTCTAAAATAATCCTCAACATTGAAGATGAATCTGGCAATGAAATTGATTCTGTATCGGTCACTATTTCAAGTAAAATAGACACAGTCTCACAATTATGCTATAAGGATAAACTATGCGAGTTTACAATATCAAAAAACTATCCCTCTTACCTTACAGTCTCAAAAGCAGGTTATTTCGAATACCAAAAGGAATTATCATTAGATTCTGTAATCAGCCAGTTGGATGTTGTTCTAATCAAAGCTGGATATACAGATGTAACCTTGAGCCTTATGGATACCAATTACAACACATTGGCAGGAGCAGAGGTGTTTGCAAAAACCCCAGAAGGTGTCTTTAGGCTTATTACTAATAATGAAGGAAGGGCGTATTTAAAGGTCCCAACAGGCTCGTGGGTTCAGTATGCGCTAGAGCTAGATGGTTATTCTCCACTTAAAGGCTACTTTGATATAAAAAAGCCAATAGAGACAAACAGGCTATTACTTAACCCGATAGATTAGAAACGATAAACAGTTGAGAAGTATTATCTTAAGGCAAGGTTCTACAAGTTGCATCAAATATTTAAAAGAAATATAATTAAGAAAAATAAAAAGTTTTAATCTTTTTTGGTTGGAGCCCTCTTTTTTGGGCTTCGCTTTGGCTTGGATACTTCCTTATTATTAACATCTGTATTTACTGTATCCTTCTTTGTTGAAGTGCTCCCTTTTTCAGATGCTGACTCTAAGGCCTCCTTTGCTTTTGTAAGCTTAGCATCATCTTCCTTTGGCTTATCTTTTTTATTGGACTCTTCCTTAGGTTTTTTAGATGCTAAAGCCTTTTGCTTTTCTTCAAGCCTTTTAGCCTTCCTATCAACATAGCCAAAAAGCTCAGCAGTAATCACGCCATCTTTGTCTTTTTTTGCAATGACCTTTACGTGATGAGGGGGCTCTTTAATACCATGCTTCCAAATCTCTTCATTTAAGCCCTTTCCAATCCTTATCTTGTCACTTTTAAGATGCTTCTCAAGATACTCCCTAACACCTCTAAGAGCCTTATTTGCCCTTTTGTATTTAGGGAAACCTAAAAATATTCTTCTTAAAGGAATGACATAAATCTTTTCTTCATCTGCCATTTTACTTTTCACCTATTTAGATCTTGATTTTGCCCCTTCTCCAGCTTCTCTTTTCATCAGTAATCCTTGAAGGATGGACCCTTCTTGTCTTTCCGAAAACCTTAAGGACTGCCCAAAACGGGGCCCACTTGGTCTTTGAGTTCGCTTTCGAAAGCGCCTTTTTAATTGATGGATGTTTTATCTTTCCCATAATAATGCACCTTATTAAAGCTCTTTGATTAAATCTTTCATCTGGCTAAAAAGGGTCTCTTTTGTTATCTCTTTCTCTTTACTAAGCCCATATAAAAGTCTTCCAGAAAGGCTTGGATAAAGCCTTTCAAAGCTATAATACGAATCCAAAGCGTCACTATCAAGCTTTCCTAATACAAGCTTTTTTAATGAGCTCATCTTCTTATCATAACCCCTTTCTATTCCTTCCATTATATCTGAGCTATTGATATTCAATAGAGCCTCTTTTTGCCTGATAATATTAGTAATCAAAGGGTTTTCATTCATTTTTTAGCTCCCTTTTTGCCTTTTTTAGGCTTTTCTTCAGTTGAAGAGGTATCTTCAGTAGATTGTGGCTCCTCTTTCTTTTTATTCTTCTTCTTTTGCTCTTCCTTTTTTGGAGCTGGAGCCGATTTAATATTAGGAATTCTTTCAACTTCTTCTCTAGGCTTCTTCTCCACCTTTTTTGGCTTATCCTTTTGCTCTAATGCCACACTTTCAGCTATTTTTTCCAGGAAAGTCTTTCCCTTAGGTGTAAGAATCCTCCCTTTATGAACGCCCTTCTCAACCTTTTTTAAAAAGCCTTCGTTTTCAAGTTGCTGTAGTATCATTCTGATATGGCTTCCACCGGATTGCTTAAACCTTTCAGGTGCAAACCCCCTGTTCTGCTTCGAACCAAAAGCCGTTCTAAGCTTCGAAACCCCGATGGGCCCGTTAATGTATATCTTCCTAAAGACCGCAGCCATCCTAACATGCCACCAATCAAGCCTCACTGGAGGTCTTTCCTTTGAGATCCCCGTTTTTACAAAACTAGACCATTCAGGTGGTGTTATGCTACTTATTTGTTTTAGCTCCTCAGCGCACTTATCGATTAATGCCCTTGGGCTTACTTCATAAACCTTGCTCATATTCGTATCCCTCGCAAAAATAAACAAATATACCTATCTAAATCGCCTATAGAACCTCTAAACCACTAATAAGGATTTTTGCATCCTTTATAAAGGTTGCGTTAGCTATCAAGCCACAATGGTGTATGACTTGTCAACTTTGATCCTTTATTTTTCTTTTTCCCAGAAAAATATATTAACTAACAGCGTTTCTCAAAGCGAGTGGAAATGAACAATAAGCATCAAAACTATGCCGAATTATACCAAATTGTCAAGAAATTATTTGAACAAAGCCCCTACCTTTCAAGCGGGCCTTTAGATGAAACCTACTACACATTAAGGGTTTTCATAGAAGCAGAAAATCTGATAAAAATTCTATCGCAAAACGCTTGCAAATTTGACGAAGAGTTGGTTTTAATAAGTTCTTTACTCCATGATATTGGAAAATCTGAGCTTACAATGTTTAAGAGTGGGACAGACAATTTCTCTACAGGCAATAAAGAGTGGTCAACCCATCCCAAAAAGGGAGTTTCTATTGCAAAAAAAATTCTCAATGAATTAAATTTTGAAAACGATTTTATAAAAAAAGTAAGTTTTCTAGTAGCAAATCACGATAAAAGGCTTGATTTTAAAGGTGAGAAATCCATTGAACTAAAAATTCTTCAGGATGCAGATCTCTTAGCAGATATTGGGATGTCTGGGTTTATCAGACCAATACTTTATGCAGGTCAAAAGAAAAGATCGACCATAGAAACCATTACATATCTTCAAAATGATAAAGGCCAAATTGACGAACTAAATAAGTTAAATCTTGAAATCTCAAAAGAAATTGCAATAAAAAAGCTTCAAAGGCAAAGGGAGCTTTCTTTAGAATTAAAGGCAACACTAAATTCAAGCTTAATAAAACACGAATAAATATAATTTCAGGTTTAAGTGAAATATAAAAAAACATTATATTAAGATTCTTTAAACCCCACTCTCATAAATCCTTTCACACTCTTCAAAGTACTTAGTTGCAGTCTC
>CAZTMQ010000002.1:0-37242 GCA_964615385.1 uncultured Methanosarcinales archaeon
ACTCAGTTTCTGGAAAAAAGTCAATTTATATCTATCGATTTGTGCAACACACTAGCTAAAAGCCAAAAAAATAGCTATTCCTAGGGAAAAATGACAAATAAATCGAAATTTGAAGATGAATTTAAACTAAGGTACTTTTCAAGAGAGCTTTTGTATTCCTGGCTAAGCCCTGAAAAGATAAAGGAGCTATCTAAAAAAAAGGTATTAATCATTGGTGCAGGCGGGCTTGGAAGTTTCTCATCAACCATTCTTTTTAAGACAGGGGTGTTTGATTTAACAATAATGGACTTTGATAGAGTAGAGATATCAAACCTACATCGACAGTTGTTTTGCGTTAATGATGTTGGCAAGCCAAAGGCCCAACTTACATCAGAAAGGCTCTCTTCCTATTTTAACGGAATGAAAACTAAATATATAACTGAAAAGTTCTCTGAAAAAAATATGGATATCATTAAAGATTATGACTTAATAATTGATGGAACAGATAACCTTTGTGCAAGATATCTTATAAATAAAGCAATTGTATTTTATCAAAAGCCTGCAGTGTTTGCAATGATTGGGAATTCAAAAGTAATGGTTTACCCTAAAAATGTTAATGACCCTTGCTTATCCTGTTTTTTATACATAGGAAAAGAAGGTAAAAAAGCCAATACAAAATACAAATATGGAAATAATTTTGAAAAATCAAAGGACCAAATAAATAACAAAATGGAAAATGATATTACCTTAGATTTAAATGATGATACAAAGGCAGTTATCGCACCAGTAAATGTTTTGGCTGCTTCAATTCAGTCATATGTAGCTATAAAGATGCTTTTAGGAATTTCAAGTGACTTTGATGGAAAGTTAATTACATTTGATTTTGAAGAAATGTTACTAAGAAAAATAGAAGTTAAAAAAAATAGAAATTGTTTAATTTGCACAAGAAAATAAAATGACAAGAAAATAAGATAATAAAAAATTGAAAGAATAAGCCAAAAAAAACGAAAAAAAAAAGAATTAAAAGGACAATAAAACACCAAATGATAAGGCTTTTTAAATTCCTTTTTCTAATGACTTCTTCTTTGCATCACTTTCTTTTCTTATCAACCCTATTTTGAATTACTTCAAAAAGGTTTTATTAGCATGTTTTTGGTTGGATTTTTTATTAATCCTGACCCTTTTGGAAGGTCTTAGTTTCTCTGCACCCTTTCCTTTGTGGCGCAATCCTCTTATCTTCCTTCCTGCGCTCGTAAGCCCTCTAAACACCCTTTTGGTGTTGGCCCCATTGCAAATCCAATTGATCCTCGAATCCGCTTTTATTGAAGGATGCTCTTTATCAACTAAGATAATCTCATAAAAATAATAGCTCTTGTTTTTTCCTACAAAATAGCTATTTAGAACCTCTAGGTTTGGATATTTTCTCTGGCATCTCTCTTCTGAAAGTAGCCTGTAATTTTTAGCAAGCACAAGGTTTCTTCTATTATGTTTTGACCTTCTTCCGCCGGTTATTCTATGCCTTTGTTTTCCGCCCCTTGGAACCCTTTGCCTAACAACTACATACCCTTGTTTCGCCTTATACCCTAAAGCTCTTGCCCTATCTATCCTTGTTGGCCTCTCAATCCTTACAGTTGATTCGCCCTTAGACCATTCAGAAATTCTCTCCCGATAAATCCCTTTTAGATTTTCGGTTGGCTTTTTCCAAGCCTCTCTAACATACTTATAGATTCCCATTTTTTAGCCTCCATTATTTTCTTCTCATTAGTTCAGGGAAGCTACTCCCCACATCCTAATTATTATAGCTGGGGGATTTTGCAGGCTTTATAAATATTACCTTCAACATCTAATTAAAAAATCACTTAGCAAAAGCTTAAGATTGTCTTAAACGATCGCAGTTAAAAAAACAGATAACTTTAAAAATAAACATAGATTCCCATCCAATATTAGCTCGAGTCCTAAAATGGGCGAAAAGAATAGAGCTTAGTGCTTAATGTTCTATTCTTGAGTTGTCTTTGCTTGATTTTTAGGTAAATAGCTAATATCCTATTCAAGGTGATTTTAAACATGTCTGAAGAAGAGAAAGTCCAAAAGGCTCATCTTAAGCCTATAGTTCGTGTAGCGAACGAAGATATAATGGGAAATAAGAGACTTTATGCTGGAATAGCAAGCATAAAAGGAATTAGCTTCTCGCTTGCAAATGCAATCTGCAATGTATTAAAGATGGATAGAGATATGAGAATCGGACATCTTAATGAAGAGCAGATAAAAAAGCTTGAAGGAGCAATAAGAAACCCATCTCAATATGGAATTCCAGATTATATGCTTAACCTTAGAAATGAGCCTGAAACAGGAGACTCAAAGATCTTGATAGGTCCTGAAATAAGATTTTATGTAGACCAAATTAAAAAGACCAATATGAGAATTAAGACTTATAGAGGCTCAAGATACAATAGAGGGCTCCCAGTAAGAGGGCAGAGAACTAGGTCTAATTTCAGAAGAAATAAAGGGAAGGCAATGGGCGTATCCAAGAAGAAAAGCCAACCCGCCGCAAAGCCAAAGGCTGATTCTCAAAAGCCAGCAAAAGGTGGAAAGAAATAAAAGAGTGATTAAAAATGGGCGATCCTAAAAAACAAAGAAAAAGATACAACACACCAATGCATCCTTGGCAAAAGTCGAGGATTGAAGAGGAAGCAGGACTAATAAAGGAATATGGCCTTGCTAACCACAAGGAGCTTTGGAAGATGAAGACGTTTATTAAGAACTCATCGGATATGGCAAAAAAGCTTATTGTTGCGAGAGGAGATCAAGCAGAGATTGAAAAAAAGCAACTCATCTCAAAACTTTCTAAATTAGGATTATTAAAGGCTGATGCAACAACAAATGAGGTTTTGAACTTAAAGCCAAAGGACGTTTTGGAAAGAAGGCTTCAAACAGTAATTGTAAGAAAAGGGCTAGCAAATTCTTTTAGACAGGCAAGACAGCTCATTACCCATGGGCATATTGCTATTGATGGGCAAAAGCAAACCTCGCCATCTTATCTTGTTGAGGTTTCTAAAGAAAATATGATAGATTTTGTATTGAGTTCTCCATTTAGAAGCCCTGACCACCCCGAAAGAAATAAGATACTATCAACTGGCTCAAAGGTGGCTTTTACTCAACAGGATAAAGGCGATGATTTAGATGAAAAGGATGATGGCACTGTTGAGACAGATGATGAAAAGGCTCCAAAAGAAAAGCCTGCCACAAAGCAAAAAAAGGCTTCTAAGAAAAAGGAGGAGCCAAAGGAGTAAATAGGTGATTTTTATGAACGAAAGAAGAGAAAATAATTCAAAGTGGGGAATTGCCTATATATATTCCTCTTATAATGACACCATTATTCACATTACTGATATATCCGGTAGCGAGACAATTGCAATAAGCTCTGGTGGACAAGTCGTTAAGGCTCATAGGCTTGAGTCTTCTCCAACGGCTGCAATGATCGCCGCAAAAAGAGCTGGTCAGTCTGCTATTGAGAAAGGGATTACTGGTATTCATGTTAGAATCAGGGCAAAAGGAGGGCACAACGGCCCGATGTCGCCAGGCCCTGGAGCCCAAGCCGCTATCAGAGCACTTTCAAGAATAGGTCTAAGAATTGGACTTATCGAAGATGTTACTCCTGTTCCTCACGATGGGTGCAGAAAGAAAGGAGGAAAAAGGGGGAGGAGGGTCTAAATGAGTATTGAAATCCTTTCAAAAGATAACAAAAGAAAAAAAGAAGTTTTTCTAATAAAGAATAAAACTCCTGCTTTTGTAAATGCTTTGAGGAGAACTATTATTTCTTTAGTCCCCACAATGGCCATTAATGAGGTTGAGTTTGTAAAAAATTCATCTGCATTATATGATGAGATTATTGCAAACAGGCTAGGATTAATTCCATTAAAAACAGATCTAAAATCATACGAATTGCCATCTAAATGTAGCTGTAAAGGAGAAGGCTGTGCAAAGTGTACACTAAAGATCAAGCTGAGTGCAAAAGGCCCTTGTACAGTTTATGCAAAAGATTTGGTTTCTTCGGACCCAAAGATTAAGCCAGCTTTTCCAGAAATGCCAATAGTCAAGCTTTTGGAGCGCCAAGAGATTGAATTTATAGCTACAGCAACCCTTGGAATAGGCCTTGAACATGCGAAATGGAGCCCAGGCCACGTTTATTATAAAGGCGTGCCAAAAATAGAGATAAAGGGAAAATGCGAAAATCCAAAAGAGATTAGCGATATCTGCCCTAAAAACATCTTTAAGGCAACATCTGGGAAGCTTGAGATAAATGAAAATAAGGTGATGGACTGTAGCCTTTGTCTTGCCTGCTCAAATGTATGCGAGTCAATACACGTTTCAGCAAGCAACAAGGACTTTTGCTTTTCAGTAGAGTCCTTTGGGCAGTTAGAAATAAAAGAGATGATGGAAAAGGCTTCAGAAATAATCTCTGAAATGGGGGATGATTTGAAAAAGTCACTATAAGCTTTGCGGGGGTGCCGGAGTGGTCAAACGGGCACGGTTGAGGGCCGTGTGGCTTAGTGCCTACGAGGGTTCAAACCCCTTCTCCCGCATCCTTTCAATGCAATAATACAATAATCACGAGGTTGAAAAGATATGAAACGAACAGGACCAACTAATAATCATCTTTTAGAAACGATTAGAAAGCTTAAAGAGTTTTCTGCAAAAGAAAAGGTAAGTGTTTGGAAAAAGGTTGCAACAGAGCTTGAAAGACCAACTAGAGAAAGAAGGGCAATCAATCTTTCAAGGATAAACAGGTTTAGCAAAGAAAACGATGTTATAGTAGTGCCAGGAAAGGTTTTATCTTCAGGCGATGTTAATAAAAAGATAACAGTTGCGGCATGGGCTTTTTCATCAAAGGCCACAGAGAAACTTGAGAAGTCAAAATCAAAGGTTTTGAATTTGGAAGAGCTCATGAAAGAAAATCCAAAAGGCAAAAAGCTCAAAATAATTGGTTAAAGGTGATTACTTATGATAATATATGATGCAAAGGATGCAATTTTAGGACGAATTGGCTCAAGGATCGCCAAATCAGCAATATTAGGCGAAGACGTGGTTGTCGTTAATACCGCTTATGCAGTAATCTCAGGAGGTAAAAAGGATATTTTGGCAGAGTACCTAAACAAGTTCAAAAGAGGTACTTATGCACACGGTCCATTTTACCCTAAAGTACCCTCACGGCTCTTTAAAAGACTCATAAGGGGAATGATTCCTTACAAAACTGGAGATGGGAAGAAGGCATTTTCAAGGATTAAATGCTATAATGCAGTTCCAAAGTCTTTCGAGGGAAAGGATTTTATCGTTGTTAAAGATGCATTATTAACCAAACTCCCTAAGAGAGAATACCAAAGTATAGCAGATATCTGCAGGCTTTTGGGTGGTAAAAAATGAATGATAAAACAGCACATGCTTCAGGAAAAAGAAAAAGAGCTATCGCAAGGGCTACAATCACTGAAGGAAAGGGGATTGTGAGAATTAATAAAGTCCCACTGGACGAGTATAACAACGAACCTTACAGGCTTAAGGTTTTAGAGCCTTTAGTTTTAGCAGGTAACATTTCGAAAACTATCAATATAGATGTTAATGTTTACGGTGGAGGATTCTCTGGCCAGGCACAGGCCGCAAGGCTAGCGATTGCAAGGGCAATCTCAGAATACACAAAGGATGAAAAGCTAAAAGAAACCTTTGAAGAGTACGATAGGAATTTGGTAGTTGCCGATACCAGGAGAAAAGAGGTTAGAAAGCCTAACAGAAGTAAGGCAAGAGCTAAGAGGCAAAAATCATATAGGTGAACACCAAAAATGATAATTCCAATAAGATGTTTTAGTTGCGGAAAGCCTTTAGCCCATCTTTGGGAAGAGTACAAAGAGAGGGTTTCAAAGGGAGAAGAGCCAAAGAAGGTACTTGATAGCTTTGGGCTTGACAGATATTGTTGCAGGGCACTTTTTTTAGGGCATGTTGACCTTATCGATTCCATTGCTAAGTTCAAGAAGGCTTAAAATTGTTTTTTTGATTTTTAACAATTTTCTAAACAAATTATTTTTTCTTGCAAAAATATATAAAACAATAAGGTTTTCTTCATTCTATGGTACTTGAAAAGCTTGGTGAATCACTAAGAAAGACTTTATCAAAACTTGCAGGCTCTCTTTTCATAGATGAAAAGCTCATCAACGAGCTTGTAAAAGAGATTCAAAGAGCACTTTTGCAATCTGATGTTAATGTAAATCAAGTATTTGAACTTTCTTCTAAAATAAAGGAGAGGGCGCTTAAGGAAAAGCCTCCACAGGGGATTTCTAAAAAGGATTATATTGTAAAGATTGTATATGAGGAAATCGTCAGGTTCATGGGTGATGAAGAGTCTAAGATTGACCTTACAAATAAGCCCACAAAAATACTGCTAGTTGGTCTATTTGGCTCTGGAAAGACTACCCAATCGGGAAAACTCGCTCATTATTTTAAAAAGCGGGGCAGCAAGGTTGCAATGATTCAAACAGACGTTTGGAGACCTGCGGCATTCGAACAATTATCACAGCTTGGAAAAAAGATAGGCGTTGATGTGTTTGGGGATCCTAAAGAGAAGGACCCAGTTAAGATTTACAAATCCTTTGAAAAGGAGCTAAATAAATATGACATAGTAATTATCGATTCTGCGGGTAGGGATGCCTTATCTGATGAATTAATTGATGAGCTAAAAAGGCTTAATAGTGTAGTCTTACCACATGAAAGAATACTTGTCATAAGCTCAGATATCGGCCAAACTGCAATTTCACAGGCAAAGGCATTTCATGAGAGCTGCGATGTAAATGGAATCATAATTACAAAACTCGATGGCACTGCTAAGGGCGGTGGCGCGCTTGCGGCCTGTGCAGTTAGTGGAGCCAAGATCAAGTTTATAGGAACTGGCGAAAAGATTGATGATCTTGAGAAGTTCAATCCTAAGGGCTTTGTAGGAAGGCTTTTGGGAATGGGCGATTTAGATTCACTCCTTGATAAGATTTCTACGGCCTTTGAAAATGAAGACATTGAAGACGTTTCAAAAAAGCTTCTTAAGGGAGAATTTAACCTCGTAGATTTGTACGAACAGCTTGAAAGTATGAAAAAGCTTGGCCCTCTAAGTAAGGTATTTGAGATGATTCCAGGATTTTCTAACGCAAACATTCCAAAAGATATGATAAATGTTCAACAGGAGAAAATGGAGAAATGGAAAATTGCTATGCTTTCAATGACAAAGAATGAACTAGAAGAGCCTGAAACAATCGATTCCCAAAGAATTGAAAGAATCTCAAAAGGAAGCGGAATAACTGAATCCGATATAAGAGAATTAGTTAAGCAATATAAGCAATCAAAGAAGATAATGAAGATGCTAAAAGGATCTGAAAAGAACATGGGAAAAGTACTTTCAAAGATGGGCGCTAAGATGCCTAAGTCAAATTAAATATTCTTTTGAGAATCATATTCTTTATACTGCACTTTCTTCGAAAAATATCAGCATTACAAAAGTATAAATACTTGTATTGATATGGCTTTTTAGCGATATAACTAAAATGGCGCTTTGTAATGATTTAAACCTTGAGGGGAAGCTCGCTAGTCTTATGAAAAAATTTAGAGTAGACTGCTCAATCGAAGATGGTTTAAATTCTGTGATAACTTCTGCAAAGGAAGGAAATATCGCAAAGTTAGAAAGTTTTGTTGAAGGTATATATGCAAGTATAAACAAAATGGATTCTGAAGAAAATTATTCCGCCATTAAGGAAAAGGTTGAAGATATTTTGTTAAATACACGATATTTATGCTATCAAAATTGTGTGATGAATAAAATCTTGGCTTTTAAAAACGACAAAAAAGAAGTGGAACTGCCTAGAAAAATACGGGTGAAAAAATTAAATAATGATGAAGATCTTACCAAAGAAGATAATTTAGCCGTCAACTTTTTATATGATCTACAGATTAAAGTAAACTCGGTATCATTAGCCAAAGCAATTTCTCAGGCAATAAGATATACCAAAGAAAAAAATGATGCCATACAACTCTATCCTAGAATAGTTCAAATAATTGAAACAGCAAAAGAATGCTCAAAAATATTAGGATTGGAAAGGGAAATGTCACCTGTTATTACTGCTATCAAAAAAAAATACGAGCTAAAATATTTTCAAGCTAAAACAAGATGATAGCTTTTTAAAAATCGATGAGTTCACATAATTGATTTAAGATAAAAATATATTTATCATTTGCTCTTTTGGATATTGACGGCAATTAAGATTTGCAAACCAATTCTATAAATACTGCCCCTTCATTACTTTTGAGTGATTGATAAGATTTATGGACTATTAGTTATAAAAAGTTATGTTAGAAGGTGGGTGGCGGTCAGTGTTGAGCTGTTTAGTTTTTACTTTGATCGCTTTTGAGATTTTTGTAAGTGTTTTATTGTTATTAGTGGTGTGAATGAAGGTTCTTATGCTCGGATGGGAATTCCCTCCTTACAAAAGCGGAGGGTTAGGGACAGCCTGCTATGGGCTTACAAAGGGCTTAAGCAAGCTCGGTGTTGGCATTACTTTTGTCATTCCAAAAACACCTATACCTATTACGAGTTCATTTTTGAGTGTAGTGAATGCCAAGGTTGATTCTGATGATGAGTGTTATAGCCACTTAAATCATATTTTTGTAGATTCAAAATTAGTTCCATATGCAGGGGAGAGCAAAATTCTAAGCAATTTCTCGTTTTCGAAAACCCCATCTTCCAAAACAAGAGACTTCTCTGCGTATGGAGCTAATCTTTTTTTTGAGGTTGAATTCTATGCTAAAAGGGTTTATGAGATTTCTAAAAAAACTGATTTTGATCTGATCCATGCTCATGACTGGATGACTTATCCTGCTGCCGTGCTTCTTAAAGAAAAAACCAAAAAAAAGATGATTGTCCAGATTCACGCAACAGAATTTGACAGAACTGGAGGTCATCCTAACCAAAAGATATACGAGATTGAAAAAATGGGCTTTGAAGCAAGTGATAGGATCATCGCTGTTAGCAATTATACTAAAAATATAGTTTGCGAAAAATACGGGATTTCTCCTGATAAAGTAGATGTAGTTCATAACGCTGTTGAGGTGAATGGTAAAAAGGGCAATGGTAATGGCTCCAAAATCAAGATTTTTCCAAATGACAAAATCGTGCTTTTCTTAGGCAGGGTCACAATACAAAAAGGACCTGAGTATTTCTTAAGAACTGCAAAAGAGGTTTTAGAATTCGAACCTTATGTAAAGTTCTTCGTTGCGGGCTCTGGAGATATGCTTCCATGGATGATAGAAGAAGCCTCAAGAATGGGATTATCTGATAGGGTGTTTTTTACCGGCTTTTTAACTGGTGATGATATTGATTATATCTACAGGCAGGCTGATGTATATGTTATGCCTTCGGTATCTGAGCCTTTTGGCATTACTCCCTTAGAAGCAATGGCCTGTGGAACACCAGTAATAATATCAAAACAATCAGGGGTATCTGAGATAATAAATAATTGTTTCAAAGTAGACTTTTGGGATGTCAACGAAATGACAAATAAAATTGTATCCATATTAAGATATGAATGCCTTAGAAATGAGCTTAAAAACCATGGATATTTTGAGGTAACAAAGATTACTTGGGATAACAGTGCTAAGACATGTAAAAGCGTTTATGAAAAAGTGCTTTCATAGTCAATAAATATGCCAAAATTTATAAATATTAAAAAACGGAGAGTAATTAAGAAGCAAGGGGTTTTTAAAGGTAGCAATTCCTAGCCTTGGGCTTTTTTTAGGCTAAGAAACAATTCAGGTCTTTTAAAATGACGAATATATCGCTATATTTTCAGGTACACCAGCCATATAGGGTTAGGAGGTTTACTGTTTTTGATATCTCAAAAAGTGATAGCTACTTTGATGAGCAAAAGAATTTTGAGGTATTAGAAAAGGTTTCCAAGAAATGTTATATTCCTACTACCCAAATGCTTATTGAGTTATTAAAAAAATACCCTGATTTCAAGATTGCATTTAGCTTTTCAGGAGTGTTTTTAGATCAGGTAAGAAGTTATTTTCCAGAGCTTTTATCCCTTTTTAAAAGGATATGCACTAGTAAAAATGTTGAAGTGCTCGATGAAACATATTATCACTCCCTTGCATTCATTCATTCTAAAGAAGAATATAAAGAACAAATACTTTTACATAGACAGCTTATAGATTCACTGTTTTCTAAAAAGCCAACTACATTTCGAAATACCGAGCTTGTATACTCTAATGAGATTGCCGATTTCGCTTCAAGCCTTGGTTATGATGCAATTCTTGCTGAAGGAGCAGATTTCGTGTTAAAAGGAAACTCGCCAAACAAGGTTTATACAAATCCAAAAAAAACAATATCCGTTCTTTTGAAGAATTACAGATTATCAGATGACATCGCATTTAGGTTTTCTGATAAAAACTGGAAGGAGTGGCCTCTTAAGGCTGAAAAGTACATTGAATGGATTGGACAATCGGGCTTTGGCTCAGATGTAATCAATCTTTTTATGGATTACGAAACATTTGGAGAACACCAATGGGAAGATACCGGAATTTTTAATTTTTTCAGCAAATTCATAGAATACTCAAATAGGTATAACCACAAATTTTTTACACCCGCGCAAAGCGCAAGCACATTTATTCCAGAAAAGGTATACGATGTTCCATTTTACCTTTCATGGGCGGATACGGAAAGAGACTTATCTGCATGGATTGGTAACAGCATGCAACAAAATGCACTCGCAAAGATATATGAAATTGAATCGCTTGTTAAGAAATCTAAAGATAAAAATCTAATTGAAACCTGGAGAAAGCTTCAGACCTCTGATCATTTTTATTATATGTGCACCAAGTACTTTAATGATGGCGATGTTCATAAATATTTTAGCCCTTATGAAACTCCCTACGATGCATTTGTTTACTTTATGAATATCTTTTCGGATATAAAAACAAGGGCTGAAGAGATTGTTTCAAAGAACAAGTCATTAAAAGATCATAAAAATCCACTGCAAGTGCCACAGCCCGACCTAAAGGCAGGGATATGATGTGAACAATGAATTGACAAGTGAATTTTTAGGATCCTAAAAAATTCGCCCAAAAGACGTGGTAAAGGGTTTTAAAGCCCACATAAAAAGTGAATTGTGCATAACAAAGAAGATTTTTTAATTAAGCAAGAAAAGACTAAGGATTTACAGTAACTTTAGATTTTATGGCGCAAAAATGATTGCCAATTATTGGTGATTGAGCTATAATTTTTGGATATTTGATTTCATGAATCCGTCATTCGCATACTTTGGTCAATAGAAAAGCATACCTCGTTTTTCAACACGAGGACTCGGTACGCTTTTTTGTAATCAACAACCTCGCTGAATACAGCACATGCTTTTATATTACCAACATACCTCGCCCTTTAGGGTGAGGTTGTTGATTTTTTAAGCCAAAGTAAGAATAGACGGATTCATGGACGAAAAACCTCGACTATCCACGAGATACCTCGACATTTATGCCGAGGTTTTTCATTTTAAAAAATTCAACAAAGTGAAAATTATTTTAAAGAGGTGTTTTAAGATGAAAACTAAAAGCCCAAAGGGCACAACAAAGAAAAAGGCAGCTAACACAACGCTCAAGCAGGCCACAAAAAAGGTAGTATTATCAAAGCTTTGCGAGGATGTTGGAGAAGATAAGAAGTTTTTAGTTGCAAATGGAGAGATCCTCTCAAATATCTGGGACCTAATCCATCTGCTGGACCATGTTGATGATTACACATTTTATCATCACGTAAATGATGAAAAGAACGATTTTTACAATTGGATTAAGGAGATGTATGGTGATGGGGAATTTGAGAAGGTCATACTTCCAATAAGAAACCCAAAGGAATTAGAAATTGCAATCTTGAAGTATATAATCAATATGCTTTCAAAGGATAAGCAATTTAGCCTATAGTTAAAATAATTTTAGCGGTTTTCCCTTGGAGTTAGGATGCTTTTAGCACACAGGGATTTTATTTTAAATTAAGAGAGTGGTTTTAAAATAATTTTTTGCTTAACTTTTTGTAAGGGTTATGTTTTAAAAAATATCAAGAGGTGGTTTGGTTTTGGCAAGAGCCAATTTTGTATTTGAGGTATCCTGGGAAGTCTGCAATATGGTTGGTGGGATATATAGGGTAGTTGAATCCAAAGCGAGATACATGACTCAAAAATATGATAAATCGTATTTTCTTTTAGGCCCTTATTTCCCAGATAAAAATGTAGGCAACTTTGTTGAGGAGCCTATGCCTAAAACAATCAAAAAAATCTTTGAAACATTAAAGGCAAAAGGAATCACCTGTTACTTTGGAAAATGGAGAATCCCTGGTTCTCCTCAAACAATATTAATAGATTTCTCAAAGGCGGGCTATCTAAATAATGAGATTAAAGGCAGGTACTGGAATAACTTTGGGATTGATTCGCTTAATACTAGCTACTACGATTATGACGAGCCTATTCTTTGGTCAAGTTGCGCAGGAATGCTTATTGAGGAATTTCAAAAGGCAAGCCCTGAAAATAATATCGTAGCTCAGTTTCATGAGTGGCTTAGCGGAGGTGGAATTCTTCATCTTAAATCTATAAACTCAAAAGTTGCCTGTGTATTCACAACCCATGCAACTGTAATGGGAAGGGCCATCGCAGGCAAAAACATGGAAGTATTCTTCGAGGCACAAAGGATATCTGACTTTGATTTAGAGGCAAAGAAATACTCACTTTCTGCAAAGCACCTAACTGAAAAGGTATGTGCAAATATATCTGAAATTTTCTCAACTGTTAGTGAGATAACATCAAAAGAAGCTGAAAAAATTCTATCAAAAAAAGCTGATATCGTTCTCGAAAATGGCATAAACCCATATTCTTACCCTACGTTCGAAGAAATATCTGTAAAGCATAAGAGCAACTGCGTAAAACAAAGAAAATTCATGATGGAGTACTTTTACCCATATTATACATTCGATATTGAACAAACACTCACGTTTTTTATATCAAGCAGGTATGAATTCTATTCAAAGGGAATGAACATTCTCATCGAGGCGCTTTCAATTTTAGACGAGAGGCTCAGAAGAGAGGATTATGAAAAAAAAATAGTGGTTTTCTTTTTTGTCCCCGCAGCAACTAAAGGAATTGACAATAACGTAATAAGATCGAAGGTAATTTTTGATGATCTGCTTGAAACGATCAAAGAAAATAATCTTGAAATCACGCAAAGACTTACTTACTCACTACTTAAAGGGGCGAACGCTTCATATGAAGATATACTCGGGTCAGAGCTTTACGAAAACTTTATAGAATCTAGCAGGATGATTAAAAGAGTCGGAAATCCCCCACTGTCAACACACATAATAGCTGATGAAAGTGATTCAATCATTTCAATGCTTAGACGAAAATCCCTTGTTAATTCGCAAGATAATATTGTTAAAACAATCTTTTATCCCATTTACCTAAACGGTCCAGATGGACTTTTGGATATGGATTATAATGAGGCAATCAGTGCAAGCCATTTAGCAATCTTCCCTTCAACTTACGAGCCGTGGGGCTACACTCCTTTAGAGGCAATATCCTGCGGTGTGCCTGCCATAACATCAAACCTTGCAGGCTATGGCAAATTCATCCTAGAAAAAGATGCACAAGATAAGGGAATTTTCGTTTTAGATTTTGAGAATAAAGGCTTTGAGGATCGTGCAATAGCCCTTGCCAAAAAGCTTTATTGGTACTGCTCACTTGATAGAAACCAAAGGGTTGACATGAAAATTTTAGCAAAACAAACATCTAATCTTGCAAGTTGGGAAACTTTAGCAAACAAGTATTTTGAGGCGCACGAGATTGCCATTTCAAAAGCATTATCAAAAAGAGGTGGCGCTTAGAATGGAGCTAAGAAAAGATTATGTGCTTCCAAGATTTGTTTATATCGCAGCCAATCGGGCAAAAAGGCCAAGGGATTTGGCTAAAAAGGAACAGCAGCTTCAAAACGGTGAAAGCGATAACGATAAGGGTGAGAGCGCTAAAGCCCATCTTTTAAGTAAAGCGAGTTGCCCTTTTTGCCCGGGCAATGAAATAATGACAACGTGTGAGATAGGCAGAATTCCGTTGCAAGGCTCTAAGGATTTATGGGATATGAGATGGTTTAAGAATAAATTTCCTATTGCTGATCTTAAGGGAAATAATAAGATTAATACTGATAACAATTTTTTTACATATTCAGATTCTTTTGGAAGACATGAAATACTAGTTGAAACAAATAATCATACTGAACAATTTTGGGATTTCTCTCCAAAAAGGGTGACTCAGATTTTTAAGATATATGTTGAAAGGGAAAATGAGCTTAAGAAGATTAAAGGGATACAATATGTGGTTATTTTTAAGAATCACGGAGAACAGGCAGGCATTTCTTTAATTCATTCGCATAGCCAGATACTTGCAATTAACCACATTCCGGCGATAGTCCTTCAGAAATCTATAAATAGCTCAAAGTATGGAGACTGTGCTTACTGCAGAATATTAAACATTGAAAAGGATTCATTAAGGAGAGTTTTTGAAACCGAGAATTTTGTATCATTTACTCCTTATGCATCAAGGTCCATGTTTGAGGTTAATATATTTCCTAAAAGGCATGTGCGTTTCTTTTCTGAGCTTGAGGAGAATTTCGATGAGCTTTCCGAGCTTCTCTTAAGAATTCTTAAAAGGCTAAAGGTTATCAACGCGCCGTTTAATATTAATTTCATTGAATCGCCAAATTCATTTGACCTTCACTTTCACATTTCAATTGAACCCAGGCTTTCAACTTGGGCAGGGGTTGAGCTTACAGGCACTTATGTGAATAGCATGTCGCCTGAAGACGCTGCTGCATTTTATAGAGGTGAACTTGAATGATAGAGATAATTTATAAGTCAAAGAATAAAACTCTTAGCTTAAACACGGATTCTGATAGTAGGGTTTTACTTTCAGATAAATCAGGGTGTTTTTGCTCATTTTCTCCCGCAAATCAGAGCAGATATGATGGGTTTTATTATTTTCACAAAGGGAAGTTAGGGGAACGCGAGATGTTTAAGGTCTTGGACCATTTTGAAGTAGAGGGATTTAGGGCGATTCCAACATCTATTGAAGTTTCCAAAGAGAAGGTTGTAAAGGCCTTTGAAAAAAACGAAGAAAGATTTTTTATGCCCGATTCTAAGAAATCCTTTTTTTATGGATTGAAAAAGCCTGATAAGATTAAGCCTTTTTTTGATGTTAAATCAATTTATGATAACAGCGAATGGGGAAGGCAATATTTAGTTGAGCTTTTTGAAAATTATGCGCTAATTTCTTTTAAAAAGAGTATAGAAGAAAGCGAGAAGGGGCTTTCAAACCTAAAGGAGTTTGAGATGTTTGTAGCCGTTGGCTTTAAGGGCATCGCAAAAAGGATTGATGAATGGAAGAGGGTTGATTATCCTCATGATAAAGCAAGAAATTCACCTCCTTTTGAAAGGCACGTTTATTCGCCTCTCGAAATATTCTCGGATAAGATTGTAATTACTGCCGGGTTTAATAAGACAGGGGTTGTAGACAATGCAAAATCTTACATTAGGCGCTTTGATGCTTTAGAAAAGCAATTGGAAGAACTTGATGAAAAGAGCTTTAAATATCCACATCTTGAATTTGCCTATGCGTTTGCAAAGAGAAATATTGAGTTTTTAGGTGTGAATGAGCAGTATTATTTTGCAGGATTTCCCTGGTTTTGCCAGGAATGGCCCAGGGATGAAGCGATAATGCTATCTGCAATTCTTGAGCAAGACCAGAAAAAAGGTATTGAGATTGCACAAAGGCTCGTGAAGGGCTCTATTGGTGGGAAGTTAAAAAATAAACTCTCTGAAGATATTGGGACATTTTCAATTGATGCGTTACCCTTTATTTTCAAAAGGCTTAATGATGCTTTAATTTTTAAGCCCGGGAAGAAAAACAGGTTTAGCTCTTTTGGTGCCACCACTAAGCGAATGTATCTTGATATTATTAAAAAAATGCTTTCAACAATTGATGACATCCAAAAGAATCATATGAGAGCAGGGCTTGTTTTTTCATACCCACATGAGACCTGGATGGATTCAGTATACGAAGGGGATGATAGGCTTGGCTTCAATATTGAAGTTCAGGCGATGATGATCTATCTTCTTTCAAGCGCTTATAAGATAACTGGGCGTGAGAAGTACAAGACTGCCGAGATTGATCTTAGAAAGAACGTAATCAAGCATTTTTGGAATGGGCTTTATTTGAGTGATAATACTAAGAATAAATGGATTAGGCCAAATGTATTTTTGGCTTATTACTTTGTTCCAAACCTCTTGACTGATGAGGGATGGAAGCTCTGCTTTGATTATGCGATTAAGGAGCTGTGGCTCACATGGGGAGGCTTTGCAAGCATCCAAAAGAATTCAAGGCTTTATTGCCCATACAATACTGGAGAGGATGTAAAAAGCTACCATCGCGGAGATTCCTGGTATTTTATTAATAATATTGCGGCTATTGCCCTTAACAGATTTGACCCAAAAAGATATTCAAAGTATGTTTCAACGATACTTAGCGCAAGCACATACGATATCTTGTTTGGGCATGCATTAGGTTGTGCATCTGAGATAAGTGATGCAAAAGAACAAAATAGCAAAGGAGCATTTGCCCAAGGCTTTAGCGCTTCAACCTACATTGAATTGGTTGATGAGCTTTTTAAGTTTCCAACTGAAAATGATTAGAGATTAAGAAGAGCTAAAGGTATTAGGTTTTTGGTAATGGAGTTCTTTAGCGCTCGTCTACATATCTTGTTGAACAGTGTTGTTTGAAATGACAAAACGTTTTTAATATATTCTTTTAATTACAACGATTTATATAAACTTAGGCAAAATTCTATTGTTATGAATATTGAGCTAATTGCTTCCACAAATGGCATCACTGGTTCTAAAGAGATGATTGAATTTGGATTAAGGTGCGCAAGAATATGCAATTCATATAAAGACTGGAATGAAATTCAAAATGAGCCTGTTAATGAAAATTTATTATCGAGGCTTATAAAATCAGGCCATCATAGCGTATTTGAGCACATGAATCTAACCTTTAATTTTGATGGAATGCCTAAGGCCTTAGCAATGTTATTTAACAATGAGAAACAATATGCTACTTCTGAGAAATCTGCCAGATACACTGTAATGTCTGAAATAGAGCCTAAACAAAAGGCACTTTATGATAAGTGGATGGATATTTTAATTCCTGAAATTGATAAGGTCTATCCAAAGACAAAATCTTCTTTAGTCTCGGATGATTCTATTAGAGAGACACCAATAAAAAAGCTGGCACAGGAAAATGCAAGGTATATGACAAGCGTATTTACACCTACAAAAATGATTCATACGCTGAATTTGAGGCAATTAAATTTTATTTGCCAACAGTTTGAGATGTTTGCTTTGGCATATGACCATGATGTTGATGAGTTTAAAGCCAGGCTTGCGAAAGAGATGAAGGAATTTTTAGATCAGACCGGGAATTTCAGGATTGATGGCTTAGATAATCAAACAGACAGGGAGCTATCGTATTTTCAAAAAGACGATTTGGTATTAGTAAGCGAAGATTCAGATTTATATTCAAGAGTTTATCAGCTAAGTTTTGCAGGTTTTGCACAGGCGCAAAGGCATAGAACAATTAGCTATAATGTTTTATCAGGAACTTTGCTAGGAGCAAATGAAGGATTTTACGTTCCTCCTATCGTTAGGGAAGCTGGAAGGGAATCAGAATGGATTGAGGATTTAACAAAGGTAGCAAAAGAGGATTTTCCACAGGCCCAGCTACTAACGATATATGAAAGAGGGAGAATTGAGGATTTTAGGTCTAAGGCGTTATTAAGACTTTGTGGTCATGCCCAGTTAGAGATTATGCAAAATACTCTTGAAACTGCAAAAAGCTATAAAACCTACAATGACCTCTACGTTGCAAAGGCACTTAAACCAAAATGCCTACAGGGGATTAAATGCCCTGCTCCTTGCGCTTGGCCGGGTATGAGTGCGTTGGAAAGGATAGTTTAGCAAAGGCATGAATCATGTTGAATTATATTAAAGGGGGCTAACGATAGTTGTAAGTGATGATTAAGAAGCTAATGTAAAAATATACTTATTTTTTATTTTCGCTTCTTAATAAAGTGATGATTAAATTTCTTGCAAAACTTTAAAAGAGATGCTTTAACAGTGGCAGTGTTTAATAGTAAAATTTTTAATTTAATTCTTGTTTTCTGAAGTTTCATGGGCATTCCGAATTTAAACGAAGCTAACACTTTAGAAGCCACTGCTAAAAACATATCAGAATTTGAATACTTTCTTCCAAAAGAATTAATCGCTCAGGAAGGCTTAGCAAAAAGAGACAAATCAAGGCTTTTAGTGTATTCAAAACGCACTGGACAGATTAGTCATAAGATATTTGAAAATATTATAGACTACTTTGATAAAGGGGACATCTTTGTTATTAACGAGACCAAGGTAAATAAATGGCTTTTAGAGGGTAAAAAAGAGAGTGGAACAAATATGTCTCTTACCTTCACTAAAAGAGTTGATGATATAAGATTTGAGTGTTTTGTATCAGGGAGACGGCCTATTAAGGGAACTAAAATAATATTTGAAAATGGATTCTTTTGTGAGATTAAAAGAGCTAAAAATTATGATTTTTTAGTTGAATTTAATAAAAACCCTAATGAGCTTATTAATGAAAAAGGACGGCTTATTTTGCCTCCTTATATCAAAACAAAACTAAAAGATGACTCAAGATATCAAACTATTTTCGCAAGAAAACAAGGGAGTATTGCCGCTCCCACGGCAGGGCTTCATTTCACAAATGAACTAATTGAAAGGCTTGAAAGAAAAGGGGTTAGGTTTGCTAAGGTTTGCTTAAATGTGGGGATTGGAACCTTTGAAAAGATTAAGTCAAAGGATTATACAAAGCATCTTATGCACTCAGAGGATTTTGAGGTATCAAGCGAATGTGCAAATATGATAAACGAAAAGCAAGGAAAGCTTGTTATCGTTGGGACAACTACCTTAAGGGCCCTTGAAAGCTCTGTTGACACTGAAGGCAAGGTTTTGCCAAATAAAGGCTCCACTTCGCTTTTTATCTATCCAGGATATAACTTTAAGCTCAAATTTGATGCTATGATCACCAATTTTCATTTGCCAAAGACATCACTTCTTCTCCTTATTGCTTCAATCATTGGCAAAACTGAGCTTTTTAGATGCTATGATGACGCCATTAAGGAAAAATATAGATTTTACTCTTTAGGTGATGCTATGATGATAACCCTGTATTAACTTAATTATTAACAATAATCCTAGGAATAAATGAGAAAGAAAGTTGTTACTTGGGTGTAGAAACATTTATATATCTCTTTTTGTTCCCACTTCAAAGGCTTGATTAATATGGAAGACCAAATATCTATTCAAAAGGAATCTAATAACGAAAATCTAAGCGTCCTTGAGGCAATGATTGGCAAGGAAAGCCCACGTCTTATTAGAGATAGATTCAATCAAATTTCGGATATTATTGATAACAAACATCCTTTGGACATCGTTGAGTACCTTGAGATCAAGGATTTACTCAATTCAAATAAGAGCATATTAAAAAAGGATGGAAAAGATAATCTTACACAGTATCAAACTGAAAAGATAGATGCATATAAAAGATTAGATGAACAACTTAATGCCTTTTCTAACTTCGAAGATACAATCGGGCCCGAGCTCTCAAATATTCTTTCTAAAAAGGGCTCTTATAGGTATTGGGATAACAGAATCGATGCCATACAAAAATATGTATCCTCAAAAGATGCGAATGATGATATGATTAGGTATTTCTCAGACTACGTAGGCAATGCAATAAACTCATTTACAAAAAAGGATGGAACCCTAAAAGCAAGAAAGGACCCTGACACATTTAACAAGTTAAAGGAGTTAAAAAAAGACATTAGTTGCATTCTTTACAATCGAAGTAATACAAACAGTCACGATGATTCAACAATTATAACAGGGATGAACACAGATGACCGCCTGGAGTATAAAGTAGAAAAAAATAACGAATTTATTAAAGACGCCACTTTGGAAGAAGAAGAAGATCCATATGAAATTCTCGCAGGTCAAACAAAGATGGGAATTTTTAAAAAGGGCTTGAGAAGACTTGTAGATGGGGCAATAGGCCACTTAAATGGACATTATAATGTCAATGACGTTTACTCTAAAAGAACAATAGAGATTGCAAAAAGCTTGGGAGAATACGACAAACTTCAAGAGTTTACAATAGAATTAAACAATAATGCAAAAAATGCAAAAGAAGCGATTGCTTACATTAAAAAGGTTGATGAAGAAAGGGGCTTTTCATATACTCCTGAGATTAAAAAAATCAACTTGCATTCAAAATATAAAATTCAAAATTCCGAAGAGAGAGAAAAGATATTCTTTGGAACTAAAGATTACTTCTCATGGGCAACTAGGCTCAAAGCTTTTTTAAATAAGAGAAAGGATGAATTGATATCACTCGCAGGGGATTTTAACAACGCCTACCAAAGAAGTGTAGATAACAACAGAACAAAAATTGATAAAATAGCGGAACTTTCAAGTCAAATAGGCTTGTACAATAAAATGGGAGAATATGGAAAAATCTTTAGGGCAAGACTTCCACCTGCTCTAATGTAAAAGATTTGTTTATTTTAATTCTTTTCAAATATTTTTCTTTCAAATGTCTCGCATTGAAAACTCACAGCCACAATAGTGCTGGCGGTAAAGATTATACTTCTTTGAAATAATTACACTCTTTTCAAAGCCCCCCTTTTTCTTGAAATCTATTTTAAGGAAGATGGGATAATCATTGCTACTATCTTCTTCTTTTAACGTATCAGTTCTTTCATCTTTTCCTTCTTCGCCATTATTTTTTTGTCTAGCACTAATCAAATTAGCTATTTCAAATATCGCCTTACTATTTTTATGCGGGCTTATTGTAAGTGTAGTTGTATATAGGCCAAGCCCAATAGATTGCGCCTTAAAAAATGCCTTTCTCAACCTGAATTCAAAGCATTTAAGGCATCTTTTGCCATTCTCTTTTTCGGCTTCAAGCCCTTTTACGTATTGGAGCCATATTTTATGCTCTAACGGATAATCGTAATCGATTTCTATTAAATTGTAATTCATGCTTTTGCAAAAAGAAACACACTCATTATATCTTTTATCATGCTCAGATTTTGGGTAAATATTTGGATTGTAAAAATAGCCGATTGGCTCAAATCCATCTTCTTTTAATCTCAGAAAACTTTCTGTTGCACAAGGCGCGCAGCAGATATGAAGCAAGATTTTTTCTTTATTCATTCCTTTCATCTTGTCCTATGTTGTCGTCTTGTCCTAATGTTTCATCAGGGGTTGAATGTTGCTGATCTTGAGTTATGGACAAATTATCATTCTTTTTACTTTGTTTATTTTGTTTATTTTGCTTTACTATTGAATTTTCTATCTCCATTAATTCTTTACTAAGCATCTGCTTTGACTCATATGCTTTTCCTAAGAGATAAAGATTTGAGATTATCCTTTTTAGTTCGGGATAACTTAAAGCAAAGGCCTCAAATGGCTTATCAGAGCGTAAACGCTCTATATTTATCAAAAGATCTTCTTCAAGCCCTTTGGCATCCTTATTCTCTTTGTATATCAAATAAAGCTTTAACATGTCCTTATATATTTCAAAGAGCTCTGGAGCCTTAGAAAGTGCCTCTGAAAGCTCACTGTTTTGGCCTAATTGATATATATCGTTGGCAATTTCTGATTCAGTCCTCAAAAGCTCTTGATTAGCTATCTTTATGAGGTTTTTAATAGAAACGTAATGGGTGTTAAATAAAAGTCTGACCCTCCTTATCTTTTGAGCTTCATCGTATGTGAAAAATTTTATAAAAATGGCTATAACTAAAGGCGAAAGCATTAGCAAAAAGATTAAAAGCCAAAGATTTTCAAAGTACTCTTTTGGACATAACGCAAAGAAATAATGATATAAATATATGATGACAGAGATTATGAGAAATATCGCTATGAATATCTTTGAATTTGTGATAGCCTTATATTTTAGTACTGCTTTTTTTATCTCATCAAGCTTTTTGTTTTTTTCCAAAAGCTTAAGCCTAAAATGAAGCCTTGCTATTCTCAATGTGATTACACAAAAAATAATTAGATAAAATACGATGGAAGGCAAGCTAAAGAATCCTAATCTTAGCTCACACTTTGATATAATCCCTAATGGTCTTTCTTCTTCAACTGTCCTATTTGTATAGTTATGTATAGGAGTTTCATTAAAAACTATCTTCTCTTCATATATGCAAGGTAAAATTATATCAGGCATATTTTCTGTGGTGTTACAGTTATTTAAATCGATACACTCTCTAACTTTTGTTCCATTTGGAAAGCATTCGCTCCATTCAGAGCACACCCACTTCTCCTCGCAGAGTGCCTCTTCAATTGGCAGAGACTCAGGAACGCCTGAACCAAAATCACTACCCGCTCCACCTGCGCTACTGTCTCCACCACCTTCGCCACTACCTCCCTGGGAAGGTGGCTTATCTGGGGTAACAGGGCATTCACCACAATCCTCTGGGCAAGTCACACAGCTTTCAAACGATCTATCACAAAAGCCGTCCCCACACACTAAAGGTGGAGAAACAAGATTTACTTCCATAAAAGTCCCACTATACCATCGAGAAAAATTAAAGGTTTGATTGGTAGCATTAAGAACTGTTGCAGGAAACGTTCCAACCTTGAAATATATTTGCTCATTTTCAATCGGGCCTAAATCGCCATAATTCTCGTCCGCGCCCCTGCACGTCATCGTTCCATAATATCCAAGGTTTTCAACTAAAAATTTTCCACACATATTGCCTCTTGAATCGTAGGCAGTAATCGGTGTCCCTGGGGGCGCGGGCATTCCGTAAAGCCTTGCAAAGCCATAATACTCTGTAGGAAGCGGTGGAATTGAAAGGGCAAATTTCGGTAAAATTAACAGTAAAAGGAAAGCTAAAGCTATGCAAAAGAGGCTCGCTTGATTTGGCTTTGAGGTTAGTCTTCCCATGTTAATACCCAATAAACATCTTTTGTAACATTTATCCAATATCCCTTGCCAGGAACAAAATACTCAAGATCCCCACCAGTAATGTTGTCATATGTAAGCCATCCTTCATCATATGATACAACCTTTGTAAAATCATTCTTTATTGATTCAAGTGCTGATGTTACGTTCCTAGTTTCTATGGAAGGATACCCTACATAATTCCAGCCGGTGTAAAGCTTTATTGATGTAGTGGTGAATCTAAGCCCTTCTCTAAAGTATGTTCCATTTTCATTCATGTAAACGTAATATCCTTCCTTTCTGTTTAGCCTGTCAAATCCTTGCACAACCCAATCAGGAAGGCTTGGGTTATAGCTATCCCATGAATCATTTCTATCTGTTGGATTATATCTAAAAAAATAAGAATAATTTAGCGATTCGTTGCTTGCATTAGTAAAGCTCTCATTTATTGTTCCAACTCCTGTTTCACAATAAAAAGAAACAATATTCATTCCTTCTTGCAATTCCACAGTGCAGTTTTCTGGAGGGGTTTCATATATATAAGCGCTGGTAACAGTATTTCCTGTAATCTTATTTATTACTTCCAAAAAGATTGGAGAGCTAAATATAAACACAACAGCTAAAAGGATTAACACAATCAGAATAAGAAGCAAGGTGATGTCTTTTTTCAGCTTAATCACCCTTTTCCTCTTTAAAATCAAGATACCAGCGATTCTTTGATTTGTCATATACAAATATAACAGAATGCTTTTTTTTAAGGTCTAGCGGAAATAAAAGCGGCATAGGGATTGTTGTTTCATATGAACTGCCCCTAGAATAAAGTTTTCTTTTAATCTCCATAAGAAAGTCTTTTGCTCTTTGAGTATTTAAAGGTTACTTATTTTTTTACATAGAAAAATACTTACTTTTTTACTTATTTATTGGATAAGAAACCATAAAAATTACACACTTTAAGTACTTGGCCTTCTTTTAAAGCACCAAAATTTAATGATAAAATAAAAACAACCATAAGAAAAAAATATGACCAACTAAAGCTTTTCACCGCATTTTTTGCAGTATTTTCTAACAATAGGATTTTTGTAGCCACACTTTTTACATTTCTTCTTTAGGAGCATTAAAAGCAAGAGTACAATTATTAGCACGATTACAATTATTATCGTGAAATCAAATGCCGCATATTTGAAATCGTATAATCCTTCTTTAACCTTTATTAATGCGTTTTCCCTTTCTCCATAGATTACCTTGACTTTCACCTGAGGATTTTGAGGGATATCCAGTTCAGTCATTGTTGTTTGTATTGGGATTGTTATTGTCTTTCCAACAGGAACCAGGGTAATTCCGTCAGCACCTACTATCAAAAGTTCACCATTAACATCAAGGTCATGTATCTCTGCTGTTACATAAGCATCAACAGTCCCCACGTTTTTTACTTTAACCAAGAATCTGCTACCGCTCTTTGCATAGCTTACATCTATAATATCAATTTCTGCCTCATCAAATATGCTTACCCGCTCAACTTTTATTATCTTTTGAAGTGTTTGCTCTAAGGATTTAGGAGACTCTCCATATATTGTGTTTATTTCTAATGTAAGATTATCTCCAACAAGCTCTATTTTGTTTCCATCTGCATCAACAAGAGGGTGTATTGTTGTCTTATAGCTATTTGCTTCTATATATTCAGCAGGGGATTCATCAGGGATTACAACACTTTTTTCTTCATCAGTAATAGTTAAGAGCAGTGGATGGAAATAAGCCCCGATTCTCCCAGGATTATGATATGTAATTTCAAGATTATTTGTAGCAGTATTAATAGAAGCAGTGACTATTTCAAGGCTTAAGGGATATGTTGGGATAGGAAATCTATCAAGATCTTCAACTTGAGCAACAGCTCCTTGCGGCACCCTTGCCCCTTGCCCGAACTTCACAAAGACACTTAGGCCCGTCTGTCTTCTCACAAACGTAGCTGTACCAATTAATTCGTTGCCTACTAAAGTTCCAACCTGAAGATCACTGTTTTTTATATAATCCCTCACCTGATCTGGAACATTTGAATAGCCTATAAAAAGCACTGGATCCTTTCCTGCAACAACGCTATCTTCAATAAACTCTCCATTTGTAAGTATAGCCTGCCGTCTTGGCTCTCCATTAAGCTCTTCATATAACTCCTGATATAGCTTTACAATCTCAATATTATTATCAAATCGATCTCCTGTATTTATTGTAATTGGATTATATTTTTCAAGCGCATCTTTAACCTGCCTTGCCACCTGACCATAGATTATTACTTCACTTGGTGAGCGTTCATCCATAGCCCGCACAAGTTGGTTTATGTTTCTTTGGTCAGCAAAAAGAACATAGTATTTGCCAAGTAATGCGTATGGTGCAACAGAAATCGAGTTATACCCATAAGAAGGGTCTATTATTATGAACTTTTTTATGCTGGGAAGTAGCTCCAAGAGCTCCAAATTGCCATTTCCAACCTTAAGCTCCTGAACGTTGTCATACCCATCATTTTCAAGTATGCTCTTGTAATTTAATACATATGGGTTTGTTCTAGAGCTAATTATCTCAACAGGTGCCGCGCCTTTAGGAATAGAGTAAAGAATAATGGTTCCATGCCGTGTACTCGTGAGAAAATACCCTTGGTATCCATTAAGATTAGCATAGAGCATTCCAGAATAAACATCCTTCCAATCTGCAGAGTTTATTAATACTCTTGTTCCCTGAGACTGCGCTAACGCGATGGAGGGCAGGCTAACCAGCACTAAAGCCAGCATAACTAAAATTAAGCATCTTAACTTCAAACCTCATCCCCCACAGCATGTCATAAAACTAATTATACTCTTTTCCATTCTCCAAGATTATATAAAGTTTTCTTTTTTGGCGTCATTAAAGATATAGGGCGTCATTCTTGCTAAAAACCGATTATCTTCTTGATTTCGTGAATCCGTCATTCGCATACTTTGGTTTTTCAAGCCGAAGTAAGAATAGACGGATTCACTTAACGATTAACCTCGACTATTCACGAGATACCTCGACATTTATGCCGAGGTTTTTCATTTTTCTTTAATAAACTTTTGTGAAAAAGCTTTAATAAGGCTAGAAAATAATTTTGTGCTATTTTGCTAGCAAAATACTTTAATTTCAAAATATAGAAATATTTAAATAGCAGCTATGGCAAAAGCTAGCTGTGAGATTGCGTCCTATGAGAAGTTTTGCAATAATTTAGAAGGATTGCATACTTTTTCAAGGTCTTAGTAAAAAAAGTTAGAAAAAAAGATTCGCAGAAAAGTGATATCTTTTAAAAAAAGAAAAGAGATTTTTATGCCTAAAAAACAGCTTAATGTTAGACTGGATGAAGAAATTCACACTAAGGCAAAGATAGTTGCAATTCTTAAAGGAAAAACTTTAAACGATTATATTGAAGAGGCCATTGTCAACGCCCTTAAGAAAGATGAGAGTATATCCGCTAAAATGAAAAGGTAGATACCACTTTACATAAAAGATGCAAGCAAAAACAAAGGAAAGGATTGGGAAAATAGGGTTTAAGGCAATTACCATTATCGGGGTGATGATGTTTTTATGCCTTATCCAATTGGGAAGTTCGTTTGAGTTTGCTATCTCTTCAGAAAGTCCAAATATATATGAAGATGAGACACTTATTTTAAACCTTAGTATTTTAGAGGTAAATGGGACCCTTAACTTTACAAAAAATGTAAGCTTTGGAGAGCTAAATAAGGTAAATGAAACTCTCTTGCAATTCAACTGGATTCCTGAGCAAGCATTGCTAACAAATAAAACAAATACATTCAGCGTACTTTTTAACGTATCAGATAACAGTTCATCGCTTAGTAAAGAAGTTACCATTACCGTTACTAAAAGAAATGACCCGCCTCGGATAATAAATTCTACTCTTGGAGGGCTTATTTACCAATCAAGAGCAGAGATATTTTTAGAATTGGATAGACAATCCGTTTGTAAATATAGCCTTTCTAATAAGAGCTATAGCTCTATGGAATACACTTTCAATTCTGATGAAAGCAAAATAATCCACAATACAACAACGCCTTTTATGTCTCAAGGCACTAAAAGAATCTATATTTTGTGCAGGGATTTTTCAGAAAACTACATGGAAACGCCACATGTGATAACCTTTGATGTGAATCTTGCGCCAACTGCAGAAATCTATCTTGAGCCTTCTCCACCTCTAAAATCTGAAAGAGTATATGTTGAACTAATTGCATCAGAAGATCTTGCAAGCGCACCTGAATTAAGTTATATATTTGATGATGACTCAAGCCCTAAGATTGTATCGTTAGTTGGATCTAAAAGAAGATGGGAAGGTTATATGATAATTAGAGGAACCAATATTGAAAGAGTTGGTAGCTTCTCATTTAAGGGTGTCGATTTAACAGGGATTGAAGGTACTGAGATTACAAAGGGAAAATTGTTTTTAATAGATACAAATAAGCCAGGGCCTGTCCAAAGCATTGAGGTTACAAACCAGTACGATAGGACCAGGATCGCGTGGGCATACTCCCTTGAAAAGAATTATAATATTGTCGAATACAGAATTTATAGAAGAGTAGATAGTGGGGGAGTGGATTATGTTGACTACTATAAAAGTACCTCCAATAACTATTTCTATGATAAGGACGTAGAATTCAAGAAGAGCTACTATTACAGGGTAAGTGCTGTTGATGATGCTGGAAATGAAGGAGAGCTTTCAAAGGAAGTATTTACCACTTTCATCCCAGATTTACCTGAAGAAACTGTGGAAAATACTAATTCAGAAGAAGAGTACAAGTTAAGCCCAGCACTACAGATTGCTTTAGAAACAAAAATTGATGCGGTTGACAAAATAATTTTAGATCTTGAAAAACAAGAGGAATACTTCAAAAGGATTACTGGCACAGAGAATATTGAGGTTATTCAATCATTAGGGCTTATAAGCCAAGTTGCCTTTGCAAAAACAAAAGTGGAAGAGATAAAAGAAGACCTTGTTAATTTAAAATTGCATAACTTATCTGATGAGAACTTTGCAGACTCAGTGGATATGCTTTTAGCACAAGCTGAATTAGAATTCAATAAAGCACCATCCAAAATTACACTAATAGACTCATCCAGCTACCAGGAGTTTATTGATGAATCACTGATAAAAGAAATAGCAAACGAATATATCGATGCTGAAGGTAACGATATTATAGCTCTTGAAGAGCTTTTGGAAAACTCAATTTCCTTGCAGGAACAAATAACAGTTAATGCTTTGCTTATTGAATCAGAGATTACATATCCTAACCAAACACTAAATGTAAAAACTGTAAAGAAAACCCTAAATGCCAGGGAAACTATTAATAACGCGATTATAGTAGAATCACTTCCAAAAAGCCTAGATTATGATTTTAGTTCTATGATTATTGATAGCGAGCCACTCCTAAATGAAGCAAACGATATGGTTTGGGAAGAGCCAAAGTTATCAAAAAAGACTATAGTGTATTCATTAGTGGATTATCCAGATTTCACAACGCTTAAAGAATCTAAGCTTGTTGTTCTTGGCATAAAAAATGACGAAACTAATGTTTCAGATATTACAGGGCTTGCAATTTCCGAATCACAGGAGAAGATGAGCCCTTTGATAATTCCAATTATTATCGGTATCATCCTTGCGGGCATATTAGGCGTTTATTACTTTGTTTCTTCAAGAAAGGATAACGAAAGCCAAATATCAAATCCATTTAACAGAGCAGAAAAAGAAAGCCTAAAAGAATTGCTAACCGATTTTCACATCGGCAAAAGAAAGCAATCTTATCCAAAGGCAAATGAAGATAAGAAAAAGCTTTTAAGAATTGAAGAAGAGGAAGTTGATTACAAAAAAAATAGTGGCTACGTATTTGATAAGAAGAGCGTTAGAAATACCCTAAATGAAACAGAATTGCTTGAATCTGAGCTAATTGATTCTATCAAAGGAAAAGATTTGGATTATGATGGCGCTCATGAGCCAGCAATTGAGAAAAATAGATTTGGCTCCATAACTCAAAGCAACAGCAATCAAAACATTAATACTAACAATAGTGCGTTTAACATCCCAAAAGGACCTACACCTGATCTGGATATACATAAAATATACCAACATATTTTAAAGTATAAAACAGCAGTAGAAGGGGGAAAAGATATCAATATTAAAGAAATGCAAGAGATAAAAGAAACCCTACAAAAAATCAAATCTACCTGTGATGAAATTGATAAGGCAAGGGTTGAAAGCTATACTGAAAAGGCAAAGAGCTATCTAAAAGAGACCTTAAAATATCTAGAGAGCATGGAATTTTCAAAAGATGTAAAAATAAAAGAAACAGCAACAAAAAGAAAGAAAAAATCACTTATTCAAAAGTCAAAACTAAGAGATTTAAGCTATATTAAACCCAAGAGAGCAAGGAGAGCAAGACTTCAGCCCGATAATAACAAGGCGTTTAAAGACACATCAAGGCAAGTCGATAAGCCAAACTCCAAAGAACTTAAAGAGCGCCAAATAATACAAAAAATAGATATTCATCATATGGCTCCAGAAGATAAATTCTTTTCTCTTCAAAACGGAATTAGATTAAGAAATATTAATGAATTAGTAGACTACCTTGCTGTAATTGATAAGGAGTTATTTTGGCAACATGCAAACTTCTCAAAAAATGACTTTGCAACATGGATTAGGGATGTTTTTAATGCAAAAGAGCTTTCAAATGAAATAGAAAGGGCTCTTGACCCAAAAGAGATGAGAGAAAGAATAATTAAATTCTTTTAAGCCAAAATAAAGAAATATACTGGCTTTAAGGTGCCGTAGCAGTAAATCTCACAGTTCCTGTACAAAGGCCAAATGGGTTTGGTGGAACATAAAGTTGCCAATGAGTGATCCATGTCTCAGGGTTGCTTGCCTCAGTCGGCTGGGGAACTGTCATTCCCATATCCTTTCCAACCTCATCAAGCACGGTCTTATCCGCCCAGGCCACCAGATCAGCAACTGAGAATCTTTGATATTCTACTGAAATATTGTCTCCATGTTCACACACAAGGCCAAGACCATCACCTTCAGTTAAGCCATAGCCTAATACAGTAACGTTAATATCCATATTTCCAAAATTTGTTACTGTTGCGTTTATCTCTTCACTAGTATCCGTAACACTTAGGTTTCCGTAATCTATTACATCAGTTACATTAAGAGCATACAAAGCATTTATTGAAGTAGTATTATTGGCAGTATCTGTAAAATTATGAGCATCAATCACGGTTACATTGCAATTCCAGCTCCCGTTATTGGCAAAGTAATATACCTCAAAACTGCAAGAGTAATTAGCCCAATATTCGCCATCATTACTTATCTCTTCGCAGGATGCGTTTGTATAATGTACATTTCGGTCATCAGGATCCTCTGAATTATTAAGATAATAGTAGAATGTAGCATTCACGTTGCTAATATCACCAAAGCCGTTCCAATCACGAATGGTAGCGTTACAGGTTACTGTTGTAATGTTTCCGGCGTTAAGAACTATATTTTGATCAACATCCACCTGAAAAATCTCAGGAAATGCATTCGTAATGTTTACCTGTGTCGTTACATTAACATGCTCGTAGTTATAAGCGCCTGCAAAAAGCACAACTTGCAAAAAAGGCAAAGCCAAAGCTAACATTAACGTGCTAATGATTAAAATCTTTGAAGATGATTTCATTTTTATCCTTTGCTGATTTTCTAGCAGTCGCTTAGGCTCCTATCTCAGCATAAAAATAGTACGCTGTTGTGTCACCCACCTTATCGGGAACCATTATCTGAAAGTCTGCTATTGTTTCGTTATTGTAACTTTGCGCACCTTTATTGATAGGAGTAGCATATACTGTACTTTCTGAACTTATCAAAAGTATGATAGGATAAGATGCACTTGCCTGATCTTCTGCCGTATCATTTACATAAGTGCTTGTTGTATTACATGTATTCTCAGTAATAGTAGTAGTGCCAACAACAAGTTGTGGATGAAGAGTACTGTTAAATGTTTTATTTACGCTATCTACAACAGAGGAGTTAAAGCCCATGTATGTATCTTCCCCTTCTATATGGGTAAGGTTTGCGCATTCAACCGCTATGTCCCAGTCGATTGAACCATTTCTAGAAACGTAGACTTCACCAGTCAAATCCTCTATTGCCATTGACCACTCGAATATTGATTTACCTGAAGAATCATCTAAAGATAGCGCACCAGATAAATTTCCTACATAGGCCTTCCACCGATCATTTTGCTGAACAACATCAAGGTCCATAGTAGTAATGGTACCCCCTGCATCGCTTCGGGAGGGCGCTGGAGTATCTGATTTACTATCAGTAACATTATTGGATATTGAAACCCCTGTAGGCGCAGCACTCGTTAGACCTACAAAGGAAAGTATAAAAAGGAGTGAAATAAAAATTACTCCTACGCAAAAACAAGTCTGAGTAATAGCCACCTTACAGCGATTCTCGCAGGGTTTTTTTGGATTTTTGTTACCTGTCATTTAATATCACACGCCTTCTCAGTACAATAAATGCAATCTTCAAATAATAAAAGGCAAAATAAAATAGCATTTTTATTCAATCTCTATCCAAAAATAGTATCTCGTGGTCACTGTGTTACCGAGCTGGCCATTTTCTGCAACTAACATTTGGAAATCATAAAGCCCACCATCATAACCCGCTTCATCATCCCTTTCTCCTGATTGGTCATCCTCAAGGATAGCTGTAAAAATCAAGGTGCTATTGGAATCGCTTGAGAGCAAGACAGCAGGGAAATTTGTAGCTTGCGATACATTATTCTGGAAGGTATAAGTGGTTCTACACCCAGTAAGATTTGTAAATCCCACCTGAAACATAGCATGATCGGTTGCATTGTACGTATCATTCAAATCATCGTAATCTGAGTGAAGCATACCATAAAATGTATGCCATTCATCAATATATGTTGCGTTATCTATTGGAGCACACTCAACAGTTGTCCATGAAATGGTATTATTTACTGAAGCAAACACCTCACCCTGTGGCTCCGCAACAGCCCAATCATAAAACCTAAATCCTGTGGAATCCTCTAAAATGATTGTACCCGAAACATTTCCAAAAAAGCCCTGCCACGATTTTGTTGGAGAAACACCAGTGATTGTTAATTCTGTAAGATTTCCCGCAATCGCATCCACGTAATCCGGCTGATACAAACTTGCGTTAGATGTTTCACTTCTAACTGTACTAACATTCTCAGCGCCTAGTGGTACGTTAAATCCCGAATCATCTGCCCAAGCCCACGTACCAAACAGTACTAGGCTCACTAAAATTCCCATTGTGAACAAAACATCTCTTCGTTTCATTTGCATTACACCTCAAACATTCTTATTGAATTTAGACTATTCTCAATAAAGTCCATGACTTTCTATATACCTTTTGCTATACTCATATATAAATGTTTCTAAAAATAGAGATTTTAGCACAGCAAGATAGTGAATGTATATAATATGCCACAGGAGTATTTTTTCGTATTTTTGCCAAAAAGAAATCTCGGAATATTGAGATTAGAAAATGTTTCTCCTTCGCTTCTCTCTTCCACTGCAAAAACATATTTTAGAATGGCTAAGAAGATTGCCGTTTTCCCAACTGAAAAGCTAGAATTATGGTTTTTTTATTATACCCCTAAAAATCCCACTTTAAATATGCTAAAGAATTATCTTTAAAGGCAAGCATTTTATTCTCGTGAGAATTGAATTAATGTGATTACTGTTGCCAGATTAAAATAGATTCAAAGAAAAATTATTATTAGATATACTTATACTCAATATAATATACCTACAAGTATCCTTTGGACTGCATCAAATCTTACCTTTTCAGGGTCTGACACCTTAAGATTGTCACCCTTGGTAATAGCATACCAACCATCTTCATCGAAGCCTGTTTCTAAGACTCGGTGAACTATGACCTTGTCATTATAAGTATAACTGATAATGTCTCCCGAATGTATATCGTCAACTGAAGCAGGTACTACTTCTAACCCCAATGAATCTGAGGTAATTGTAGGAAGCATAGAACCACTCTTCCCAAATCTCGCCAATATAATATTCTTAGCCTCAATAGTAACATAATTGGGCTTCACAACAATAGCATTTGCATTTATTCTATGGCTGGGTCCAGGAGAGTTTAAAAGCCCAATCCTTTTTATCTCTTCAAAAAGTTCTTCGTTTTTATCCGCAAGCTCTTTTAAGGCAAGATCACTATCAAAAAGCTTTTCATTTAATGAACGTATCATAAGAGTTTGCGCATTACTTTTGTCATTCAAGGATAAGAGTAAACTATAAGTCGAAGAAAGCTCATTTTCTAAAACGCTAATCTTTGAGGTATAATAACCTTTTTGCATAAATAAAGCTACAAAAAGCATTGCATAAACTAAAAACCAAATATATGAAAAAACCTTTGTGTTTGGCCTGTTTTTAACTGCATTAATAAAGGAGGAGTTATCCTTAGAATTCATTCCTTTAAGCAAATTTATTCGCAGGGTTAGGATTCGCTCATATCCTGATTTACTATTAGAGTTTTTTAGCTTAGAAACAAGCACATGGTCATCGTAGTTATCTAAAATCCAATCTAAAAAGAAATTTGGGTTCGTAAGAGTATGTATTTTGAACTCATATTCACTCATTGCCTTAAGGCTTGAAAGAAGCTCTTCATAATTACGTACAAAGCTTCCATCTCTAAGCTTTAGCCCTTTACCATATTTCACATCCTTAAGGAAAAAAGACCTCTCCAAAAAACCACCCCTCTGCTACTTTAAAGCATATGAACATTAAATAGTTACAACAAAGTTATAAATAAAACAATTAAACACTAAAACGTAATTTGGCTAAGTGTTTGTAGCCAAGGCAAATTAATAACAACGATGATAACTGGTGATGGCTCTTTTTAAATCTTGCCAATATTTAAGCTAAAAACCGCTCAAAAATGAGAAATTTCTTGTCGGATTGTGAACCGGAAAGTGCATTTTGGTCAACTAATGGGGTTGTTTGCAGAAACCTAAATGAGCTTTTGCTTTGCATAAAGGGCCTTAATGAAAGCGACTTTAGATATCACGTCAATCAAGACAACAAAAAGAATGATTTTGCAAAATGGATTTTAGAGGTTATTGGAGATGAAGTTTTGGCTAGGGCACTATCCGCAGTATTAGATAAGGACTTATATGCTGATATCATAGAACAAAGAATGAAACACCTCGAGTCGGATTATAAAGCTTACTAAACAAGCTCGTGGTTGCGTCTAAAATTCTCGAATAATCTTTATCATTTCACTAGGGCTCTTGGCATTTTTTATATGATCCGCAATCTCACGATAGGAAAATACATGCTCAACCCACGTAGAAAAATCATTTCTCTCCTCATTAACATGGTGCCTAAAAACTTCTTCATCCATCTTTGAAAGCTCATATAACAAATCCTCTACGCTATAAAGCAAAACCCCATTTTGAAGCCGAAATGCCTTATCAGAAGTGGTCTTTTTTCCAAGCATTCTGAATTTTTCAGCATTTCTAATAACATTCTTGAATCGGGCAAGCTTTTTTTCAATCTCGCTTTCCTTCTCAAGTAAAAGGTTTCTAGCACTCTCAAATTCCCTGCTTCGTATAAGCCACTCAGATTCGAGTTCTCTTAATTCTAAAAGATAACTATATACCACATCATCAATATCCTTCTCGCCTAAGAAAAAATGCCTCCCGCTTTTAAGTGATTCATGATAATCTTTCATTTTATGCAAAAGCCCAGAACTAATAGTTGAATAAAGCTCGCTTTTCTCCTCGTTAAATCTTCTTTCTAGCTCTTTAAAAAAGGAAATAGAGGCCCTTTCATTTTGGGCTTGCATTCTTTCATCAATCAAGTTTGTTTCTTTAGGATTATTATTTCTGTCAAAATTCCATTTTTTTGATTGGGAGCTATCTTCAAAACTGTTAGACTCTAAAGGATTTGTCCCTTTATAGACTGAATTGCTTGAATTACTGCGATAATTATCTTCATTTTTCTTATAAAAATCAAAGGGATTATTAGTTTCTCCCGATGATCGATTTGAGTTCCCAACTGTGTTTAACCTGGAATAATCATAAGGCTGGCTCTCAGTTGGTCTCGTACTCTTGGAAGAATCTGCATTTTCATCAACTGAAATACTTATTCCTTTGATCTCGGGGCTCACCAGGTTCTCAGGAAGCCTTCTTGGTTCGTTATGTTCATTTGAACCACTAAATCCACGATTTGTCCTTTCAAGATTTTGCCCATCAGACATTTGAGATGGTCCAATTGGGTCTTTGGTGTAATCCCCCCTATCAAAAGCCATATTTTTATCCATTGTAGTATCAGGAAGACTCGGAGGTACATCTAAAGAAACAGATTTATCTTTCCCCTTACCATTAAAACCTAAAAACGAAACCATTGACCCCCTCTAAAGGGAAAAATTGCAGAACTACTTTATAAATTTTTTGAAATACTCTGATTTTGCTATCCGAAATAGACACTCAACTTTTTTAGTAAAGAGAGCCATTAAAAAATACCCTTGCAAAAGAATGAAAAGATTGGCCGTTTTGCGCCTTTTAGTTAATCTCCACATAAAATGCAAGCTTACTATTCCCCGCTTTATAATCTCTAAGCATCGCCGGAACCCTTATCTCGTAGTCGTAAGAACCGTATTTGCCTTCAGAATTTGGATTTATTTGGGTAATAAACACCACATCTTCATCATCTCCCGTATCATACTGAAGATTGCCCTTATCATCATCCTTATCCCATAAAATACCCGTTTTAAAATTTGAATTATTCGTACTATCAACTATTGGAACGTCATTAATAATGCCTGTTGACAGATTAAAAGAACCTACCTCTTGAGGGCTCTCGGTGCCTTCACCCCAGATATTTTTTATGGAATCACTAAAATCAGTGGTTCCAAGATTCTCATCTAGATTTGAGAAATCCTGTGCAGGATTACTATCTATAGTTTTTCCTAAGGGTATCAGATTTGAAAATAAAAACAGGCTATCGTAATCCGCAACTAATATGTTTCCCGATTGATTTGACAAGTTTGAAAAATCTAACAAAGTCTTATTATCGTATGTTGAGAGAACAAAATCAGTCGAAACATTTCCATAAAAATAATGATAAAGCTCAACTTCTATAGTGTTATTTGCTTCATTATTAGAGTAATCTGACTCGTTCAAAAGCTCATCAGGGTTTACCACCACAAATATATTATTCTTCCCTGCACTTAGAGAGTAACTGGTGTTGATTGTTAAAGTTTCTCCCTTAATTAGAGAATTAATGGGTAGATTTTCACTAATCATTGTTCCACCCAAATCAGGGTCTCCTTTAAAAAACTGAACTACAAATGATTCATTTGCATCAGTAAGCCCAAAATTAGAGATATTTGCAAATACTGTAATATTATTTCCTTCAACCCTTAACCCTTCTGAGAACCAAATTCCTGTTTCATTGACTGTTAAATCTGGACCAGTGATATTAAGCGTAAAGTTGCTTTCAGCAAACCCAGAATTGCCTTCATTATCATAACATAAAACATTCCATTCATAAAGCCCTAAACCCATAAAAATAGATTCAAAAGTATTACTAGCATTATTTGTTGGGCTAGTGTGCGTTTCATTAGAATCAAAAGCACCTGCCTTGCCAAAATAAAGAGTACAGTTATCAAGGTTTATATCGTATGGAATGTATGTAAAATTCAAGGCCCCTACACCTTTCTCAGTTTCATTTTCTGGAAGAATCAAAGTAATATTTGGGGCAGTTGTATCTGGAATAATTTCAAAAGTAGTGTAACCCGAAGAGTTCGAATAAGACTCTTTAGATACAAAAGAAACTATAGAATAATTAGCATAACTTTGGTCTTTTGTAGTCCAGTTAAATTCAGTAAGCCCAGATGTGTTTGTGTAAGAATCATTTCTATAAACTAAGATCTGTTCTTCACCAACTCCTGTTTGGTTTATCTGGGAATTAAGTCTATAGGTTACATTCATTTCAACCCAATATAAACGCATAGTGCTTGTTCCAGAACCACTTCCTTTAGTAACCC
>CAZTMQ010000003.1:0-33247 GCA_964615385.1 uncultured Methanosarcinales archaeon
AAAATTATCTAATTTTGTTTTTGCTTAAAATATTTGAAAGTTATCGGAAGGGAGGCTGAATCGGCATATATGTAATCCGCCTGCAAATTTAGTAGCCTTATGTATTGACCATTTAGACTATTAAAAGTGCATCTAACACTTGCTTCACCTTGGCTTATATCGATCACTTCTGGAAAACATTTTGCAATTTCATTATCTGAAAACTTGGCACTAACTTTCAATTTTCCGTAATTTGCAAGTGTAGAGTCTAGTTTTTCACAATTATTTCCCTCCAAAGAAGTTTCTGGATTAAAAACCGCGCCGGTGCCTGAATTTTTTAGCTTGATTTCAAATGAGTAATCTGTACCGCTCTGTATGGGACTGACTGACAAAAACTCAACAGGGGCGCCTTGACCTCCCGTAAAGGTAACAGTTTCAGGGACACAACCTGAGTCATACATACCAGTATTTGTATTTATGCACACATTGGCAGTTGCAATTGTTTTGTATTTGTAACAGTACCTCAAAAGAAAATTTACATTGTATTCGAAATCCGTTAAAGGATTATCATCAAAGGCGCTTTCTCCTTCTAAAGCGCACAAGTAATTTGCGCCTTCCGAACGATATGTTCTTTTGCTGTATAAATCGCCAAAATCTTTTATTTGCGAGTCAATACCATCAACTCGGACTATTTCTTTGTCAAAGCCAGTAATGGAGAATTTTAAATCATTCATAACTATATCGTAGTATCCTTTGTTTTGAATCCTTAGGAAAAACGAAAATGGAATAGAGTTGCCTACCGTATAATATGTATTCTTAACAGGCTCAAGAGTTAAAACAACCCCTGCAGTTCCATACGGACCAGTCTCTTGCGGTGCTTCGTTTGTTGGAGTACATGATGCGAATACTAGCACTAAGACTGGAAGTATGTATAGGGCCAAATCCTTATCAAAAACCTTTTTTTTTCTCATTTTGTTCTCATTATTTCTTCTTCAAATTTTCTTCTTTAAATTGCATGCACAAAACATTCACAATTTTTGTATCGGGCGTAATACACCCTCACATCACCCATAAGGCTGGATTTTTATGATTTTATATTTTATTTTATTTTTTTGTTTTGATTTTGATATTAGTATGTAGTGTATAAACTATTTAGGCCATTTTGGTTACTTCCCCTTCTTACTATTTCTAATGGCCTTACAAAACTTGTGTAGTATCCATATTTTAGATTTATCTCAAGAACTGATGAATAGGGGAGAGGTAATTCATTAGATGAAAAGGTTTTCTTGCAGATAATTGTGCCGATTCCCTGTGGGCCAAATAATAACTCGCCCTCTTTAGAACTCCCTGAGCCAATGCACACAAAACTATCATCATCGCTATTACCTAGTTTTGTTGATACTATTTCAGCAACATTCATCTTATTTCCCTCTAGATTGCCAGTTAGGCAATAGTTTTTCTCATCATTTTTTGCAACGGATTCAGGGATTATTAATCCGCTTCCCATGTTTTGAATGTTTATTACGTACATTACAACAGTATCTCCATTTGAATCAATATATGCATTTTGACTAACATCAGTTATTCCTAATGGGGAACCTTGCCCACCGTAATTTTGAGTTGATGCCCTGCAGGCGACGGGGGCCTTATCTGCTAAATATGGAATAGTATCTACACAAACAGTTTTTTTAAATACTGTTGAATAGCTATAACACATTGAAATCTCTACACTTGCCACCTTTGATTCAAGCCGTTCTTCAAGCATAGGGTAAAATTGAAACTGCAAATATTTGGAGTCGGCACCGCTGGTTAAAGCAGAGCCACCTGATAGCTCAAATTCTTCTGTCTTTGAGGATGTGAGTGCACCAGTATCCTGTATTTCTAGATAAGATTCCCTTCCTTTTATAGAGATTTGACCAACACTGTCTTGAAACCCTGTGTTAAAAATCTTTATAGGAAGCATGAAAGGCTCCTTATTATAAGCAAATTCGGGCGCTATTCCCTCTTCAACATAGAACTCGACTCCGCCGATCTTCTCCACTATTTCTGGCGCTTCCTGATTTGGGTTAGGCATAAATGAGCAACTGGCCAAAAGAAAGGTAACAAGCGCAATTAAAGCTAAATAGACACCTCTTTTCAAATCCATATCTCAAAATAACCGAAAGTAATATTTATTTGTTTTGTTATTTTGTTGTTGCCTTAAGCTAATCAAGCGCGATTATAGGTTTAAAAATGGCAGAATCTGATGTAAAAGATATTAGAAGCGTCGCTGTTGCAGGACAGTTTTATCCAAAATCAAAGGAGGAGCTAGATTTTGAGATAGCTAAGCTATTTAGAACAATAGAGACTTCAACTAAAACAAAGGAGAGCAAGACTTGCTTAGGGCTTATAGCACCTCACGCAGGCTTTTCATTTAGTGGCAAATGCCAGGCAATGGCCTTTTCTAATATCTTTAACCTGGGAGAGCCCGCCACCTTTATCATTATTGGACCAAATCACACAGGGATAGGCTCATCTTCGATTTCTTTAAGGGATTTTGATACACCTTTAGGGATTATAAAAAATGATAAACTGCTTTCTCAAAGGCTTGTTTCTAAAGATATTGAGGTTAACGAAATAGCACACTCTTTAGAGCACTCAGTTGAGATGCAGGTAATATTTCTCAAATATTTGAGCATCAAAAATAATGTTGAATTTAAGATTGTTCCGATTATTTTAGGGAGCAAGGATGATGCAATCTTGTTGGCAGACACAATAAGAGCCAAGGTGTCTTTTTTGAGCCATTCAAAAAGGGTTATACTGATTGTTAGCTCTGATTTTATTCATTATGGCCCCAATTATGGCTACACAGTATTTGGGGAGTATAAAAAGGAGGTTATTTCAGAATACGATAAAAAGGCTATAACAGAAATCACCTCTATAAATCCCGAGGGTTTTATTAGAGAAGTAAATAAAAACAATCTAACTATTTGTGGAACTTATCCTATTTATTGCTTACTAAAATATTTCAGTGATTTAAAGAGAAAAAAAAGAGAAATCTATTCTAAACTTTTGTGTTATTATCATTCAGCAGATATTTTGGCTTCTAAAAATAGCGTGTCTTACGCTTCTATAGGTATTTTTGAGCGATAAAACGGATTAGCTATAAATAATTGGTAAAAAATTTCTATTACGATAAAATATTAAGAACGATAAGATGTGAAGAAGAATCATAAGAGGGGCATAAAAAAAATAAATAAAAAACCTCAGCATAAATGCCAAGATATCTCGCTGATAGTAGAGGTTAATCGTTATGTGAATCCGTTTATTCTTATCTTGGCTTGAAAAATCAACAACCTCACCCAAAAGGGCGAGGTATGTTGGTAATACAAAAGCATGCGCTGCATTCAGCGAGGTTGTTGATTACAAAAAAGCGTACCAAGTCCTCGTGTTGAAACACGAGGTATGCTTTTCTATTAACCAAAGTATGCGAATGACGGATTCACGAAATCAAAGTATGGGGATGACAGATTCACGAAATAAATTAAATAAAAATGGATAAAACAAACCAAAGATGCTTTATTTAAGTATGTGCACTTTAAGGGGCGGGAATCCATTGAAATACACTGAGCAATATGTTGTTGTATATGCGCCAGTTGTTAAGATGAAAACTCTATCCCCTTCTTTTATATCTTTAGGAAGCTTATAGTTGTATTTTTCGTACAATACATCTGCACTGTCACAGGTGGGGCCTGCAAGAATTACATCTTTAACGCCAGAACCATTTATTATCCCTTTTTCAGAGAATATTGGATATTTTATGGATTCATCAATAGTTTCTATTAACCCTCCAAATTTTCCTACATCTAAAAATACCCATTCATATTGGTTCATTACAGATTTTCTTGAAATCATAACTACCTCGCTTACTATTACGCCTGCATCACCTACAAGAGACCTTCCAGGTTCAACGATTATTTCTGGAAACTCATCTGGAAAATCTTCTTTTAAAAAGCGCATAATCTCCTTTGCATAGGTCTCAAGAGAGTGTGTTGGCATAAGATAGTTTGAGGGAAAGCCTCCACCCATATTTATCATTTTTAGGTTTATTCCGGCAGATTTTGCGGAGTCAAAGAGATACTTGCATTGGGCGATTGCATTATCCCATTGTCCAATATCTCTTTGTTGGGATCCAACATGAAAGGATATTCCAAATGGTATTAAATTCAGCCTTTTGGCTTCTAAAACAAGATGATAAATCATATCAGGATGTGCACCAAATTTCCTTGAAAGAGGCCAATCCGCCCCACTGCCCTCACAAAGTATGCGAAAGAACAACTTTGACCCTGGTGCCTTATTTGCAATCTTATTGAGGTCGGTTATTGAATCTGTTGCAAAAAGTCTTATCCCTTTTTTGTATGCGTACTCAATGTCAGTTTCCTTTTTTATTGTGTTTCCATAGCTAATTTTTTCAGGTGGAACGCCTAACTCTAAAAGCTGGTCTAGTTCGTAGATTGTCGCAATATCAAAGTTTGAGCCCTTCGCTAAAAGCATTTTTAGTATTTCATTATTAGGATTTGCTTTGATCGCGTAATAGATCTTTGCAAAGGGAAGCAGTGTTTTTAGCTGCTCAAAGTTCTCTTCAACCCGTTTTATGTTTAGCACCAGAAAAGGGGTTTCTAAGCTCTTAGAAAACTCAACAATTCGTTTGAATTCATCTTCTGTAAGATAGTCATATACGTTTCGTTCCTCATTCATTTTAGGTCATATCCTCGTCAATAAAATTTTTAAAAAAACAAAAATCCAACCAAGTCAACTATTTCTTTTTATAAACTTTTAGAATTTCGGCACACTGTTTTTGGCACTTAATTAAGTGATAATTGTTTGTAAAAAATGGCGACACAACTGTTTTAAAAAGTTTAGCTATGTTTAAGATTATGATATATTAAGTATACTGATTAGGTTTTTATCTGATAGAAAGCCCTCACGTTTTAAATCATCTATGATATAATGAACATCTATGCTTTTAAACTCAAATCGTGATTCAAGCTCATCAATGAACCTTTCTGCGTCTGTAACATTTTTAAACACCCCTTCGGCAAAGAAATCATAGCCGTTGTTGATTTTGTATAGGTTATTTACATTTTGATGTTTTTTTAGATAGGATAATAGCTCCTCTTTTGATTCTTTTATGGTCTTCATTGCAACAGTTACCCTTATTTCATAACCTAAAACTGAGAAATCCAAAAGGATTGTGCTCTTTTTGATAACATTGTTCCTCTCAAAGTGCCTTAGCCGATCGTAGAGTGTTGAAACTGGAATAGCAGTGTCCCTGCTCATTGTAGTTAGTGGTTCACGGGAGTTCCTCCTAAGCTGGCACAAAAGCATTATATCCTTTTTTGGTAGTTTCATGGTGTTTCACAATATATTATTGACCACCGTAATTGTTATAAATTTATCCTATATACCTTCTATATAAACCATATATGTATATAGTTTATGAGGAAAATATATATCATATATAGTGATTGTGATGAAGAGAAGTATAATGCTTTTGGGCGGAAAAACACTCGTCATCTCTCTCCCAGCAAAGTGGGCAAAGCACAATAATTTAAGAAAGGGCCAAGAAGTCGATATTAACGATAAGGACGGGCTTTTATATATCTCGCCAGGTTCCCTTAAAGACCATTCTAGTGTTTTGCTTGATATTCGGGATAAAAGGAATGATTCTCTTATATTAAAGATGATTTTTTCGGCATATGTTAGGGGCTATGATGAGATAAACATAAGATTTAGATGTAAAGATCAACTAGATCTTATTCATTCTATGGCTTACACTCTAATAGGATTTGCAACAATGAGCCAAGGCAATAATGTGGTAACACTTAAGGATTTATCAGAAGTAAACATTGAGGAGTTTGATAATGTTTACCCAAAGATTTATCTGATGTTAAAAGAGGTCATTAAGGAAGGAGTAGACTGTTTGGAATGTGGGGACTTTGAAAGGCTTGCCAATTTTTCACAACGGGATTTTGCAATAAACCAATATGTTAATTTCTGTTTAAGATCAATTTTGAGGTCTAATATAATGAGCCCCAACAAAAAGGTATTTTATTATAGCAAACTAACGAACCTAGAGCAACTAGGTGACGCCTTTATTAATTTCTTTGAGTTTGTTTCAAAGGAGAGAATAACTTTAGGGAAATCTGAAAAACAGTGCTTCAAAAGGATTAGAGAAAGAATTTATGAACTTGGCAAGGTTATCTATAAACCTAGTTTGGATAACATAACCAAGCTCTTTGAAGAAACAAAGGATATCATTTATTCTGCTTCAGAAATAGAGAATTCAGCGATAAGAATAAATATTATATGGCTTTGTACTTCCCTAAACAACCTGTTAGAATCGGCTCTTCCAGGCTGTTTTGAAGCGGAATAAGATGATTATTGTAATTACTGGTACACCGGGAACTGGAAAGACAAGGCTATCTGAACTTCTTTCTAAAAGGATTAAGGCGGATGTTGTATCGGTAAGTGAATTTGTTAAGAAAAGGCATCTGTATGAAAGTTATGATAGATCGCTAAAAACATATATCGTTGATGAAAAAAGGCTTTCAAAAGAGCTTGAACACTATGTCAGAAAGAGGTTTAAAGATAAAGATGTAATTATTGAAGGGCATCTTTCTCATTATCTTAAAAAGAGCCTTGTTGACTTGTGTATTGTGTTAAAATGCTCAATTACGGAGCTTAACAAAAGGCTGTCTAAAAGGAATTATTCGAGGGCAAAAATAAAAGAAAACCTTGAATCCGAAATATTTGGTATCTGCGAGGAGGAAGCAAGAGAGTTTCAAAAAATTGTGGTTTTAATCGATACAACCAAAAAAAGTGCAAGTGCTTCTGCAAATGAGGCATACGATATTATTAAGGGGTTAAAATGGATTTAAGAATGCTATCGTGGATTGAGATAAGGCTTTTAATTAAAGAGATAGGTTTAAACATTTCAGGAGCAAAGATTCAAAAGATTTCTGTTGTAAAAGAAGATGACCACGTTGAAGCACTAATAAAGATCTATAAATCTAACCTATTTGAAAAAAATCTTTTCTTTTTGGTGCCATTTTGCTTTTTTCTTACCGCAAAAGCAAAGAATCTGCCAACAATCCCACATAATTTTACAATGTTTTTAAGAAATAATTTATCTGGGGGAATAATCGAATCATTTGAGCAGGTTGGTTCAGAGAGGATTGTTCGTTTAAATATTAGGTATCATGATGAGATAAAAAGGCTTTATTTTGAGCTTTTTGCTCCAGGGAATATAATTCTTTGTGATGAAGCGAATACAATTCTTGGGGCATATACTAAAAAAGAGTTCAGAGATAGAACTATAAAGAACAAAGAAGGATATGTAATCCCACTAGAAAAGGACCTTTCGGTTATTTCTTTTGAAGATTTTAAGGCGATTATCAATGAAAATATTGAGATTGTAAAAATCCTTGCCACTAAACTTAGGATTGGCGGGCAGTTAAGCGAGGAGATTATTAATAGGGTTGATATCGATAAAAATTGCATGGGAAAAGATGTTACTAATACTAAAACCAAAGCTATATATGAGGAGTTTAAGAGAATTATTGATGGCGGCTCTAAGGGCTATTTCTATCAAGAAAGGATGCTTCTTTCTCCCATAGAACTTTCAATTCTTGATGAAAAGCCAAAGATTTTTGATTCGTTTAATAAGGAGCTTTCAAATCTACTTAGCACGCCAAAAGTAAATAAAGACTATGTTGAGGAATTAAAGAAGATTAATTCTGTACTTGAAAAGCAAAGGGCTGCAGTCTTTGAGATTGAGAATGGAATTGATAAAAATAATAATTTAGGGAATGCCATTTATGAGAAATACTCAGTTATTGAAAGATTGGTTTCTGAAGTTAAAGAGCTTTTAAAAAAGCATAATTTTTTAGATGTTAAGGAAAAAATAAAGAACAGCAAATTCTCTGAAATAATCGATTTAAAGACAAAGAACAAGATGGCAATAAATCTTGATAAACTTTGATTCGCAAAGATTTGTATATTAAGCCTTATTTATTTTAAGTCATATTTGAAGGGGATTTCTATATGTATGTATTTTATAATATTCAAAGTGAGAGCCCACAAGTATAGATTATGAAGGATTAAAAGAAAGTGAAGAATAAAAATAAATTTATGAAAAACCTGAATTAATCCTCTTCTGCGTCAGATTCTGATTCTTTATGGACTTTCTGTTTCTTTCAAAGGGCTTTTTTCTTTATCTATTGTCTCTTTAGGCTTTGTTTCCTCAGACTTTGGCTCTTCAGACTCTGTCTCTTCAGCCTTTTTTTTGCCCCTCATCTTTTTTCGGATTAAAAGTATTAGTCCTGTTGTTATTAGCGCAAGAGCAATTGTACCTATTGCTGCAAATATGTTATTTAGTAATCCTGGTTTAAAGACAAGCAAGCTTCCTAATGCAAGCATCATCATTCCTGAAAGAAGCTTTAAAGCTTCACCTTGGGATTGAGAAAGCTTCTTTGCTCCAAAGGTGTAGGTAAATAAAAGCACAATGCTAAGCAATGGGATTATATATACCAGGTTATAAAATAAAAGGTACAAGTAATAGCTTAACGTACTAAGATCATTAAGTACAAGCAATTTTGTAAATACCATTGGAAAGCCCGCGGTGCATAATAGCTCGTATAAATTAGCAGCGATTGCAAGAGTGATTGTACCAATCATCATAGAAAACATTGATTCTGCCTTTAGAAGGGATCTCATCTTTGAGATAAGGCTCTTTTTGTGCTTATCTGAGACCGATAGTGAAACTCCTTTTTTGAATGCAAAAAAATCCTTTATGTTTATTGCAGCAATCGTTAATGCGACAAGGCCTGCTACTGTTGTTATTATGCTTATATTTTTTGTTACCATGAAAAAATTCAGCCATGCAGCCATGAAAAGGAAGTATATTAACCCTGAGAAAAATACGAATGTAAGCCCAATAATTAACATCCTCTTTTTGCTTCTTGCATAAACAAGCATTGAAAGCAAAAATAGCAAAACAAAGAATGCGCAAGGGTTAAAACCGTCTAAAAATCCTAAAAGTATTGTTATTATAGGAAGTGAGACGCTGTTTGAACTTATCTCACCAAAGATTGGAATATTAACTGTTTCTTCTGTATTATTATTTGATGTAGAGTTCAACTCCGATTCAGGTTCAGAATTATTTTCTTTATTTCCTATAGCTTCTTCATTTTCGGTATCGCCTTCTTCGGTTCTTGGATCAACATTTATATAATCGCTCACATATGATGAGTTTGTTGCATCTCCATTTGTTGCATGGGAAAGAATTGCATCAATAATCTTTCCATTCATCTGTGGGCTATATCCCACAAAGTATTCATCGCCAATAAAGGCGGTTGGAACGCCTCTTACTTCAAATCCGTAGTCTTTGGCCATTTGTTCGAAAAGGGCTCTGTTTTCTTCATCATACCACACCTCATAATAGAGTGGGTTGATGTAGCTATATTCTTCTTTTAAAGAATTAAGATACTCCTCTAACTGCGCACAATGTGGACACGTTTGTCCAATAAATACATGAATATCTACAGTATTATTTTTAGCTTCTGCAACCGGAATGTAAAATAAACTTAAACAAAGCAAAAACAGCGTTATCAATAGTCCCTTGTTGATTTTTATTCCTTTCATTTTAGTATATCTTATTATGAAACAACATATAATCCTTTGTTTCATTATTTGAAACATTTACTAAGAACAAAACAATTCCTTAAGCTCTTCATTAAGAGAAATTAGGTTTGTCATCCCATTTGGAGACTTTTTAATTATATTCTTTTGTTCCAATTTCAAAAGTTCCCTTGATATCTTCACTTTATTCAGTCTTGTCTCTTTTGTTATCTCCGATTGGGTGGCCGAGCCGTTTCTTTTGATTAATGTCTCTATTATCCTTTTACAGTCTGTATCTAAAAATGTAAGTGTTGCGCTGGCATCTTTATTTATCCTTACAATTTCTTTTCTATGTCTTTCAGATATAAAGTAGTAAAGGGTGCTTCCTACAAAAAGACCAAACAAAGAAAGTAAGATAAGAATCAAAGTCACCTCATTTTTAATACGGCATTCAAGAGTGCATAAAACCTTCTCATTTAGGTAGGTGAGGAGGAAGAATACCAAGGCCGCGAACCCAGAAGCAATTCCTATTATAAGCCATAACTTCAACAGTGGATTTCTCATAATTTTGTTTTGGTAATAAGTCATTTATAAATATTTTTCTAATTGGCTTAAATAGCATAAGCACTTAATCCAGATCTTTGTTTTTTTATTAATAGAAAGGCATACCACGTGTTTCAACTCAAGGACTCGGTACGCTTTTTTGTAATCAACAACCTCGCTGAATGCAGCGCATGCTTTTATATTACCAACATACCTCACCCTCCAGGGTGAAGTTGTTGATTTTTAATTTTGTGAAATACTTTCTTTTTTCATACTTTATTCTTAAGAAGGGTGTAATAAAAGACGTATTCACAGACAAATAAGCTGGGCCATTGGCGAGACACCTTGGCGTTTATACCACAGTTATTCATTTTTTTATCAATTATGTGTTCACTAATTAGGCGGGTACAATGAATTTTTAGAGTAGTTTACTAGAGTATTTTTACTTGGATTTAGCTGTTTTTAGAAATCTTTAAAAAACCTAGTGCCTAAAATATTTTGTATGTTTGTCAGAACTAAGAGGTTTAAGAATAACGAATACGCCTACCTTGTTCAAAATAGATGGACTAAAAAGGGGACAAGGCAGAAAGCTGTGAAATATCTTGGTAAGGTAATATGCCCATTGATAATAGCAAAAACTGATGAAAAGACCACCAAATTGTTAGGAATAAAGGAGCTAGCAAAAAAGAGCTATAAGGAAACGCTAAAAAGCATTCTTAATCAAGTAGTTAAAGAACTTGAATTTAAAAATCAAGAAGATATTTCTATTAATATTTCTAAATTTGAGGTTCTTTTGGATGGCAAGCCTTGTGTTTTGAAATTAAAAGAGGGGTTTTTTTGTGGTTACACGCTAAAAAGGCTTTTTAACCTAAAATATGTTGGTCAAGAAAAACTTGACTTTGGATATAAGCTTGCTGAAGGCCTTCTTATATGTGGAATTAGCCTAGACAAAGAAATTTTCGTGGAACTTTGCAATAAGGCGTTTTACGAGCACGAAAACAAAAGTAGGATAAGCGTTAGCTAAAAAAAGTGCTTACAATCACATATAGTCAATTTCTATTAAAGCCTTGAAAGTCTTGAGAAGAATTTAAAGAAAGGCGAACGGCTTTTTGGTATTCCCGTTCATGAGAACAGTACTCGCCAAAACGCAAAGGCCAGCTTGACTGCCGAGTTCGAAAAGGGTTCGGGTATTACCTGACCGCTATGGCCGTTCTAGATGTTGGGAGTTCTCTTCCTTTTAAAAATGTTACGTTTAGATAGCTTGTTTTGGCAGAGAGAATCTATAAAAAAGCACTAATCTAAAGCAAAATGCTTATAAATTGATAATTTTTTACTAAGAAATGGTGTAATTCGTGAAAAGGCTAGTAAAAGGGGTCGATAACAAGAGAAAAGTGACAAGTGGAGAGTCAGCTAGGCTTCAGGCGATAATCCCTGCAGCAGGGGTTGGAACAAGGCTTAGGCCTCACACACATACGCTGCCAAAGGCTCTTATTACCGTAGGGGGAAAGCCTATAATTGCACATATTCTTGATTCTTTGGTTAATGTTGGGGTTGATGATGTTGTTGTTATTATTGGATATTTAGGGGATAAAATAAGAGATTATATTAAAAGGAATTATCCAGCTCTAAAAGCTACTTTTGTCGAACAAAAAGAAAGAAAGGGTCTTGGCCATGCAATTGGGATGGCAAAACAATTTATCTCAAATCCAGTAATAATTATTTACGGGGATACTCTCTTCGAGGGAGACATCTCGTTAGGGCTTTCATGTGGTTGTGATGGCGCTATAGGAACAAAAGTAGTAGATGACCCCAGACGATTTGGAGTTGTTGAAAAGTCTGATGAATTCATAACAAAACTTGTAGAGAAACCTGATTACATCAAGCCAAGCGAGGTTATTGTAGGGGTAAATTATATCAGGGATTATAAGATGATGTTTAAGGCGATTGATCATATAATTGATAATAACATAACCTTGAAAGGCGAGTATCAACTGACTGATGCATTTGAAATTATGGTTGAATGGGGCGCACAGCTAAAAACCTTTCCAATACAAAACTGGTTTGATTGTGGAACTGCACAGGCACTTATTGAGACAAATAGGCACATTTTAAAAAGGCATAGTAATACAGCAACACCTGTTATTTTCAAGGGCAATATATTGATACCTCCAGTGTTCATATCAAAAAGCTCAAGAATTACTAAGTCTATTATAGGCCCTTATGTTACTGTTTCTGATGAGTGCGAGATATCCAATTCCATTGTAAGTGACTCAATAGTAAACGAGGGCGCGAAGGTTGAAGATATTGTTATTACTGAATCGATATTAGGTAATTACAGTGTTACAAAGGGCAATGTTGAAAAAATAAATATTGGAGAAAATTCAGAGATTGAATTTAAATGATCGAGTTTAGATTATAGCTTTTTTATTTTTTTATTCTTTTTAGTTTTTTTGTGTTCTAATGGCTTTATTTTAGAATTTTTTAGTGCCTTGACTTTAAGATTAGTATACTTTGAATAGTTTTCTTAGTATTGAGTTTACTATCAAAGAAAAGAGTATGTATGCCCATATCCAGTTGAGCTTAAATAATAACAAATCAATTTTCATCTTTTCGTTTCCAAGCGTTATTGATTTTAGATTGGATTCCACTATGTTCTTAGTGACTGGAGAGTACTTCTGATTGGCGGTTATTATTACATCCTTTTCAAAGGTTCTTTCTTTGTAATTAATTGTAACGTTAAATTCCCCTTCAACTGATGCTTTAAGCCCATATGTTAATGTATTGGAGAGATTTTCTGCGGGTTTTGAAAAAAGCTCAATTTCGGAAGGTAAAATAAGCTCAACTTCTGAGGGTGTAACCTCTTCATCAAAAAGAAGAGTAATATTAAAAACTGAATCTGGTTCTAAAGGGTAATACGCAAAGTTTGAAGATAAGAAAGTAAACAATATTATTATTGGAATAAGCGTGTAAATATTTAGCTTAAAGGAGTGCTTAAACATCTTTGAGCTTGTAGCCATAAGCTCTTGGTTTAGTTGGTTTATCTTTTTCACATCATTTCTGTAAAGCTTCATTTCCTTTTGAAGCTCTTTTTGGTGGTCCCTTAGTGCCTTCATCTCTTTTTGGTCTAAAACAAGTTTGCTTGTTATGATAATTATTAAGGCGCCCAAAGTAGCAAAGAAAAGCACAGCTAGCGTTGGATGTAAAGACAAAGTCCAATTAAACAAAAATCCAAAAGTTGTGTCAAAAAATCCCATTTTTAATCATTTAACTTATACAATGCTTCAAGGTTAGCCATTTTAATAGCAAACCATATTTAACCATTTTTAGCAACAATGTTTACATAAAGCAATACGAAAAAGATACTTTTAGCGATAATAGCGATAATAGCAATAATAGCAATTTTAACAACAAAACTCATACCAATGATAAAACAATGCTAATAAAATCCTAATAACCACTAAAAAAACTATTAAAAAATTAGCATAATAAAATTTACATAATAAAAATCAGCCTTTAATAAACTTCCTTACTGCAGGGTTCATTTCATTTAGGTGCTGTTTTGTGATATCTTCATAGAGTTTATAGACTATCATAACTGATAATAAGATGCCTGTTCCCCTTGAAAGAGCATTAGTCATATCAGCAAGTGCTGCAAGCAAGCCTACTGATGCTCCACCCATTACTGTTAATGGCCAGATATACCTCGAGAGCATCCTTTCTAAAATCTTTGAATCCCTTCTAAATCCAGGAATCTGAAGCCCAGAGCTTAATATCTGGTTTGCCTGGCTTTTGGGGTCCATTCCTGAGGTTTTCACCCAGAAAAGAGAGAATAATATTGAGCCTCCTACCATTAAAACAAGATAAGTCAAGGCAGCGATTAAAAGCATCGTTGTAAAAGAGTTATTAATTAGCGCTCCCACTACATTAGGCCCTGAAAAATACACGCTGAATTGGTCTAATGCTTGGTTTGTCCAACGGCCTATCAGACCCAAAACCATGCTCACATTAGCAAGCAATGTTGCAGTAAGTATAACTGGAATATTGCTTGTATAAATGAAATTTAAAGGCCACCTTATGGCAAAGCCCCTAACTCTGCCGGGTGCCAGGGGAATTTCTATTTTTAAGGATTGCAAAAATACTGATGCCGCGAATACCACTAGGGTAAATACTATCCTTAAGCTATTTGATAGTACAACAGCAGCATCACCTTTTGAAAGCGCCTGAAATATTGCAAGCAAAGCACCATCATAGTATTCCCCTCCTGTTGTCCTTAACCAGCTAAAGGTTTCTATGAAAATTGTCCTGCTAACCCCTGCTACAATAAAGAGGCTAATCCCTGAGCCAAATCCCCATTTGGAGATGAGATCATCCATAAGCATTACCAAGAAGCCACCGATACAAACTTGGATAAATAAAAGGATTTTAAGGGAGGTTATCTGGCTTGAGGTAAGTTCAATCGCTCCTTCTACAAAGTTTGAAACAAATGAAGAGCTTGCTGGGTCATAGAACCTCGCAGCAGTGAGCCCACCAAGGAATACGTATATTCCTCCTTCAAGCAGTATAAAAAGAACAGATAGTACCTTCTGAAGGGCTTGAAACTTCTTTTTGCCATCTTCAGTTGTCATGTCTATTTTAACAATCTCAGCACCTACTAAGAGTTGCAAAACAATTGAAGAGGTAACTATAGGCCCAATACCTAAACTCAGAATAGAACCAAATGTTGCTCCAATAAGAATTGAAAGCATCTTAAACCTTTCAGTTTCCTGAGCAGGAAGCCCAAATAAAGGAACTAGAGTAAGAACAAAATATATAACCAAGATAAGTAAGGTCCACTTAAGCTTTGTGTTGAAAGAAACCATCTGCTGAGTCGGTTTTTCGACATCAGGAATGAATTTTGCGAACTTATCAATCATTTTTAACACAGCACGTTTATTGTTTTTAAAGCTTGCTATTGAAAACACTAGTAAACGCCAAAAAAGGTATTTTTGGGAAAAACACGAAAAATCAAAAGCCCAAAACTAAAAATTTTTAACGATTTTTAACTAAATTGAGTTTTATTCATCCAAATCTTTGTTATCTTCTGTCGCTTCAGATGAATCGGAACTTAGTTCATTTTGAATTGTCTTTACACTTCCCTTTGCACTTTCTATCTTTTCTATCGCCTTTTGCGACGCAAAGTCAATGGTGATATCAACGGCTTTTGAGATCCTTCCTTTTCCTAAAAGCTTATTATATTTAGTTTTTGAAAGGTCTAAAGTGTAGGAATTGCCTTCCTTTTTGCCAGCCCCGCTTGCCACAAATTCTTCAAGCCTGCTTTCTATCTCTGAAATATTGATTGTGTTATAGTTAACCCTTAACGAAGGTTTTCTTTTGAAGCCATGCTTGCCCTCAAAATTCTTTATTGCCCAAAAACTCGGCCTTTTTGCATCTGCTCTTTTACCTGAGCCGGCGTTTCCTCTTCCACCTTTATTTCCAGCGCCTCTGGCCTTTTTCTTTCCACCAGTGCCGTGAGTATGCGATCCACGCATCCTTGAATCCTTTTTTCTTTTAAGAACCGTCATTGTTAATCCCTTTTTTTAAAATCTCATAATATTAAATCATTCTTTTGATAAGCTTCTCGAATTCAGGCTTATTCCATTTACCTAAAGCTCCATGATTGGTTTTTGGCTTCTTAATTGTGCCTTTAAAGCCCTGTTTTGGCGGAGATAGTCTAAAAGATGCTATCTTGCTGTTTGGAGATGTATTTTTTCTCTTTGAAGTAATTTCATCTAAAAGCTCTTTTGAAACCTCTGAGTAAGCAGTATAATCCTTTACTCTTGCGATTATCCCTTTAAAGGATTCGCTATTTGGGAATATTGCCAAGGTGTGTTTTCTTAAAAGCCTAAGACTTTTGAGACTTAGCCTTACATCGGGTGACAAATCATGAAGCCCCCTAATCAATACAATTCCAACAAGATCTCCATTATTTTGCTTTTTATCTTGATCTTTAGCCTTTGATTCTTCTTTTGCCATTTTTAATCATTTCCATATGTATACTACGCTTCGCTTGTGTAGCTATCATTAATAATTGCGCATATTAGGGCGCATCGCACAAAATAGTGCTTTTGTTGATATTGTAAAGCTAACTACTGAAAAATCCCGTAACAAACACCAAAGCCTAAAGTATTGCCTAAAATATTTCTTAAAATCATTTCTGAAATATTTAGTTTTAAAGATGCTTTGTTTTTTTTTGTTTTTTTTTGTTTATTTAGTTTGTACTCGCGGTTGTATTTTCTTCAACAGGCGATATTGTTTCTTCTGCTGGCTCTTCTTCCAATTCTATTTTTATTGAGCCATCAGCGATTCCTAAAGCCTTTCTTTGCTCAGGGTTTACTTTCATAAGTGTCAATTTTTTCAAAGCGTCTACTGTTGCATTAACAAGTGTTAGCTTATTTCTGGTCTGACCTTCAACTCTGCACCATACATCTTTAATTCCTGCTTTTTCTAAAATCTTTGCAATCTCTTTTTCTACAATAAGGCCTTTTCCTTTTGGAGCAGGAAGAAGCTCTATTATTACCGAGGAACATTTTCCTACTACTTTATAAGGAATAGAGTGGGGCTCTGCGCAATTACATACCCATGAACCACAGCCTCTTCGAATTTTAAATATATTCATTTTTGACTTTCGTATAGCCTTCTCCCTTGCAGGAACTGTTTCTTTTGCCTTCCCTATACCTACTCCAACATGCCCATTTCCATCCCCACAAACAGCACAGGTACAGAAGTGAGGCTTGTTTCCTTCTTCTGTTTTCTTTTGGGTCTGCCTAAAAACTCTTTTTTGGCCACCCCCAAACTTTCCCTTTGCCTGACCAATCATTAAAAGGTCTGCGTTCATGTTAGGTAAAAGGGCGTCTACAATCTCCTCTTCGAGAATTGCCTGACCCTTGTCGAGTATTTCATCTATAGTTTTAATCTTGCCTTCTTTGACTAGCCTTCCTAATTCAGTTTTAGGTACCCAATTATCTATTGCCTTTGAAATTGAAGGACCTTGCACCGTCCCTTCCTCAGAAGAGATAGTTTCTTCAGAATCGCTCCCTTTCTCGACTGCGATATCCTTTTTCTTTAATATCTTTTTATCTTCCCTTTTAAAGCCTTTTTTAGCATCTTTTCTTGGGAAAACTGGCTTTTTGCCCTTGCTTTTTTCAGATTTTCCTTTTTTTGTATTTTCTGACATGAATATCAAACCCTTTCGTTTTTAATTTGAAACGCATTAATTATGTGTGTTTTTCGCCCATATTTTATTTGCAATCAGGTAAATTATACCTTACACTTAAACTATTTTCTCACAACTATTTTGTCATCGTTTTTATCCGCAACTTCGCTATCCTTTTCTTGAGTCTTGGTGTTTTTCTTTGTAGCGTTAGCATTTGCACTCTTTATCTTTGAAATCTTTTCTGTTTGTTTTATTTTTTCTAAAACCTTATCAAATGCTTCTTTAATCTTCTCAGCATCTGCTTTTAATTTTAGATGAGCTGAATATCTTTTATCATAAAGCCCGTTCTCCTTAAGGGTCTTTGCATAGCCTTCGATATGAGTGCCTTTTATTCTTTCATCCGAAGGGAAAATATCAGGGTTTATATTCATAGAGACTTTTGAATCTATTATGCCTTTTGCAAAGGAATAATATTTTCCTCCACTTTTTGGAGTAACTACCCCTGTGTCAAATATCACATTTGAAATCCCCTTTTCGATTAAGAGCTTTCCAAAGTAGTATCCAAACAAATACGAAGCAGGTAGATTTGAACAGCTAAAATCCCAGCCAAAGCCCTTTAGTGACTTTGCATTCGCGTCAGCTAAAACCTCGTCTCCTTTTAGGTTGAATTTTATAGCTTGAGCCCTTATATCTTTTGAACCATAACTTACTAAAAGCCTAATTTGATTGGATTTTAACAGCTTAATTCTTCTATCGTAATTGGTCTTACCTTCCCTTTTCCTCCTAAAAGGAACCATTCTTATGTTCTTTTTCATATTGATCATTCCTTGTGTTTATCGGTGATGTAAAGCTTCAAGTGTCTTAAGCTCCTGAAAAATCCGCCTTTTACAAGATAATATAATTTTTTAAAGGACTCATTTGAGATCTTACCTTTTTCCTTTAGATACTTTAGGAATTCCCTTTGCTTTCGGGTTATGTTTATTCTTTGCTCCCTTTTTGAAAGCCTGGCATTTTTAGTCCCTTTTCTTGAGCCTGGGCCTTTTTGATTGCTTTTTTTCTTTTGTTTCCTAATCTTATTGGCCCGTACTCTTGAGCTGCCTTTCTTTTGCTTTACCGTGATGATCCCGCTTTTTATTAAGCCTCGTACATCTGCTTTAGTAATTGCATCCTTTATCTCTTCTGAAGAGCTATCATTTACTACAATTCTCTTCTTAGAGACCTTCATTACTTTCCCGGCTAGTTTTTTTTGGAAATTAAGTTTCATAAATCATCACTTTTTTGACTATCTCAATTTATCTTAGCTCTTTTGTGTGAGGAGTTTATCCCAATCTTTCTTTTCTTTGGTCTTTTCATCCTCAGGAATTTCTTCCGAAGAAGGCTTTGCAAAAGCCACATCTGCTTTCTCGGTCTTTTTAGATTTTGAATCAACAGCTGCTGAACCTTTTGCATCTTTTACATCCTTTGAAGGCGCACCTTCCTCTTTGGATTTCTCGGCCTTTTCAGTCTTTTCTGCTTTCTTTGCAGATTCCTTCTTTTTTGCTTTTCTTTCAAGCCTAGCTTTCTTTCTCTTTTCTATCTCTTCCATTACTGACTTAACGAAAGCGTTTGAATCTTTATAATTATAAACAATAATTCCAGCTTCTTTGGCTTTACTTATTATCTCTAGCCTCTTTTTAGCACCTACGCCGGACTTAATTACGCAAACATGATTTTTCTTATCAAGCTTTTCCAAATCTGAGACATTAGAAACCAGACTGATAACAAGCCCGTTTCTTAAAAGTCCTTTTATTTTTGAAGGTGAGCCATAACCAAGATTTACCTTTGAAGGATGACCTCTTTTGCCTAACCTCATTTTCGATTGTGAACCTTTAGGAGCTCTCCAGCCTGAATTATTTGAAAGCCTCTTCTTTTTATTTACATCCTGCCTTTGGAATTTTGGCTTCCTTTTTTTCACATCGTGCCTGATTTTGAGCAACTCTTTAATATTAGCCATTGTTATTTTCACCTAAACTAAACCTGTTTACCTGATTTTTCAATAATGTATATTCCATCTTGGAATCTTCGTTTGTCCCTGTCAGTTGTTCTTGTGAGGGCTTCTATCTTTCCGGCAGCGGCTCCCACAATTGCTTTGTCTATTCCGCTAACCTCAATTATGTCTCCACTCACTTTGAGCTGTACTGAAGAGGGCACCTTTACTGTCCTTGCAATCTTTTCACCCAAATAGTTCTTCACGCTAAGGGTATTATCTTTCGCCGTGACAGTCATTGGGAAGTGGCTTGAACAAACTTTTAATTTATACTCAAAGCCTTCCAAAACCCCTATGATCATACTTTTAATAATGGATTCAAAGGTTCCCTGAAACATCTTTTCTCTTTTCGTTGCATTAAGCGATGTCAATGTTACAAAGCCATCTTCCACACTTATCTTAACAGTGTTTTTGAAAAGCTCCTTTTGGTTTTCCCCAAGCTTTCCCTTTACTGATAGCAAATCGTTTTCATACTTTACAGTAACACCTTGAGGGATTGCAACTTTCTTTTCCATTTTTTCTGCTTTCATATTGATCACGAATCTATAAAATCTTGATGTGACAATCTCAAAGGCTACCAAAGCCTTGTATTGATGTAAATCGATTTAACTTAGTTTTGGCTAATAGCAATACGCAATTAGTCTTCCTCCTGTGTTTTTACTTTTTGCTTCAGTATGAGTCATCAGGCCATATGGTGTTGAGATTATGAGTATCCCAAAACCCACTGCTGGCAAAAACTGTTTTTCATATCTATCAAAAGTATCCATTGTTACGGCAAATCTAGGCTTTATTGCTCCGCACTTGTTAATGTGCCCAAGGAGGTTTAGCCTAAGTATCCTTCCCCTAGTAGTTTCTGTAACTGTGTATTCTCCAAGATACATGTTAGCTTTTAATAGGTCAAAAACTTTTAGCATTAGGTTTGACACAGGAACAATTTGTATCTCTTTTTGTCCTGCTTTTTCAGCATTATTTATCTTTGAAAGCGCATCTGCGATTGGATCGTTTAAAACCATTTTACTTCCTCAACTATATTTTTTAAAGCCTATCTTTGTGGCAATTTCTCTAAAGCAATGTCTGCATAAATGAAGGCCGTATTTTGAAATATGGCCACCTGCTCTTCCGCATCTTCTACACCTATTAAACCCTTTTCCGAATTTCCTTTCCTTTGGCGCAGAGTGTTTGTTGAACTTTGCAAGTATTGCTGGCTTTGCTCTTAATTGAACGTAAACCTTTTTGTAATTTGATGCTCCCATAATTATTTCCCCCTAACCTATTCAGCCTCCACGCCGAATTTATTTTTGATAAACATTATTGCCTCGTCTTTTGTGATTAGGTGCTTTTTTCCGATTTTTGATTTGAAATCCTTTCTTTTTTTGACCCGATACCCTGACCTTGAAAGAGTGACACTCACCTGAAGCCCTAGGATTCCGAGGTTGTGGTCATATTCTATTCCAGGGATATCGATATACTCTTTTATTCCAAATGAAAAATTACCTAAATCATCAAAAGCCTTTTTTGAAAGCTTATCATCATTAGCCTTTAAAAGCGAGGCTAACTTTTCTTCTGCAAGCGCTTTTCTTAAAGTAACCATTGCACCAACAGGCAAGCCTGGTCTTACAGACCAAGTCGGGATTCTTTTGTTGCTTACAGTTTTTACGGGCTTTTTTCCTGATATCTTTTCAAGCAGTAAAAGTGCCTTTTCTAAAAGCTCTGGGCTTACATTAGTGCCCATACTCAGAGTAACCTTCTCTACAAAAATGTCCCTGTTTGGATTTTTTGCCTTTGGCTTTTTTTCTTTTTGTGATTCCATTTAAACATCATCCTCTGTGCTAAAAAACACTAATTGAAGGGGATTTCTCTCCAATAACTATTACACTTTTTTTGTCCACTTCAATAGTATCCTCATCAGAGTTAACAACTAAAGTATCGTTTTCGAGGATTTCATTTATTGTTCCGTGCCTTCCAATATGTTTTCCGTTTAGAATACATACAAAGGAACCCTTCTTTAAAGGAATATGCTCTACAAGTTCCACTTTTGGAAGCTTAACAAGCAAAGCCTCTCCAACTTGATATGAAGATGCATCCTTTTCAGGAATCAATAGGTTTATTCCTGATTCGAGATTTAGTTGTAGCTTCTTGCCTTTAAGCATGGTTTTTCCTATTACTCTTAGTACGTTAAACTCTGATTCAGCTTGTGGTATCTTTATGATTGATAGCCTGCCTAACTTGTCAAATACAAGCCTGTAGTGAGATTGAATGTTTGGCAAACTTAATACATCAAAAAGCCCTATTGGATAAGTATAAGAATCTACAAGCTTGCCGTTTACAAAAATCTCCTTTGCATTAATTAGCTGCTTTACTTCCTTTGCGTTCTTGGCAAGCTTTAGCATATCCCTAAGTACAACTACCAAAGGCAGTGTCTGGGCAAGTGGCCTTGGCCCAACAGTTGGCCTTGCTACAAACTTGTTTTCTTTTCGGCGTATTGGCCAGGTCCTTGGAACCGATATCCTTTTGATATGATTTGTTACCATTTTATCATCACTTTTCTAGTTGGCTGACTTGATTACTTTTGCTCTTCTCACCTTTTGAGCCTTCTTTTGAATCATCTTTCACTTTATGATTATCATTACTTAAATTTTCACGACTATTTGCTTTGTTTTCCAAAGTGCTATGCTTTGAAGTACCGGACTTTGCTACGGTTAGTTCTTTTACTCCTTTTGTTTTCTTTGTCTCTTTTGTATCAGACATCTCAGTTTGAACTTTTTGCTCGTTTTTTGGCTTTATCGTGCCTTTTGTTGCATTGCTTTGTTTGGTTTGCCTTGACACTTTCTCCTTTAATTCTTTCTTAGGTTTTTCCTTAATTGATCCTTTTGCTTTGGCTTTCTCAAATTGCAATAGCCTCTTTTTGTCATCTAAAACGAGCGAGGTTATCTGAAGATTGCATGGCTTTAGAGGGTATTTAACCTTTGAGCCATTCTTTTTTACAACTTCAATTCCTGAAACATAAACAATACCTTTTTTCAAGAGTACTTGTTCGACCTTGCCACTTTTGCCTTTGAACTGACCCTTTTTGATAATGATTGTATCGCCTTTTCTAAGTGCGACATGCCTTTTTGAGTGTTTTTGCCTTAATTCCTTAGATAAGTTACAGGAAACAAATTCCTGTCTTATGTGCAAAGGCGCATTACGTATGTACTTCCTTTGCTTCCTTATTTGAGAGCTTGATTTCCAAGCCGAGGAGTATTTTTGTTTCATTTTTTGATCCTCACACGATTATACTTGCAAGCTTCGCCACAGAAGGCCATCTTTCACACGCTTCTTTTGCAACTGCTCCTTTTATCAAAGTGCCTTTTGGATTTCCATCGGCATCCTTAAGCACTACAGCAGCATTATCTTCAAATCCAATTCTCGTACCATCTGGTCTTCTATATTCTTTTTTTTGTCTTATGATAACTGCAAAAACTACTTTTTTTCTCATTTCAGGATTTCCCTTCACAACAGAAGCCACTACAAAATCTGCTACTCCCGCTGAGGCAATTCTACCCTTAACGCCTTTATAACCCTTCACAGATATTATCTGTAGCACCTTCGCCCCAGAGTTATCTGCAGTAGGCACGAAGGCACCTACAGGCAAACCCTTAGTAACTTTTGCTTTGATTGCTTGCATCTAAAATACACCTTATTCTTTATTGGATTTTTTTGTTGATTTTTTTATAGAGTCTTCTTTATTTGTTTCTTCTTTTGACTCTTCTTTTTTATCTTGATTGCCATCAGAGTCTGTATCTGACGATCTCTTTTCTGATATTGATTTTTGTGATATTGTTTTTTTAGTTTTGGTATCGCTATTTTGTTTGCCATCTCTTATTGATGTTTCTTTGCCTTTTTCTATTTCTTCATCAGAGATTATTTTTAAAACAACAAAATTCTTTGTCTTACTCAAAGGTCTTGTTTCACCAATTAATACAGTCATCCCCACTTTTGCATCTATACATTCAGGGTTGTGGGCGTGAATCTTCGTTTTCTTCCTAGTATACCTATTGTATTTTGGAACATATCTCAAAAAATGCCTCTCAATTGTAACCGTTCTATACATTTTGTCTGAAACTACCTTCCCTTGCAGGTATCTGCCCCTTACCTTCACATTGCCGTGGTAAGGACAGTTTTTATCCTCACATGTTTTCTTGGGAATATTCTCTTTTAGGTTGAATTTTACCATTCTTTTTCACCAATAGTTATTTGCTTTGTTACTTCCTTTTTTATAGTAATTTTAAATCGTAATAAACTTTTATCCAAATTTTTATCAAATTAAACTAACAAACTAAAGCGCTTGACTTTACTCAAACGCTACGGGAAACCCTATCTACGGGACTTCCCAACAGATATCCGCCATCAATCACAATGCGTGGCCCAACACCTGTTGAAATAAGCTCTTTTGGGCAGGCAATCTCAAAAATATTGCCCGCCTTTTTGATGACTTTCGGGAAATTGATGTCTTTGGAAACGACGTGAAAAGTTCCTTTCGTTTCCCAGACTACGATGCCCGATAAAAGCCCTTTTGAAGAGCTGTATTTGATTGTTTTTCCTATGAAATTTTGCTTTAATATTGCGGAATGCGCTTTGAAAGACACTTTATCGGATCTTGATACTCTCTGGAACGAATCCATACTCAATAAGGTATTCCTTAACCTTGCTTTTGTGATCCCCTTGAAGTTCAATTGCTCCATCTTTATACGTTCCTCCACAAGCAAGTTTATTCTTGAGTTTTTTTAACAGTTCCTTCAAATCGATGTTTTTGTCTGAGATCCCCATAACGATCGTGTAAAGCTTTCCAAATCGCTTTTTCACAGATTTTATTGTGATCTCCTGCGCTTCCTTTGCAATTGTTTCGCAAACACAAAGCTCCTTAGGGAGTCCGCATTTGGGGCATATCTCGCTCATTTAGTTGCTTTCCTCCATTTGTTTTTCTCTAATCAGTGTCTTTAATCTTGCAATATGAGACTTCATGTTTTTAATCTTTGAAATATCCTTTTGAGATGCGGCACTTTTTGCCTGAGCGACTAATTTCATCAAATCAAGCCTTGCATCGCTTAATTTGAGAGATAATTCATCAATAGCTAATTTATTTAACTCCCTTGCCTGCTTTGTCACTTCGAATCACCTGCAAAGTTTTCCTTATTCGCCATTTCGTTTGAATTATCAGAGGCACTATCAACATTATCGCTGGTGTTTTCTTCAACTACTTTGTCACTTGCAACTTCATTGGTGCTGTTACTTGAAGCCTCCTCTTTTTTCTTTTCAGCTTCTTTTTTTTGTGTAGCTTGTGGCTTTTTGACTTTAGACTTGCTCTTTTCTTTAGAGTTTGCTTCTTTGGATTGCACATCCTTTTTTTCAGCATCCTTAGTAGCCTTTTCTACAGGCTTTTCCATCACAGTCTCTTCCACTACAGATTCTTCTTTGATTATTTCTGAAACATCATCAGGAGATGTTAAGTCTGCAGGCATTATGTTTACCTTAATCCCAACGACTCCTGATTTTAAGACTGCAAATTCCTTTGCTGCTTTTACTTGTGTTAATGCAAGATCTCCAGATTTCTTGAGATATCCGTAAAATACCCTCCAGCTTTTCGCTCTAGAGCTTGGAATCTTTCCTGAAAGTATAATTTCAACGCCTTTGGCACCTGCCCTCATTACAGATTCTGCACTTTTATGCATAATTGATTTGAATCTTTTTGAGCCATATCTCTCCAAGGAAAGGGCAATCCTTTGTGCAACAACCACTGCATCGAGGTCTTGATCAGTAATCTCAGAAACCTCAAGTTGAGGATTTTCAAGATTGAACTTCTTTTTTAGCTCCTTTGTTAAGAGAGCGATATTGTTTCCTTTTCTACCGACAACCTTTCCAGGCTTGGTACAGTATATAATTATATTCTCACCTAAAGGAGTCTTTTTAACCTCAGTTCTGGCCACACTCCTTTCTTTTAGGAAATTGAGTATAAAATCGTGTATTTCGTGCTTCATTAAATTTGAAGTGATAAAGCTTCTCTCTATCATTTTTTAGCCCCCTGTGAATCGTCTGTATTTTGCTCCTTTTTACCTGAAGAGCCTTTATCTTGAATTAAATTAGCTTTCTTGCCATCCTGGCTTGTTTCTATAGACTTTGCCTTTGGTTCTGTATTATCTTTTTGTTTTTCCGTAGGTTCTTGAACAATAGTATTATCTTCTGATTTGGCCGGCTCTTTAGGCACCTTTGCTTCTTTTGATGAGTTACTTTGCTTATCCAAGCCCTTTTTTTGATTTACACCCTCTGCTTCTTTTTTAGGTGTTTGATCCTTTTGATTTTTCTGAACGCTCGCTTCTTTTTTAACAGGGTTAGCCTGTTCTTTGATCTTGGTTTTCGAAGCAGGTTTGGCCTTTGAAACTATATCTTTTAACTCCTTTTTGGAGCTCTTCTTAGAGATTAATACCACTTCAATGTGCGTCCTCTTTGCCACTCTGCCCCTATGCCTTGCAGGTTTATAAGTTGTAGGCCCCTTATCGGCACTGATGTGAAGTATTTCAAGCGAAGCACTATCAAGCCCTTTAGCAACAGCATTTTTCTCTGCGTTTTTTAGTATTTTTTCTAGTTCAAAAGCAGTTTTTACAGGAAACCTTCCAGGTCCAATATTCTTTTTGTGTGCCACACTCGAATTATACCTTCTAAATGGCACAGCGACTTTCATTGCTTTAACTTCTTCAAGTATTTTGTAGGCTAAAGAAAGCCTTTTTCCCTTCAAAAGCCTGCAAAACTCTACGGCTTTCTTAAAGGAGATTGGAAGTGATTCTCCCTTGGCTTTGCCCAACTGGCTTTCATCCTGTTTTTTTGATATTGACTTGTATTTCATTACTAATCAGCCTATTTTACGGATAGATTCGCACTTGATCTTGTAGCGCCTACACCTGGTGCATGGTGCATGACAGATTTTCTTGTGAGCGCCAACTCGCCAAGATAAAGCCCCACCATTTCGGGTTGGATTATCACGGCAAGATACTCTTTGCCATTATAAATTCTGATTGTTTTTCCTACCATGGAAGGCAAGACTATTGCATCTCTTAAATGGGTCTTAACCTTGTCTTTTTTTGAAACCTTTTCTATTAGTTTCTTCTTCTCATCACTTAACCCACGCTCGATGGATCTTCTTTTTCTTGCTGTTAAAAGCTTTGAAAACTCAGTCAAGCTCATCTCTTTTAGCTCATCTAAGCTTTTCCCTCTGAAGGTGAATTCTTTTTTTGCCATTTTGGATTATCACTTATTGTTATCGTTTTTATTTCTTTTAAACTACTTTTTCCTTCCCGTTCTTTTTGGGGCTATATAACCTACCTTTCTTCCAGGAGGAGTGTGTCTTGAAACAGGCCTCGCTTTTGACTTTCTTGAGCTTCTTTTATTACCAAACGGATGCGATACCGCATTCATTTTTGCTCCTGAAACCTTTGGATAAAGCTTATGCTTTGCTTTTGCAATATAAAACATCTTTCCAGCTTTGCAAATTGGCTTTTCAGTCATTCCGCCACCGGCAACAATACCTATTGTTGCCCTGCATTCTGGGTGAAACTTCTTATCTCTTTTTGAAGGCATTCTTACAAGCACATACTCTTCGGTTTTTGAGATAACCTTTGCTGATGTTCCCGCAGATCTTACTAGCTTTCCGCCATCTCCAGGCACATTTTCTATGTCAAAAACTACACTTCCTTCAGGCACTGATTTTAGCGGAAGCACGTTTCCAGGAACTGCTAAATCGGAATTTTGAGTGTAGTATATCTCTTGACCCAAATAAACTCCTTCTGGAGCAATATGGTCTATGGTTTTATTGTTGAGCATGATTTTAATGATAGGAGATGAATGTGCCCTGCATCTGAACATGTCTATTATGACTGCTTTTACTTCCTCTCCATTTTTAGCTAGATACTTTGGCTTGGATGTAAAATTGAAGCTTGGCTTTTTGTATTTTGGAGAGCCTGAGCCTCGCCTTTGTGCTATTATTCTTTTACCCATTGTTTATCCCCACCTTAGTTACATGAGCCCCAGCTTTGTTGCAACATCCATCGCGGGAGTTGAACTATCGAGTTTTACTATTGCTTTCTTTACTGCGCCAGGAGTCAAATAGGTATTCATACTTAAAACCTTGACTCCAAACAATTTTTCTATATCTTGCTTTATCTGAGCCTTTGTGGATTTTCTTGAGACAACAAATACTAGTTTGTTTTCCCCTTCCATTAGTCTTAGGGCCTTTTCACTTGATACTGGATATAATACTGATTCTGAGTTTAGCTTATTCATTTAAATCACATAAACAAATTTTTCTCTTTAATTATCTGTATTGAAGGCACAGTGATTATGACTGCTCTGCCGTCATTATAACCTGGAGCCAAATCATAGGTGTTAAGATTTCTTACGCTTACAATGTCTAGTCCCGGTATGTTTCTTGCAGCACGCGTTAGCTTACAACCCTTAGAAACTATTACCAATAATCCTTTTTTGGCCCTTTTCCTTCTGTTTCTTAATTTTGCTTTACCCTTATTTTTGACAGGGACGGATATTCTCTTAAGTTCCCCTTCGAACCCAAGCATTTTTAGTTTCTCTATAAACTCTTTTGTCTTTGAAATCTCTTCAAACTCATTTGACAACGCAAAGGGATAATCTGCGGGGATGAGGTGTCCTCTTTTTTTTACTAAATCCTTATTTACAGACGATGATAGAGCGGACCGAATTGCAGCCCTTCTTTCGGAAACATTAATCTTTTCAGTCCAGATTTTATCGGGTTTCGCAGGGTGAGCCTTTCTCCCACCAACAGTTCCAGGAGATACTGCCCCTACCCAATACATCCTTGATCCTCTTCTTGAAAGCACCTTTCTTTGAACTCTTGAGATCCCATGGCCATAAGAGGTTTTATGATCTCTTCTTCTTCTAGAGAGTTCCGCAGATTGCCTCATCCCCGCGAGCCTATACGCACCATACTTTTGCCTTTGGTTCGCAAGATAAGCCCGTACAGCCTTTTTTACTAACAAGACTCTTCGTTCTTCATTAAACTGGTTAGGTAACTCTACTTCCCCATCCTTTTTGCAATCTAAGTTAAACACAGGAATCTTCATGATCGTTCACTCTTTTTATTTTGTAACTATCTTTTCAATGGTCAAGCTCACCTTTTCAGGCGAGTTCTTTCTTAAAGGCAATGTCAAAAGCACTGGTCTTTTCCTTGGCCCCTGGATTGAACCTTTAATTATAATATACTCATTTTTCACTAGCCCATATTTGTGAAATCCAGACTTTGGGTTTATTTCTTCAGGCTTTTTACCTAAACTTAAAACCAATTTATTGTATTCTGTCCTTTGGTGGAATCCCATCTGGCCAGCGTGGGCAACCCTATACATTATATGTCCTTGAGCGCACCACGCACCTAAGGAGCCAGGCCCCCTTTTGGTTTTCTCTGATTTATGTGCCCTTAATGTAACACCAAATCTTTTTACAGGCCCTTGGATGCCTTTACCCTTGGTAACGCCTCTTGAATCAACATAGACACCTTGAGCGAAAACATCAGAAACTTTTACATCCTTTGAAACAAGCGAAGAAAGATAATCGAAAGAAGATTTTGGATCGAGTGAAAATGAAACCTCGAAAATGAAGGGCTTTTTTTGTCCAAGAGGGGTGCTCTTTGGAATGGAATAAAAAAGCCCGTGCACTTCGGAGAACCCGGTAATATTATTCTTGAGCTCTTCAATTTTTTGAGATATGTCCTTTTGCGTAGAAGGCTTTATCTTCGATTTTGAAAGCACTTTCTCATCACTTACAACAACTTCAGACTTTAGAACCAAACTCCCTTCTTCGTTAGTTGAATAGCATCGAATTGAGGCAAGTTTTAGTGGAGGGCACTCTAAAATAGTTGCAGGGATTGCAACATCCATACCCTTAGTTAATGAAGTTGCCCCTTTATCACGTGCAATTATTGTGCACATCCCAACTTTATACCCTAAAAAAGCATTAAGTTTATTTGGCTGGGCTTTTGCCCATGACCTTACCTTTGGAATTACTTTCTTAGCTCTTCTTCTAGGCCAAAACTGCATGCTTCCGTGCCTTGGATTCTCTAATTTTGCCATATTTAATCGCCATTAATGAACATTATCGATGCAATAAAGGGTAAATGACTCTATTACTATAAAGATTTTAAGCCTTTTATTACCCAAAACACAAGTTACAAAGCCAAGAATTAGTCCTACACTAAAAGACCTTTTCTTAAAACCTCACAAACACCCTTTATAGGTGCGGGCTTTTTTGCAGGCCTTGCCTTTGTGTTTATCCATGCTTAAAGACTCTTAAGCACAACTCAGTGAATTGGTGGAAAGTCAACCACTTTATAAAGCTTTTGATTGAGGAAGTTTAGAGGTAAATTGAATAAAATATTACTTTGGGAGCCTGCCTTTTCAGCCGAAATGGGGATATTTGTGCGATGAGGGCTTTAATTAGAGCTTAAACTTGCTTTTCGTGACACTTGTTTTCATCTTTTAACTTTTGTTGTCATCTTCAGAGGCGTTATCTTGCTCAACCATTGAGTTTTTTGCATATTCTTTTGCTGAATTGTTTGTTGAAGTCTCTTTACTTTTTCTTTTTTCCTTTGGCTTTCTTTCCCTTTTTCGCTCTACCTTAGTTCTCTTAAGCATTATCTGCGCATAATTTAAGGGGTTTTTCACCAAAGAACAAGTCTCGTCAGGGTTACATATCCCAAAATCGGTATAGTAGCCTTTTGAAGCACAATTAGGAGGAGCAGTTTTGCCTTTCTTTGACAAGTGATATTTTAGATGCGAATCTATCATTTGAGGTGAAAGCGGGTCTTTGTTTCTAGAATTCCATTTGCGTACTGCATCTGTTACGTCCTTTGAGTTCCAACCAATGGATTTCAAGAAATTGACTAAAATAAAAAGAAATCTTTTCCTGCCATCACTTAGCCCTTTAAGCCCTAAACGAATGCATGGCGGGAAATATTTGTCGGCAAAAGAGTCAATGTCAAGATTGGTTCCTTCCAAAGAGATTACGAGTGATTTATATTCGCCTTGTGTTGTTGAATTGGTGGAATTTGCCCCTTCTAAACTGTCTCGTCTTGAAGGTAGATCAATGTGAGATTGGTGGTATGAATACCTGCTTTGGTCTAGATCAGGGTTATAATCAAAAGCTTCAGTTATAAGGGTTTTTCCTTCTGAAGAGTCGGTTTTTGAATCATCTAAAAAGATAAGGTGATTTTCCCGTAGCATCGCTAGTTGTGTTAAAGGATTAGATAAATGAGTTTGATTGAGATCAGGATATGTCCCATATTTTGATACTGAGTTTGATTGAGTGTGCTGATCAGACTTATTATCTATAGCAGAATTGTGCGCATTTGAATTGTGCGTAGTGGAATTGCTTGTGGTGGAATTGTTTGTGGTGGAATTGTTTGTGGTGGAATTGTGCGGGGTGAAATTGTGCGGGGTGAAATTGGACAAGCTGTTTGATTGGTTCTTGTTTTCATCGTCTGATTGATTGTCTGAAAGCGATTGATTGTCTGAAAGATTGTGACTTTGGTTAGGGTTTAGATTAAGTGGGTTTTGGTCTTTAGGTTTCAGAAGAAAATCTATTAGTTCTAAGACCTTTTTTGGTTCTGCAGATTCCCTTTTGAAATTAAGAACGTTATCAGAGTTTATTGGAAGTGAAACGAGCCCAGATTTCTCATGCAAGGAGTAGGGGCATCTGTATAAGTGCCTTGAGGATATAAGGATTTCATCTATTAACAGATTAACCTTTTTCACAGTTTCTTTGCTTGAGCATTTTGGGCAGGCTCTTTCTTCTACTACCTCTACTCGCTTCATTATTCTTGAGCACACAGGACAGATTTTATAAGGCTCGTTTCCATCAGAGATTTCATTTCCACAGTCGGGGCACTGGAATGTAACCTTTTTTTGGTTTTTTCCTTCGATTTTTGTGCCACACTTTTTGCATACCTCATACACAAGCTTTTTATCTTCGTGCTCTGCAATGTATTTTTGGAAATCAGGATTTGCAATTACCTTTTGGGAGAATTCAAAGCCTGTTTCAAGTTTATCAATATAGTGAACAAGATATGCATTGATTCTTTTTACCCCTTCGGGAAATAAAAGCTTTGTATCTTTACCATGAACACTGTCGGGGAACGCTTTAAATGGAACACCTATATGAAATCCCTTATTTCCTGAGAATTTGATGGTTATCGACTTAACTCCGTGCGTTTTTAAGGCGATTATTATCTCGTTTGCGATGAGCTTTGTTACTTCCCATACCGGGAAATCTATGTCAATTACTAAGTCCCAACCTACTCTTAAGTCGTCTAGCTCAGATTGTTTTTGCCCAGTAGAGATTGCTAAAGGATTTGACCACAGCTCTTCAGAGACGTGAAAAGAAGAAGCGCGCCCTTTTGCAAACTCTAAAACATCACCTGGATTTTCGATGATATCAGGCCTTTTCCCAAAATAACCTTCAAGGTATTTGACACCAACTTCTCTATTCTTGCAGGATAAAGAGAGCAGTTTTGAAATCGCTAAACTCTTATAGTATGTAAGTGTATCTGAGATTGTTAGCATATTTCTTAGAGATGCCAGCGATTTAATAAATCTTTTTATAAAGTAACCCTACAAAAGTGGTTTGAGAAGTGTAGTGTTCAAAAGGGTTTAATCAATTGGGAAATTACTATATAGAACGGAATGTAGTTTAAAAATAATAGTTTTTAAAAGAATCACTTAGGTGAGCATTATGAAGGCGGGCATTATGAGCCAAGAAGCGGATTTGGCTCAAAAAAGTAGTTTTTCAAGGTATGATGGTTTAATAGTGGGGATAACAATACCATAATGAGATAATAACCCACTAATCAAGGACAATAGCTATAAACAAAACAATGCTCGCTTTCATCACTTGCTTTTAGAATTTGAGCTTGTCAAACCTATCCCAAGAATCATCAATAAAGGACTTTACAGAGTTAGAAAGATAAGGGCTATTAATCCAAAGGGCACTATCTGCCTGTGTGAGAGCTGAAGACTCATCGGTTAAAAGAAAAAGGGAATTGGCGTTATCAATTATGACAATTCCACTTTTGATATTGCCTAAATCCCTAAAATCGAATATGTTTTCATATGAGCCTACAATCTCCTTTATTGCCTTCTCTTTTTTTACCCCGATTTTTACTTTAACTCCCTTTGCATTCGCTTTAACAAGTTCCTCTGATAATATTTTAAACATTGAAGAAACCATCGCGGGCGTGCACGTGATAAGTATCTCTTTTTCTGCGCCATTTATTAAATACGATAGATGATCGTAAAGATTATGCCTTCCTTGTATGCTTGCTGATATTTCAGCAGGGTTTACCTGTTCAACGCTTCTATTGAATAAGACCGAAAGCTCTTGTAATATCTCGCTTTTTGCAGCTTTATCGATTAGCTCTGCCTGCTTTAAAGCATCCTCAGAAATTCTCTTTTTTATTCTTTTAATAGCTTCATCCGGATGAATTGCTACGTATTTTATAGGCTTTCCTACCTTCTCGAGGATTAGACCCTTTTTGCTTAGGCTTTCTAAAACATCGTAGGCCCTTGATCTTGGGACGTTAGCTATGTCTGATAACTCACCTGCACTCGCCACTCCTTTTGATAAAAGTGCAGTCCAAAGCTTAGCTTCATAAGAATTAAGCCCAAGCCTTTTAAGCTCCTCAACAAACTCTTTGGTAATAAGCATTATAATCACAGCTGTAACAAATTTAGCAATCACTATTCAGTAGATACGTATTATTTATATAATTTTCTCTTAATTGGAGGCTATTTTAGAAA
>CAZTMQ010000004.1:0-32698 GCA_964615385.1 uncultured Methanosarcinales archaeon
ATATTTTTGAGATGACCTGTCTAGAAGCATGCTCTAATTTCTACTATTGTAGATTTTTTTAATTTTTGGAGAAATTCCATCAGTCTAGAAGCATGCTCTAATTTCTACTATTGTAGATACATAGGACACTAACTCAGGATAAAACTGTCTAGAAGCATGCTCTAATTTCTACTATTGTAGATAAGTATATTTGTCATATGGCATAAAATATTGTCTAGAAGCATGCTCTAATTTCTACTATTGTAGATATCAACCAATTAGCCAACCAATGAGACCTTCTCCGTCTAGAAGCATGCTCTAATTTCTACTATTGTAGATAGCCCAGCGTCATACTCCCAAACATAATTAGGTCTAGAAGCATGCTCTAATTTCTACTATTGTAGATAGTATTATTAAATTCAACATTGCTAGTGTCTAGAAGCATGCTCTAATTTCTACTATTGTAGATATTTTCCTCCATTGTTTTTCTCCTGCTGTCTAGAAGCATGCTCTAATTTCTACTATTGTAGATCTAAAGACACAATGGCACTAATCTGCAGTCTAGAAGCATGCTCTAATTTCTACTATTGTAGATGAATACAAAACTAATTGCACTAAAGAAACTCGTCTAGAAGCATGCTCTAATTTCTACTATTGTAGATACTTCGTCTCGATGGAACACATTTTCAAGTCTAGAAGCATGCTCTAATTTCTACTATTGTAGATTCGAGAAAATTAGAAATTCTATAACCGTTTCTTTGTGAGGGTGTATGCCAAAGTGATAAGCATTTTGAAAAGGTAAACTTTTTAAAGTAAATTCTAGTTCTCATACTGAGTTTAGAGCCAAGCTGGCTTATTTTAGCTCTTTTTTGTTTATTTCATATTTTAGCCCCGTAGTGTAGAGGCCAATCATTCAGGCCTTTGGAGCCTGAGACACCGGTTCGAATCCGGTCGGGGCTAATTCTTTGTTCTTGTGAAGAATTTAGAAGAATAAATCCTATTTATGATTATTATTATAATCGCTGCAACCGCACAATAGATTCCAAGTATCAAAAGATCATCAACTATCATCTCAATTCCAGTATTAAAGAGCATTACCTTTCTTATTGTTTCTGAGGTGATTACATACGGGTTGTACCTTGCTATCTGCTGGATTTCTGGCGATAATGTTTCTAAAGGTAATATCAAATTCGAGAGAAAAATAAATATTGACCCAATCGCAATTGTTGTCATTGTAATTGACTCAAAGGTTGAGAATAAATTTCCAATTACTATTCCAAGAAGTGAAAAGACACTTATTCCCGCAAAGATTATAAGTGCTGAGATTGCAATATTATTTAAGACCGGCACATCAAGGCCAAATTTGACAACACACATTATTATTGCAACCTGGACTATCAATATCAAAAGAGTTGTAATATAAGTCATAAATATCAAAAAAAGGTTACTTAAGGGAATTGTAAAGTTTCTAAAATACGCCCTTGATTTCTTATCAAGCATTACAAGTGTGCTTGAAAGCATCGTAGCTACAAACAAAACAACCAGCATTAATAAGTAGGGGAATGAATAGGTGATCCTTGTGTTTTTGGTAGTAACAGATTCAATCTTTGTTTTTATAGGCTTTGCAATCAATTCAGGATTTGTAATTTTAAACGAAGCAACCTCACCAGAGATATCCTCTTGTCTTGATTTAACCTCCTCAACAGATTTTTGATTAAGCTCAATATCGTTGTTTGCTGAAGTAATCATCTCTAAAACCACTCCCTTAACGTCCCTTGAGGTTTTTAATTTGGTTTTAGCCCTATCAATCTCCTTTCCTGCTGTAGTTAGAGAATTCTTAAGATCAGTTATTGTCTTTGAGAGGTTTGTTGTTTTATTATAGCTTAGATTTAGTTGGCCTAGCTCATTTTCGAACTTATCTGTTTCAGAGCTATTTATTGCTTCAATTAAGTCATAGCCCTCTGAAATAACTCCCCTTGCATCTGTACGAAGATCTAAAAAATCAATGTTTATCTTATTTGCAGTTGAAGCATAACTTGAAACACTTGCAGTAATCTCTGGAATATCCATATTACTTAGTTTGGATCTCGCCAAATCAGTAGAGCTAATTAGGCTGTCTAGCGATTTTTTCACAGATACAAGCGTAATTGTGCTTGCATCAACCTCATCAGAAGTCTTTTTTAAAATTTCCAATAGCCGTGTGGTAATCTCCTCAGTTACTTCTGTGTTTCCTACGTCTATATTAGCGTTTAAAGTGCTTATTATTTTATAGACAAGATTTATCCTGGACTCATCAACATAGAAAGTAATCTCATTAATAGACTCATCTGTAAGGCTTAGCCCTTTTGGAAATATAACACATGTTGTTGTTGCACCGTCTTTTATGCTTTGGACGCACTCATTTTCATTTTTATAGAATATTAAATTGTTTTCTGATGTGTTAAGATTATTTATAAGCCTTAAAGAGAGCTCGCTTTCCTCAGCATTGAATACTCCTACGGAGATTGCACTTTGGCTTGCATCGCTAAACCCAAAGCCTATAATCATTACGATTAAAAGCGGGGCTAATAAAACTATCAATGCAGAACTCTTTGATCTAAGCAAAACCTTGATATTCTTGAAAAGTATTGTTAAAGCTCTCATATTCAATTCGCCGAATTCTCATTTAAAGCAATAAAAACCTCATCTAATGTTGGCTTGAGCACCTTAATCTCAATGATACTTTCATTTTCCTTTTCGATTATCTTGATAATGTCATCAAGTATCTGATTAGGTGTAACACATTTAACAACTAAACCCTGCCTTTCTTTTAAGCAGGTCTTGATAGCCTTTTTCATCTTATTAGATATGCTTTGGGTTAGCTTATCGTAATTCCCGGGAGAGGTCTTTATCACAATCATGTTGTCACTATCAAATTTGACTTTTAAAGCATCAGGGGTGTCTATATCAATGAGTTCGCCATCCTTTATAATTGCGATTCTTGAGCAAAGATCCTCAAGGTCTGTGAGATAGTGGCTTGACAAAAGAATTGTGGTGCCACTCGAAGCAATCTTAGAGATCAATTTCCAGATATTGTTTCTCAAAATAGGGTCTAAATCTGCAGTTGGCTCATCTAAGAGTAGAAGCTTTGGATTATGAATCAAAGAACAGGCAATGTCAAGCCTTCTCTCCATTCCTCCCGAAAGGCTTTTCCCCAGAGTATCCTTGTAATCTTCAAGGTTCATAAGTTTAAGCAGGGTAGTAATATTTGACTTAAGTGTTTCTTTGGAAAGCCTATAGAGCCTTCCAAAGTACTCCAAATTCTCCCTAACGGTCAGCTTTTCATAAAAACTTGGGCTTTGTGCTGCGAAACCGTAGATGTCCTTAAACTTTGATTGGTTTTTATATATTGATTTGTATATAGCATTCTTTCCATTTGCAATGACATCCAGTTGCCGAAATTCTACATCGCCCTTTTCGGGCTTGATAAACCCAACAACTGAGTTTAGAAGTGTAGTCTTGCCAACACCACTTTCTCCTATAATCCCTAAAATCTCTTTTGGATAAACTTCAAAATTAATATTCTTTAAGACCTTTCTCTTACCAAACGATTTGTTTAGCCCTATGATTTTCAGAAGTGGCTCTTCCATTCCCTATTTAAAAAATTTTAGCCTTTTTAAAGCTTTTTATTAATTTGTATTTTTTAAAAAATTCCCTTGCTTTTCTAGTGTCATTGTAGTTGTACCTTACATACTTTTAGGTTTAAGATCAATTTAGTTGAAAAATCAAAAGCTTTATATACTACTTGTGGCCGTTAAAAGTATTACAATTATCATACAAATATACGTTTTTGTATTTTTTAAACATTCAATTGTCATACATTTAAATTACAAAAAGATTACAAATAACTTACAAAAGTTAAAAAAGGATTTTTCAAATGCCTAATGCTAAACAAAACGGTATTGCAATAATCAACATAAGGCTTCCAAAGAAAGTGGTTAGCTGGATAGATTCTTTAGTCGATAAAAAGGCATATAACTCTCGTTCTGATCTTATAAGAAATTTCTTAAGGGAATATGTTATTGAGCAAAGAGAAAAGGGTAGTTTAACACAAAAGGAGAAGATGAATGAATGATGTTATGGTAAGTATAAGGATGCCAAAAGGGCTTATTGAAGAGCTAAGAGATTTGGCAGTAAAAAATCACTACATGGATTTGTCAGATGAAATTAGACAGGTTATCAAGCAAAAATGCCTGGCAAATATAGAGCCATACAAGCACGAGCTTTCAAAGGTAAGAGAAAGTCTTGAAAAAGAAATAGTTACAAAAAAGGTTGTTGAAGATAAAGAAAAGCTAATCAGCGAGCTTAAAAAAATAATAGATGAGCTAAAAAAATGAAACCTCAAATCAACTCTTTAGAAAAAAGGACAAGTTCTGTAAAAGACTCTTTTGTAAAGTTGCTGTTTTTTGGGGTAGTCACTTTAATGTTTTTATTAAGTACTGTATTTGCTCAGGAAGAAAATATAACAGCTTCGCCAGAAAATGAGCAATCAGTAATCGCCTTTGATCTTTTAGAGCCTAAAGAATTTAGCTGTAATTACTTTGAAGAACTTGAATTCTCATTAAGGGTAAAAATATACTCAAAAAACCCCTTGCAAAATAGTTCACTTGAACATAATTTCACTAAAGTTAAAGAGCAATCTCCCTTAAATTGTACAATACAAACGGAGTCAAATCAGGATGGAATGATTTCGTATGAATGTAGCTATTTATTCCCCAAATTGACCTCAGGAGAGTACGCCTTCAAAGTGCTGGCTTATGACGTAGAAGATTTTTACAACTCAACTCAAGAGTTATTTTTTTCCGTTAAAAAACCAGAGCCTAACATCAGCCTTTTGATAAATTCAATTGATGGCGATGCCCAATGTGAAGAAGGAAGTGTGGTTAATATTGATGGCTTTGTTTTGCAAAACGAAGGATTAATAGAGCTATTCTTCAATGGATCAAAACTAGGTAATGGGAGTAACACAACTCCCATACATTTAGATCATCAAATAATTCCTTGCGGAATTTACAATCTTTCTTTAGCATATAACGAAACTGAAAACTACCAAGTTAAAAATATTACTAGAATAATAAATGTGACGCCCTTTGAATTTAATATCATTGCAAAACAAGAGTATCCTATCGGTGCCAAAGACAGCTTTTTATTATATGCGCCAAAAAACTCTACCCTTTCCATATTGAATTTTGGTCCAAAGGAATCTATGATAGGCTCGTTCGCAGAGTGCCTTGATACAATCCAATTATCCAATGAAGAATTTCCAAAAGAGATCCCTATTCATTGCGTGAACAAGACCGGGGAATACTTTATTAACGCAACACTAACAAAAAATAACATAACAAAAAGAATAAGCACGAGCTACAAAATCAAAAACAGCATTGATATTAGCCTAAATGGAAGGACTTCTTATTTCAAGGGAGAAGAAGTAAAGCTCTCAGCATCAGCAACAGGCGGGATTTTGCCCTATAATTACTCTTGGCTTTTAGAAAATGGAACAAGGATTGCCGGAAATAAACTTAATCTAAAATATGATACGAGTGGAAACTATGAAATCAGGCTTGAAGTTAATGATAAAGAAGGGAATTTATTGCAAAAGCTATTCACAATATCAATTAACGATTGGTATCAAGTGCAGGTAAAAGTTCTTGATCCTGAAAATAAGTCGATTGCTTTAGCAGGTGTAAGTTTTGATGATGAAAAGGAATACACTAATGACTCTGGGCTTGTCTCATTTAAGCTGGTTCCTAATGAGTATGAGATTATGGTTTCTGCATCGGGGTATAGGCCAAAGATAATGGATTATGAGGTGAAAAAGAATGAAAGCCTCACAATTAGGCTTGAGCGCTCGGAGCAAGTTGAATCCAACCTATCAAGCGAGAATAAAATATCTCTAATCGACCCCTATAATAGTCAGTTATTGTCAAAGGCAGTAGTATATTTTAAAGCAACTGTTGATGTTAGTAAAAAGGCAGATTGTGTGTTATATGTTGCTGAAAAAGACTCCTCTTGGTTTGAGCAGATAGCTGACTTTGATTTAGATTCAAGGCAAAACATAACATTTAACAAAGAATTTGAAGATGGAGAATACAAGTGGAAGGTAGAGTGTGCGTATGAAAACTCACTTCCTTTTAGTTCTGAGATTCATTCATTTGTGGTTCAAAAAGGGGCAGAGTCAAACGAAACAAGTCTTATCTCTTATCTATCAAGTACCGATGATGAAGAGCTTGTTGATGCAGGTCTGATACGAACAAGGATTGATGAAGCTTATACAAATCTTGAATCCCTTGATTACGAAGAACAAGGACCTGCAAACGCACTCAATTTCAGAAATAATCTCGATTTAGCACTAAGGGATTTTGAAAGAATATTGCGAGATATAAACGCCCTTCAGTTTAGAAGAGACCTTTCAGATGCAGAAAAAGATAAAAAAAGAAATGAGTATCAGGACTCACTTGAGCTTCTCGAGAAAGATACCTTTTATGATGTGATTGTAACAGAATCTAAGGAATTTGTAACCTATCCTAAAAAAGAGGATCTTGAATCAATCGCCAAAGAGTATGCAGAAAGCAAAAGCCTTTTAGGGAGCCTTGATTACAAAGCGCTAAACGACCTTCAAAATAAGATTTTAGTAAAGACTACAATAAGCCACGTTGAGCTAGTCTATCTAGATCAGAGATCTGAAGAGATAACCCTTATTGATAAAGAGGTTACCTTAACGGGAAACGTTTCACAAAAATCATTCTTGATGGAATATATCCCAAAGAATGTGGCCCAAAGTACTGATGAGATTACTACGATTACTAAAGGTGACATATTAAAAAAGGATCCTATTTTGAAATTTCCAGCACAATCTGAAAAGTTAGTGTACTACATTAAAGGCATAAAAGAGCTTGATGCTGTAAAAGATACACAAAGTATTTTGATGTCTGATGAAGTCTTCTTGGCAAAAAGCGGAATTGGTGGAAACCTGATTACCGGCGCGTTTATATTTTCTATGCCTGAATTAAGCTCATCAGCCTGGCTTGTAGTTGTTCTTCTTTTCATACTAGTAGTGTATCTCATCTATGCATTTGATTTATTTGATTATGTTAAAGGGCTCTTTGGTTCAAACAAGAAGAAAGAGCATCAGATGAATCTTTTAATAAACGATTGCAGGGATTATCTAGAAGCAGGAAATCTTTCCCAGGCAAACTTGGTATTTAAGGAGATTAAATTACATTACGAAAAATACCCTAAAGAGCTTAAAGCAAAGGTATACAAAGAGGCCATCTCTGTATTTAATGAGATTAATAAAAAATTCTTTGAGAAGATTTTAGAGGAGCTTGCATCTAACAATGGGCACTTCACAAAAGAGTCTCTTGAGCAAAAAAAATGCCTGCTTATAGATTCTTATAATGCGTTGGATATGAATAGCAAAGAAAAATATCGTGCGAATTATGAATATCTTGTTAACCTGATAAACAAAGTAGTATGAGAAAATTAGTATGAGAAAATTTGCAGAACCAAATAAGGTGAATATCAAATAGTTAAAAAAACAAAATTTTCAAAAAGTGAAAATGAGATTACAATAGAGGAAGCCATAGCTTTGATGGAAGCCGAACAGGCGAACCCTTTGCTAAAAAATGCCAAAATCAAAAAGGCAAACAGGCTCACTTCTTTTTTTACTATTTTAGCTATTCTCGCTTTAATAGCATTAGGAATCTTTGGAAGTTATACCGCATACGTTGCTTACCATGAGGGCAGGGGCGGTTATATTTATGGAATAAATTTACTTTACAAAAAACCAGCATACAATTGGGCAGGCTTATATGGAGCCGCCTTTGGAGTGGGAATGTCTCAGCCATGGGAATTTGACTTAGAGCCAAACGGAATGACTGAGGCAAATATGTTTTTTGAGTGTGTAGAGAAGAACAAAAGAAATTTGATGTTTGCAAGTACAGTTCCTGAATCTGAGATAGACTTCAGCTCATTAACAGCCGTTTCTCCTGGTGAAATTGATGATTTTATAGGTATAAATTCAAGCTATTATGATTCGGCATATAATACCTTTACAAAGACTATGAGTATAGAGCTCGGGGAGCGGACAATTAACAATATTCCATATGTTGCTACAGCTGTTGGAACAGGAACGGAAGAAGAAACATATGATACTGGGCTCCTTAAAGACAGGTTCAATAATTTGGTTTATGTTGCCCATCTTAATAAAATTTTGACAAAGGGATTTAACGATAGGTATTATAATTATCAGTTCTTGCTTCCAATTGACCACAATGATACTACGAAGTATCATGTATTTATTGATCCATTCAACGTGTGTTTAGCAGGTGAAAACGAATCAGATATTAGGGGCGGAGTATATGGAACAGTTACTGATATATCCGGAAACCCTATTGATGAAACGATAATAGTGGTGAGTTCTTCATCTACCGTAACAAACCAAGCAGGCTTTTACAATATGACCGCCTCAGTAGGAGAGCAAAAGATCATAGCAATTAAAGAAGGTTATAAGGTATATGCCGGAAATGTAACCCTGATTGAAGGTGAAAGTGTTGAGCATAACATTGTTTTGGAACTTGATGTTCCCCCAAATCTTTACACGGATATAGGCCCTGATTATTACTCCGATGTGGGACCTGATTTTGGCCCAGACTATGGCCCTGGAGAAGTGCCCTATGTAGTTGAAAGGCCATATGATTTTGAAGGAAAAGAATTTTGGATCCCTTATCATTCAATCGAAAAAAAGATAAGAGAAGATGAGTTTGCGCAAGATATTGTTTATATTCAAAGCTTCAAAGACACCGGCATAGAAGTAGATTTCACATTGACTGGCGATATAATTAATCTAACCGTTATTGACAAAAAAACTCTCTATATAAGCTCTAGAGACGAGGGGCAGGTAATGCTTACATTCTTTGGAAATTTAAGCCCCGGAGTGTACAATGGAACTCTTAATATCACTGGGGGCATTGAAGCTGAAATTCCGATATCTGTTGAAATTTTAGACAAAGACAAAATCCCTATTCAAGCACTTTTAATTGGAATCTCTGCAACAGATAAAAAACTATATCCTGGAACAAAATTTACTTTTAGAACAGATTTTACTAACCTTTTGACAGATAGAGAATACCCCGTTCAGGCAATCTACACAATACAAAACATCGAAGGCACAAAAACAGTTTGGACACATACAACGAACCTTTATGTCAAAACTTCTGTGTCTGTTATCAAGACAGCGCCACTCCCAACAGATCTTCCAGTAGGAGATTATGCTTTGAGGGTTACTGCAAATTATTTGGGACTAACTACAAGCTCTAACTATCTTTTTACGGTAAATCTGCCATTACATGAGTATATGGTTTTTGGAAAGGTGAAATTATGGCACCTACTTTTAATAATACTAGGAATTGCAGGGATCATAGCAGGATTGTTTTTCTTAAAAAAAGACATGGAATCTAAAAAGAAATACCATCTTAAAGTTGACTATTCTCAGATTCCTAAAATTGGCCCAAGAAATATATTTGTAGGAAAGATTGCAGAAAGTGATAATAAAGCCTATATCAATATTGAAAACCTAAAAACCCATACTATTGTTGCAGGAAGTACCGGTGGTGGAAAAAGCTTTAGTGCTCAAGTAATAATTGAAGAGCTTTTAATGAAGGATGTAGCTGTAATAGTATTTGACCCTACCGCGCAATGGACTGGAATGCTTAGAAAACTTACTAACAAAGGTCTTTTAAGTCTATATCCTAACTTTGGAATGAAGCAAAGCGATGCTAAATCATTTACTGGAAATATCAGAGAAATAAAAAATCCAAGAGAATTGATAGATGTCAGGAAATACATGAGGCCTGGCGAAATTCAGGTATTTGCAATTCACAGGCTTGACCCAAAGGATATTGATATCTTTGTTGCAAATACCGTAAGAGAAGTATTTCATTCCAATTTTGAAGAGTCTGAGCCACTAAAGCTTTGCCTTGTTTATGATGAGGTGCATAGGCTTTTGCCTAAATTCGGTGGAAGCGGGGAAGGCTTTCTTCAAATTGAAAGAGCATGCAGAGAGTTTAGAAAGTGGGGGATAGGTGTAGTTCTAATCAGTCAGGTTTTAGCAGATTTCGTAGGCCAGATTAAGGCAAATATCAATACAGAAATCCAAATGAGAACAAGAGATGAAGGTGATCTAGAAAGAATTAAGGTAAAATACGGCGGAGATATACTCCAAAGCCTTGTAAAGGCAAGCGTAGGAACTGGAATGCTTCAGAACAGCGCTTACAACAGAGGTAAGCCCTATTTTGTAACCTTTAGACCTATTATGCATTCAGTGGCAAGATTGTCCGATGAAGAGATTGAATCATACAATACTTACAACGAGCAAATAGACCAAATCCAATACGAGCTTGATCAATTAGAAGAACTAAAGCAAGATGTATTTGACTTAAGGCTTGAGTTGAAACTAGCGCTTGATAAAGTAAAGAGCGGGAATTTTAACATGGTTAAAATATATCTTGATGGGCTTTTGCCAAGGCTAAAAAAATTATGGGATAAGCTTGGGAAAACTCCTAAAAAGCTAGAGATTAGAATGGTTTCTGAAGAGGACTTAAAAGCTGAGCTTGAAAAGGCTAAACAAGACAGAAAGGAGTTTGTAGCGCAAAACAAACAAGAAGAAACCAAAAAGGATGAAAAAGAAGATATGACTACTAACTTCAAAAAGGATGTTCCTCCCGATAAGATCTTGAAGCTTGTTAATGGAATGCTTGTTGTTAATCCAAAGAGCCTATACTCAGAAGTCGAAGCAATGAAGGATTCTGATTTTGAAAGCCATGTAAATGATTCAAAAAATGATTTTGCGGACTGGATTAAAGATGCAGTAAACGATATTGAGCTTGCAAATCTTTTATATGAAACTAAGGATAGGTCCGAGATACTAAAACTTTTGGATTTAAGAGAAAAAGGGCAAAAGCTTCCAGCATTAAAAAATCCTCCAAAAATTCAACCCGAGAATCCAAGACAACCTGAAAAACAGACAGGGCAGGTAGAAAAGCAATCTGAAAAGCCATCGGAAAATTCCCCAGAAAACTCACCTGAAAAGCCTGATGAGTCTAAGGGAGATAATTTCACAGGAGAAAGCTTAATTGCTGATAGTAGTGCAAATGTCTCTAAAGAACAGAATCAAACTAAAGGTAGTTCAACCAAAACGGACAACGCTCTTCAAAAAGAGTCTGAAGAAAATATTAAGGAAAACCCAAATGTAAAAGATGATGAAAATATAAAAGAGCACTATCAAGAAATAGAGCAGTTCTTTGAGCCCGAAGTAAAAAAGCAAATGGATCCAATCAAGAAAAAAGAGATTCTCGAAAGGATGGCCCCTGAAGGAAAGAGTTTTTGGCTTTCAAATGGCGTTGAGCTAAAAAGCATATCTGAACTTGCTAACTACCTTTCAGAGATGTCTGATGACGAATTCAATAAGCACGTAACAGGATCTCAAAATGATTTCTCTGCATGGGTGCGCGGAGTATTCAATGAAAATGAATTTGCTGATAAAATATCGAAGGCAAAAACAAAAAAGGAATTATTTGAGGTGATAAATAATGCTTGAATCAATTTCATCTCAAATACAAAATCCCAGATACTATTTCCTTTGTAAAAGCGGGGATGTGCTTAAATCCTTTCAGGATTTTAGATCTGAGATAACTAAAAACACTCACAATCTAAACCTTGAGAATTTTCATTTCCATATGAATAACAACAACAACGATTACTCAAATTGGCTTACTGGTGTTTTTGGCGAGTCAAATCTTGCTGATAAGATTAGAAGGCTAAAAGACCCAAAAGATGTTCTTTTGGTAATAAAGGATTTTGAAAAATCCCTAAAAGAAACGACAGCTGAGAAAATATTGCAAAACGAAAATAATTTTGCCACGAAATCTAAATCTGTTGAGAGCTTAGAGTTAGTAAAAAAGGGATTTGAATCCCATGTTGATTCATCCGAAGCACTTTTAGATAAAAGCAAAGCGCTTAAAAAAAGATCAAAGTCGATTAAGTCAGGAAATCTTGAGACGATTACTGCTATTAAAGAAAGATGCGCCCAACTTGATGAGCAGATTTCAGGCTTTAGAAAAGAGGGCAATGATATGCTAATCCCTCATCTTAAGATGATTAATATTAAGTCAAAAATAAAGTATCTTGCATATTCAGCTAACAAAAACGATTATCATAACATTAATGTTTTGCTCGACGATGTTGAAAATGACATCAAAGAATCACTTTCAGAAAAAACGACCGATTTAAAGACACAGGTACTAAAGGAAGCGGGGCTTTGGAACGAGATCGTTAAGCCTTCAGAATAGTCATTGGAATAATTACTATTCAATAAGTTTTACAAAAATAAAATCAGAAAACAAGATCAAAAATGATTATTATGGAAATGTTAGGTAAATAGTATGGTGGTACAAAATGGGGCTTTTTAAAAAAAAATTATCAGATGAGGAAATGATTAAACAAAATCTTGCAAATGAGCAGGCTGAAATTGAGCAGAAGAACGCTAAACCTGCAGATGAGCTTCAAAACCAAAATCTTGGAGTTGAATTAATTAAGTTAAAGGCTCAACTCGAAGGCCTAAATCAACAAAGGCTTGCAACTAATGAGCGTTTTTCTTCCGTAAGTGAGCAGATTGGAGAGATGAGGGGGCTTATTACAGATGTCCAAAAGACTGTTTCAAGTATTGAGGCTGCTGCGACTAAGGCGATTGATGTTGTGGAAAGTGTAAAGCCTGATCAACTAATGGTAGAAGTAAGAAAGCTAGATTCAAAGCAAGAGGCTTTGAAGGCGAATCTTGAAAGCAATGAGACCTTAATGAGAGACCTTATGAGTGAAATAAAAGGGATAAGACGGCAGATGAATTTTTATAAGGGTGTGGAGCAAGTAGCCAAACTTAATGAGGAGATAAAACAAGAACTAATAGATATAAAGAAGACTGAAGCTGTAATCGAGAGGCATTCAAACAAGGTAGAAAGCATGTTTATTGAAGTTGAAAAAAAGTTTGCAGAATTTGATAAATTTAACGATATTACTAAGGATCTTCAAAGAAGTTTTTCAAAGCTTGGAAATGACTTTGAAAAGATGAAAGTGAAAACAGAAGATAAAGCGGATAAAAAAGAGCTAGCAACTTATGTAAAAAAATTTAACGACTTTGAAAAGCATACGACAAGTATCATTAATCTGTTAGACCAAAAAGCCAAAAGCAGCCTAGACAATATTGAAAACAAGTTCACAACTTTGTCAGAAAGACTTACCTTAAGAGTTGACAGGGCAATAAGGCTTTTGAAGTTAACAGATAAAGAAAAGAAAATGCTGTTATCTAAAGAAAGTGAAGACGCAAATGAGCCTAAAAGCCAAACTGCGGAAACTCAAAAAAGTGACGATGACAGTAATTCTAGTGGCAGCGGCATAGGTACTGCAAGCAATAGTGAAATAAAAGATAATGAGCAGAAAAAGAGCCTTTTTTCAGTGCTATTTAAAAAGAAACGAATGGCAGAGAAAAATGAAACAAAATGAGAATACGTTAAATTATGTTTTTTAAAAATAGTATTTTAGCGTTATTTTTTATGTTTACCCAAATTTTTCAAGGTTTAGTAAGGGGTTAAGTTGAAGTTAAAAGAGAACGATTTTAAGAGATGTAAGGTTATTCTAAGGCTCTTTATAGCTTTAGCTTTATTGGCTGTTTTCTTTTTATCGAAAGTGGAGTTTTCATTTGCACAAGCTCAGGGACATTTTAGTGAGTTTAGCCTGAAACTTACGGATTCACTTTATCGTGAGAATGATATAATCAGAATAAATATTTGCAAAGGAAGTGAATGTGGCAGTTTATCAGATTTGATGTTAAATGAAGATTTTGAGCTAAGAATTGTTTCGGGAAACTCTACAAAGACCTTTGTTGGTACATTAGAATTTCCAATAGATTTTTTGGCAGAAAAAGAAGGTAACTATACAGTATTTTTAATTTCGAAGTCATTGGGAAAGATAATCTCACAAATAAATTTTCAAGTAGTTAAAGCTAATAATTTAGAAGATGAAGAAAACAAGTTATTAAAAGATTCATCTCAAAGTATAGTGGCAAAGGAGTTAGGTGAAGAACTAACCCTTGATAAAAAAGAATACCTTTTAGGTGAGAAGGTAAAGATAAGTATAGCAAAGCTGGATAATAATCTAATCGAAAATTATGAGCTTTTGATAGTGCGAAATGATAAGAACTATGCATTCTTAGGAGACCTAAATGCCGTAGAGTTTTATCCCACGCTTGCTGGGAATTACGCTGTTGTATTAAAACTTAGTACAAAAGTATTAGAATACGAAACATTCTCAGTTTATGAGGAGTTAAAAAACTCTGATACAAATCATGGCAAAAAGCCCGATAATTTTGATATTAATGATAATCTAAATGATAAGAATGTAAAATTGATAAATCCAATTGATTTGGTTTCTACCCCCGTTGCTTCTGTTCCATTTACCTTGCGAAACAGGCTTTCAGAAAAAAAGCAAGGAATTGGAAGACTAGTTCAGACTGCAAGAGGAATAGAGCATGAGATAATAAACCCTATTCGAAGTGTTAATAGTATCAGATTTTACCAATTGAAAGATACCTCAAGCGTGCTTGGTATTGAAGAAGTGGCCCAAACATACAAAATATACACAATGCCATCTGTAAAATCTTATGCGATTGATCCAACTCAAATGGATTTTACAAGTGCGAGTGTCACATCGGTTGCAACTGGAACAATGCTTTATGTTTGCAAAGAATATAATTTTACAACTGGTGAGTGCTTTGGTTACTGGCAGAAGGTAAGGGATATTGTTCCTGGAGAAGAGTATAGCTTTAGCATCACTCCCGAAGATCCGTTATATAGCGAAGTAAATGCCTCTTATGATTGTAGTTGTGCTGATTCTGTTGTTAAACAAAACAGTGGGACTTTAAGCTGTTCAGTTTATTGCGCTCATACTATTAATATACCCGCAAATGCTACAAGCTATTATCTTCAGGCAATGAGATTTGGTGTAACTCTGACGGTTACAACTGATGGTTGCACTATGACAAATGCGAGGCAGAATGGATTATATGACCACGATACTACAATTTCTAATTCAAATCAGGCAACAATTGGGAGTGGGACTTCAACATCATCAACAACATTTAATTGGGCAAATACCTCAATGCTAAGTTCAGGAGATACATCTTTTACAAATTTTGATTGCAGTAGCTGGCCTGATTATTGCATCTATTACACTTATTTAAACGCAAGTATGAATTTTCAAGCGCCAGGAAAATCAAAAAAATCTCCTAGTTTGAACATATCTTTTAATTATGTTAATTATACTCTAAATTATACCATCCCTGGAAATCTTTCCGTTGGATTGAACAATCCAACACATAATAGCTATACAAAAAATTTTACTATTCTTTTTTCATATACTCCAATTGATTTGGCCTCTTCATTAGTAAATTGTTCGCTTTATACAAACCATAGTTCATGGAGTTCAAAAAACAGTACCACAAGCCCTGTAAATGGATCTGTTAATACGCTGGGAGCGACCTTTTCTTCAGAGGGGGTTTATGTATGGAATGTTGAATGTTATAATTCAAACGGCGATAACGAATTCGCTCCATTAAATTATACCCTTACAATAGATAATAGCTCTCCAATTGTTACTCCAATTGACCCTGCAAATCTAACCACTATTACTAGTTCAAATGTTGTTACTTTTACTTATAATGTAACCGATTCTTCTCCGATAGATTACTGTACCCTATACCTAAATGGAACAGCTGTAAAGAATTCAACGCCTATTACTAAAGACCAAAACCAGACAATTGCTTACAATGTGCCAAATGGAGTGCATGATTGGAGTATTGGTTGCTATGATAATGCTACTAATTTTGGAATAGGTGCCAACAGGACAATTAATATTTCAGTTGAGAAGCCAATTTATGATGGAGAGTGGTATGAAACAGGCTCATCTGATTGTAGTAGCCTTCCTTGCGATATATCAGTTGCGCAACAGACCGATGGAGTACAAAATGAGATAACTGGAACTCTTAGTAGTGGAACTACTGTGAATATTTTAAAGGCAACATCTGATTATGTAGGTGCAAATGGGGGCATGATTAATGCTAGTACAACAACTCTTTTCAGCACATATTTTGTAGATGTGGAGTCAAATCTTTTTGCTAGATGGTATCTATATATCCTTGATGAAAATGATCAAACTACTTTAATTTGTTCTAATACTACGGGCGTAGGAACTTCTGATGCCACAGCTTCAGTAGGCTCATGCACAAATTCATCAAATATCAGGGTGCAAAGTACTGATAGATTTTATTATGAGATTGAGATGTATAATACTCATCCTGCGCAATCCAAGGATTTTGAGCATGCAATTGATCATGCTTCAAGTTTTTTTAACCTAACTGGTTTTACACAAGTTGGCTTTTTATCATCACAACTAATCTATCCTGAATCTGAGCTGAGTTTGAATCAAGGCGATTCTTTTAATCTGACTTGTAATGTAACATGCGAAGAAGGCGGATGTATAAACACAAGCGTTTATGCACAAAGTAATGCTACAGGCTCATGGGTCAATATTGGAAGTAGTGGAATGCTCACATTAAATGGAAGCGAGGTTAATCCTCACGAATTAGGTACAGTATTTAATGAAACCCAAAGCACTTCAATATCTATCAATGCAAGTAGTTATGGTACTGCTGATGTGAGGTGTTATGTAGAGTCCTATTATCAGAGCGACACTACTGATTCCGTGAAAATAAATGTAGCAAGTACAGAATTCCCAACAGTAAATCTTTCTTATCCAGGAAATGATAGTTGGGTAAATTTTACAGATGCACTTTTAGTATATCTTCCTTCTAGTTCAAATGGATATGTGAATTGTAGCCTTTACATCAATGGAGAATTTAATCAATCAAATTCAAGTGCTATACTAAATAACCTAAATAATAATTTTACAATTACAAATATCCCTGAAGAAAGGTTTAACTGGAGCGTGTCCTGTGAAGATGAATCGGGCAGAGTTGGAAATTCATCGGTTTTTTATTTTGATGTAGATAAATATGCTCCATATAACATAGAGCTAAACGAGCCCGAACCAGATTTTTCAACAACAAACCCTTATGTGCTTTTTAATTGGACTGCATATGATTTGCGTTCTGAAAATATGAGTTGTAAACTCTATATAAATGGGGCAATAAATGAGACAATAAATAGTACAAATGCAACTGCAACTAATGTTACTGTATATGGATTTGAAATAGGGAATTATAGTTGGTATGTAAATTGTAGTGATTTTGCGGATAATTTTAATGTATCGGAAACAAGAAATATTACTGTAAGCGATCAGCCCCCATTGGTAAACCTTTCAAGCCCGGGAAACCAAAACGGCGTTAATTCTACAACAGTCACATTAACTTATAATGCATCTGATAACTTTGCCCTTACCGAATGTCAGCTTTTTATTAACGGAGTTTATAATCAAAGCAATCAAACCAATCTGGTTAATGGGCTTAATAACTTCACTTCTGAATTTGAAGAAGCTGCTTACAATTGGAGCGTAATTTGCTTTGATGATGGTGGTAACAATGCATCAACCGCAAACTGGACATTTTATGTTGATACAACCCCTTGCCAAATAGAGCTTCACGAGCCAGAGCCTTCTGCCAATCTAACTAATTCCACAATTTTGTTTTCTTATACAGTTACTGATAATTACGATAATCTCAGCTGTACTTTATATTTTGATGGCTTAGAGAATATAACTGCAAATGCCACAAGCGGTATTAGGCAAAACGTTACAGGCTATGGATATTCTGATGGAGACCATGAGTGGTATGTGAACTGCACAGATGTTGGTGGAAATTCTAATAGTTCTGAAACAAGAAACCTTTCTCTTAACGAAACTCCAAGGCTTGTTTTAAATCTTCCAGAAGATGGCACTCACATAAAAGATACTGATATTATTCTTTATTATACCGCAACTGATAATGATGGATTTTTGGCATGTGATCTATACATTAATGGGATTTATAACCAGACAAACTCAACAGAAATAAGTAGCGGAGAGATGGCTAATTTTACCTTGACAAACCCGCCTGAAGGTTACTACAACTGGAGTGTTAATTGTACGGATGCAGGCACATATTCCAATACTAACACAACAGCAAATAGCTCTTTTGTAGTTGATAAGGGAGATCCTTTGGTGGGTTTAATTGCGCCAAGCGAAGCAGAGGTAGTTAATACTACTGATTATGTTTTTCAGTGGATGGTTAATGATACATTCTCAAATATAACCTATTGCAATCTCACCATAAATGGCAATGTAAACAATACAAGCATTGTGAGCTATAATAATACAATCACAAATTATACCGTAGAGGGCTTAAGAACGGGGGCTTATAACTGGAGTGTTGCATGTATCGATAATGCGACAAATACCGGACATTCTGTGCTTGGAAATTTCAGTGTACTGCTTCCCCCCCACATCGAATTAGTAAGCCCCGCAAATGATACTGGTAACCTTTTTAATGATGTAACATTTCAATATATCCCAAGCCTTGGAAGCGAGAATTTTACAAGATGTAGTCTTATATTAAATGGTGCAGATTATACATACAACGATTCGATTGTTCCAAATGTTGTAAATAATTTTTCCGTGAACCTTCCAGAAGGAGAATATATCTGGAACGTAAGGTGTAATGATACTAATAATCTGTCAGGTACAGCCGATCAAGATTGGGTGTATTATGTTGATTTGTATGAGCCGTATAATGTAACACTAATAAACCCTGAACAAGATGAAATAGTATCGGTAAACAATGTCTCGTTTACCTTTGTAACAGAAGACATTATTTCGCCAACATTAAGTTGTACTGTTTACCTTAATGAAAGTGGCAGTGTTTACTCCATAGGAAGCGGTCTAAGTGCTGAAAATGGCACTCCATATACTCATTATTACCTTCTTTATGATGGCAACTACAGCTGGTATGTTGAATGTGTTGACAAGGCCGGAAATTATAATACTTCTGAAGAATTGGATTTTGAGGTTTTTGCTCCACCTAATGTTACTCTTTTAAGCCCTGAAAACCTAAGCTGGCATAACCAAAGTGATATTGATTTTATATACCTGCCAGAAGATGATTTTCAGATAGTCAACTGTACTATTAATGTATGGGGCACAAGTGTAAATTATACTGACAATACTACGACAATTTTAAACAAGCAAAACAATACCTTTTCTTTTAGCGGAATGGAACAGGGAGAGTATAATTGGACAGTAATATGTTATGATGGTGATGGAAATCCTTCAAATTCATCCAATGCTACAATTTATCTTGATTGGGAAAAGCCTAACATACTGCTTTCAAACCCTATTGATGAGGATAGCTTATCTTCATCATCTGTTTTATTTAATTGGACTGTTACTGATAACTTGGCAGAAAATTTGTATTGTAACCTAACCATTAATGGAACCCAAAACCTCACAAATGTCTTAGTAAACGAATCCCAACCCTACACTACTATAATCTCTGGTTTTAATGATAGCTTATATGTATGGAATGTCTCTTGTATAGACCCTGCAAATAATTCAAATTATAGCGAAACTAAGAATTTTACCGTTCAAGAACCACCAACTGTGAATCTTGGAAATCCAATTAATAATTATAGGAATAACACTGCTGAGGTTATTTTGTATTTTACACCAAGGGATAATTCAGGTGAAATCTCTAGTTGCACCCTTATTTTAAATGGTGAAGAAAATCATACTATTAACTCAATAAATTCGGGCCAACAAAATAATTATACTTTGACAAATCTTGAAAACAACACATATACTTGGGATTTTAATTGTTCTGATCCTAGTTCTAATACAGCTGTAAATGGCACTCCAAAGACATTTCATGTTGATTTATTAGGACCTTATATAGAATTGATTTCACCTGAAGTGAATCAGACTTTTAATTATAATAACATTACTTTTAAGTGGAATGCAACTGATTTTAACTCAAGTGTTTTAATTAACTGCGATCTTTTTGTTACAGACCCTTTAGGGGATATACTAGTTGAAAATATTAATAATTATTCAGGAAATAACTTTAGCAATTTGGTAACAGAGCTTTCAGATGGAGAGCATTTTTGGAATGTAACTTGCGTTGATGACCTTGGCAATACCAATTATTCTGACACAAAAAGATTTGTAATCAATCAACCTGACCTTTACATAGAGTCTCAAAACATCACATTTAATAACACAAATCCTGACCTTTTAGAAACAATTACTATAATTGCAAATGTTAGCAATATTGGGGGAATTGATGCTATTAATGCTGTTGCAAGCTTTTGGGATGGAGACCCTAATGATGGAGGCATATTAATAGGAAATGACACACAAAATGTTTCTTATGATTCCTTTAGCCAGTTTTCGGTGGAATGGTCAATTAGTGAAGGCTATCATACAATATATGTAATATTAGATCCAGATGAGCTTATTAATGAGCTTAATGAAACAAACAATAATGCAACCGCCAATATCTCAGTTTTAAGGGTTGAAGTAAGCTATCCTGAAAACAATTCTATCTTTAACTACCAGCCAACTGAGTTTAATTTTACTTTAGAAGATTATACTCTTCAAACCTTAAATTATACATTTTTTGTAAATGGTTCGCCTATTGGTGTTACTGGAAATGTTAATGATGGCGAATCTAATCTTTTGAATGTAACTTTAAATGAAGGCCACAATATTGTGGTTATACAGGCAAAAGACGATTTATCAAGGCTTAAAAACTCAAGTCCTTTAAATATTACAATAGACCTTACAGCTCCGATTCCTTATATACATACCATGAACTTATCCTGGTTTAATTATTCAGAGCCTGAAATAAACATATCTGCAACGGACCTGTTGTCTAGTATAATTAATTATACAATATATGTGAATGGAACTCCAGATGACTCCGGAAATCTTACAAATGGTATCAGTAAAAATATAACATTATCAAGCTATCCTGATGGGCTTTATGAAATCATACTTGAAGTTATAGATGATGCAAATAACAAAAGGAATTCATCAATAACACATATATATATTGATACAAAAAAGCCTTTTATTGAGTTAAATTTCCCTGAAAACATATCTAATTACTCTTCGCGAAGTATAAGCTTAAACTACACTGTAACAGATTTAATGTCTCCAAATGCCAGCTGTTCAATTTATTTAGGACCAAACGATGGAAGTGGAGTAGATTACGGTCCTTATGTAGTTAATACAAGTCAAGAGAAGAGCTTTCTTGCACAAGATTTGGTTGAAGGCGAGTATTATTGGAATGTAAGTTGTTTTGATTTAGCACAAAATTATAATTACAGCGAAACACGAATGTTTAACATATACTTTGCTCCAAATATAAGCTTAGTTTCACCACCTAATTCAAGCTGGAGCAATAATTCAACAAATGTATTTTATTACAATGTATCTGATGAAACAGGGATGGAAAATTGCTCTATTTGGCTTAATGGCGGGATGTATGACTATGATTTGAACGTGGAAAATAATGAATTAAATAATTTCACAGTATTGGGCATGAATGGAACATATGATTGGCATATAGAGTGTTATGATAACACTTCTTTTAATGCCCATAATGTTTCTGAAGAATGGACTTTTTATGTTGATATAGACAATCCTTTTGGGAATATTACAACGCAAAACTTAAGCTGGTTTAAAACAAATCCAACAATAGACTTTGTGATAATAGATAATATGGCTCTTAATATAAATTATACATTCTTTTTGAATAATAGCCCTAATGCAACAGGTGTAGTATCTAATAACACCCCTTCACAGACTCAAATAACACTAGTAGCTGATGGTGAATACTCCTTAATTTTACAATCAAATGACTCTGCAGGAAATATGCATAATAGTAGCGAGATAATATTTTATCATGATAGCGTTGCTCCACAAATAATACTTCATGCACCTGAAAATGGCAATCCTATAGAAGGCACACAAACTGAGCTTAATTTTACTGTAACCGACAATATGGCAGATACCTTATATTGCAATGTTACTTTTGATACCGAAATTATAGAAATAAATATGAGTGTTGATGAAGGTGTATTGCAAAACATTTCCGTTGATTCCCTATCCGCTGGATATCATTACTGGAATGTTAGTTGCATAGATTTGGCAGGCAATTATAATGTTAGTGAAACATGGAGCTTTTTTGTTCCAATGCCGGATATTTATGTAAACCCTTCAGAGATTTATTTCAGCGATGAAAATCCAAAAGAAAATGATTTGGTTACAATTAATGCTACCATTAGAAATATAGGAAATAGTACTGCTGAAAATTTTATAGTGCAAATATGGAAAAATCAAGTTGGAGTTTTGGGAAACCAGATAGGATCAAATTTTACCATTAGTTTAGCTCCAAGTGAATCACAAAATATAAGTGTTAATCTAAGTGCTCCTTTAGGAACAACAGAAATAATTGTGATTGCAGACCCAGATAATCTGATTCAAGAGGAAAATGAAACAAACAACAACGCTTCAAGATTTTTATCCGTAGTATTTTGGCACTATGTAATGGGCAATACAAACGATACCCTCAAGATGCAGGATGGATACGAAGGGATTTTATTTGAATGGTTTGTTGAAAACTCAACAGGAAGCAATATATATGTAGCTGATTATGATTCAGATATCTCTTGGACTACACTTCAGGCATTGGGAAGGGATACTTCAAATCAATCCTCACCAAATGATTTTGAAGCACTTGATAGTGCTTTAGGTTCAAGTAATTATGGCGATTCAATAAATAATACTTTCACATTAGGGGGAGTGCCAATTGAAACTAGAAATATGACTATTTTTTATAAAACAATTGAGAATGTGCCCGTTGTAAATAGTACAAATAATTCAAATTTTAAAACAGGAATACTTTGGGACTATGGGGATGGAAACACCAATTTCAATCAAAGCCAAGATGTTTTATTTGTTACAACTATTAATAAAGGAGCACAAGGCTATAATGACACCTATGATTTTGAGATAAGAATCCCTGCAAGCCTACGGTCTTATTTAGGTCCGAATAGTGAATATGTGGTATTTTATACTGAGATAATTTGATTGGCTCAATAATGAAAAATAAAACATGAAAAAAAACATCAAAAGAACGGAAAAGCGAAAAATACTATTTGCTGGAATTCATCCAAAATTGAACTTTAATAGTTTTAAGGATTATTTATATAAACGGCTTGCTGTCATATTGATTATTTTATTATTGCCAAATTTGGTTTTGGCGCTTATTACAATAACTGATATCTCTGGAAACCCTCAGTCTGAATTCATTATAGGAGAAACTGTTTTGATATATATTGATGGAATGGAGAATTATAAAGTATCAATTGATAACAATGGAAAAATATACTATTTCACTAGTTCTAAAGAGAATAAAGAAGAGCAAAACGAAGATATAAATGGCATTGTTCCAATACCTTTTATCCCAAAAACCTTGGGAAAATATACTTTATATGGAAGACTAAAGCCAGATATTTCAAGTCCAAATCAAAACCTGCTTTTAGAAATAAATGCATCTTTTATTGTGCTTGGAATAAATGATAGTATAGACTTAGACTTAAATGAAATAACTAATCTTGATAATATACCTCTCCCTTTAGAAATTAATAATCCCAATGAAAAATTAATTGATGGTATTACAATTAGAAATAAAAAAACTATTTCAAATAAAATCTTAGCAAATAAAATTGTTGTGACAGACAATCTTGGAAAGCCCATAAAACTAAATATTGCAGAGTTTTCTATGGAAAATGAATCTGATTTTGAAGAAAATAGTATCCAATTAAAAAATTCATTAAAAGTTTCAGAATTAACACTCAAATTTGATTCACCAATTAAAGGGAACCAAAAAGATACAATGCTTGTAAAGAATATAGTTTTTGATGAATTAAAAGATAAAGAGTTAAGTATAAAAATTGATAGTATTAAATCTGTTAAATCAATTCAATCTAAGAATAATATTCCTGAAAAGATAAGCGATGTTAAAGTAGTTAATTCTTATTCGATAAGCCTTGATTCTGATTTTGAAAGTGCAACTTTTATTACGATTGCAAAGGGAACTGAACTTTATGGGTGCGAAAATTGGGATTTTTCAAAACAGGCATGCCTTGGAGAATTAGTAAAGATAAAAAATATTATTCCTGGTGTTGAATATGAGGTGAATTTCTCTAATAAAAATAGTGCTTTCTTTGAAACTGGGCTTGCAACAATTAACACAAATAAGCCAATATTTTATCCAAACGAAAATGTTGGTTTAAGTGTTGTAGTTTTAGATTCAAAAGGAATGCTTGTTGAAAATGCAGATATTGTTATTAATATCACTTCACCCACTGGCGATATCGCTACACTATCAACGCGCAATTCTGAAGTTTATGAATTTCAAAAAGGTATTTATTTTTCTCAATATGAAAAAACCCAATCAGAAGGCAGATACTTGCTTTCAGTAAAAGCTATTGGAGAAAGCCCTTATGGTTTTGTTGAATATGATATTCAGTCTTATTTTGAGGTAAGAGAGTTTTACGAATTTGACATAATAAGAACAGTTCCTTATTCAATAGACCCATTCAAAAGCCCTTTTGAATCTAGAATAAAAATAACTTCTTTTATTGATTGTAAAGGTTTTGATTTTACAGAAGTTCTCCCTTCAAACTTTACAGTTTTTGATTCAGGTGGAGCAGAGGTTTTAGAGGATCAAGATTATAAGTATCTCAAATGGCAGGGTCTTACTAATAATTCAGAGGTAAGTTATGTTGCAAACTCTCCATTGATAACTCCTTATCTTTGGGAGTTAGGTCCTTCTTTTATTGAGTATAAGACTATTCAGGATATTCAAGATACTCTGGATATTCAGGATATTTACGGAGACCAAGACATTCAAGAAATCCAAAAAAATTTATTCTATGAAGCAAGGCCATGGATATTAGCAGTTGACCCAGAGTACTTTTACGACCCTTATATAACATACCAATCTGGTTGGAATAGTGGAACAGGTACAACTCATACCGAAGTTAGTGATGGGATTAGAGAGCCAAATCTGCCAGATACTGATGATTATGTTTCAAGCGGTGTTAGGACAAATCAAAACTCTCGATTTGGTTTTCCAAATATCACTCAAACAAGAACTGATAATATAACTCTTTGGGTTTATGCTGCAACAGGAGTTAATGCACAATTTACTTTTAATCTTTACCAAGGTGCTGTTTCAAGATGTTCAAATACAATAAATGTATCCAGTTCAGGATGGTTTAGATGCGTATGGAATAATCCCTCAGGAGATTTATCAAATCTTAGTGTGTATCTTGGCAGTGTTAGTAAAATAGGTGGCGGTAAAAATACAGAAGCAACAGTATATGCCACATATTTAACAGTAGATACTGGTCCAAACCCGCCTAATGTGACACTTAATTATCCAACTACTAATTTGGTTGTAAATTCAACCCCAATAGATTTCAATTTTACAGTGACAGATGAGACATTCTCAAATATATCTAATTGTACACTTTATGCAAATTTTTCAGGCTCTTGGGCAAAGAATGTCACAATACATAATATTACAAACAACACAATCAGAAACATAACAATCTCTCCAGCGGATGGCACATACATTTGGAATATTAATTGCACAAATAGTGTTGGTCGATCAAATTCTTCTATAACTAATAATACTGTAACTGTAAATGTTAATAGTCCCTTAATTGAAAATTACTCATTAAATGAGACAACAATAAGGCAAAACAGGTCTGTAAGGTTTAATGTAAGTATTACTGATTTTTTTGGAATCTCAAATGCTATTGCAACATTAAGATATCCAAATGGTTGGTCAAACAATTATACGCTTAGCAAAAACGGAGATGAATACTATTTTGTTTTTGATAATACAACTGCAGTTGGGACTTACAATCTAACTCTTATTTGGGCGAATGATACTCTTGGCAAAAACGCTACTTTAAACCCAGCACTTTCATTTGAAGTTCAGGCAATTCCACCAGATGCTTTCAATATTCTTTTGCCTGGTAACAACACAACATCAAGTAATCTTAGCCCAACTTTAACTTGGGAAGAAACACAAACCCCTGATTTTTTAAATTATACAATTCTTATAAGCAAAAGCCCAACATTTTCTTTTGTAGATTTTGTTTATGGAACATATGAAATTGATAACACCACATTTGAAATTCCAATACCATTTGATGAAAACCAAGCATACTATTGGAAGGTTATAGGGTATGATGTCTTTGCAAATTCAAGAAATTCAACAAGCTTTCATAGTTACATAACCGATACTCTCCCTCCAAGCATATCCTTAAATTCTCCCAGAGATAATAATTATTCAAAAACCCTAGAGGTTACTTTTAATTACACTCCTAGCGAAACAAATACTATTGATACCTGTATCTTATATGGAAATTTTTCAGGGATTTTTGAGGATAATCAAACAAATTCCTCAATTAGCAATTCTTCGCCAAACCTTTTTACAATCAGCTTAACAGAAGGCGTTTATATCTGGAATGTGTGGTGTAATGATACTTCTGCAAACTCTGGGTTTGCTCCATCAAATTATACACTCACAGTTGATATATCAGGACCAGTGATTGTGCCAATCTGGCCTGAAGATGATGAACTTATAACTGATACAAATATCGTAGATTTCACAATCAATGCAAGTGACGTATTGGCAAGTGTAGATGTTTGTACGTTGCTTGTTAATGATTCTTTTAAGCAAAATGTCTATGATATTACAGATGGAGTTCCTTTTAATTTCTCAATATTTCTTTTAAATGGAAATTACAATTGGAAGGTGAATTGCACAGATACTAATGGCATTGAGTCAGTAACGGCATATTATAATCTTTCATTAGAATCTAGTGATCATGACCCTCCAAGCATAACGCCAAATTATCCTGAACCATTTGAACATATTCAAAGTGGAAGCTTTTATTTCAATTATACTGTAGAAGATGCAACAGGAATAGAAAATTGTTCACTTTATATTGATGGGCAATACAACATTACAGATTATAATGTTGAAAATTTGGCGGATAATTTCTTTGAAGCGACAGGTTTAGCAGATGGAGAGCATAATTGGAGTGTTTCATGTTATGATAATAGCACAGACCATAACTTTAGGCAAGGAGAAGTTAGTTATTTTAGTGTTGATACTATTAATCCTATGGTTATTCTTAATACCCCTGAAAATGAATCTTTTTTTAATTATTCTTATGTAACTTTTAATTATACTCCAAACGATACCAATCTTTTAAATTGCACACTTTATGCAAATTTTAGTGGTTCTTTTGAGCCAATAAGTTATAACCTCACTCCACAAACTGGTGTTCCAAACTATTTTTATTATAATGTGCCTGATGGAATTTTTGTGTGGAATGTTTTATGCTATGATGAAAGTAAGAGGTCAGGATTTTATGAAAAAAATTACACCCTTTCAATAGACACAACTCCTCCCCAATATAGCGATATCTCATCAGACCCTATAAGCTCTGTGACATATAACCAAATGAATTTTTATGAGTTTAATATAACATGGATTGATAACCTTGAACTTTCAGAAGTTATACTTGAACATAACTTTTCAGGCTTTATGCAAAATCAAACCATAACCTATCATATTGGAAATATTTATTCTTATAATGTGACGAATCTCAGCGCTGGAACATATTATTATAGATGGTATGCAAATGATACTATAGATAATCAAAACAGCACAAGCCCTTATGAATATCTAATAAATAAATCCCAGTCTTTGATAAATCTTTATTTTAATGGAAGCGAAGGCAATATTACAATTAATCAGACATCACAGGTGAATATAACAGCAATTATTACAAACCCTGCAGATGGAAATATTGAACTTTATAACCAAGGAGAACTAATAGATATTGGAGTCGGAACTATTGAAAACATATCAACTTTTTCTTATCCTGGAGTGTATAATATTACAGTTGTCTATAATGAAACCCAGAATTACACTTCAGTTCAGAAAACTTATTTCATAACTGTTGATGATATATTTGAGCCCTATGTTGAATTGATCTCTCCTAAAAATGAAAGTAGCGTTAGTGCTGGTCTTAGTGTGCTTCAATATAATGTTTCTGATGACTCATTGATTACTTCATGTAGCTTGTATATTAATGGAAGCTTTAATCAACTTGATAATGATGTATCAGTCAATACTACAAAAGGATTTACTCTCACAACCACTTCAGGGGATTATTATTGGTATGTAAATTGTACAGATTCTTATGATAATGTAGGAATTAGTAAAACAAATATTTTCACCGCAGTAGAAAATGCTAATATGTATGTGAATCTTTCATTAAACCAATCTCTTTATGTGAAAGGAACCTTGGCAAATATAACTTCAAATGTTAGAGATTTTTTTGATAATCCATTGGTATTGAATGTTACAACTTCTATAATACAAGGGGATACGACAATCCCTTGGTGGAATGGCTCTTGGGCTAAAAGAAAGGTCATACTTTTAAACGAAACAACTGGAACTAACCAAAATAATGCAATGGCTGAAGTCAACATTACTGGGCTAGCGGGAAATATCTCAGATTGTGTTAATGAAATAAGGATAATATACCAAAACCAAAGTATTATCTCTGAGATTCCTGTTGAAATCTACTCTGGAGATGATTCCAATTGGTGTTATGTGGCATTTAAAGCAAACCTTAGTGCAAGCTCAATAAATAATGATAATTATTACGTTTATTACAACAATTCTTTGGCAAGCGATCCAAATTACGATATTGGAAAGTATGCAAATGCTATTTTTTATGCTCAAGCTTCAGCTCAGGATGAAGGCTCAGTTGTTAATGTTGGAAATATTGTTGGATATAATGATGCAACATCAGCGGTAATTTCTGAAACCGGCGGTGGTGGAGGTTATGAATCAGCCCATGGAAGGGCATTTATTAACCAAACACCAGGCAAGCAAATAACTAAGGTTGAGATACGATTTAGATACGATGTAACTTCTATTGCAGGAAACTGGTATTTAAGATATAGTATAAATGATGGAACAAGTTATAGCAATGCACATCTTGGAACAAATACTGTTGTAAAAACAACTTCAGGATATACAGATATTACATCTGCTTATCCAACACTTTCATGGAGTGAACTTAATAAAACAAGGCTTCAGGGAAGGGTATACAAAACAGGTGGGTCAGGTGGAAGCACTATGAATCTGTATTGGGTAGAATTAAATGTTACTTATGTGCTTTCTCCAATCATTAACCAAAGTGCTATGGGAGAAACGCATTCTCTTGTTGCTCAAAATATTTCTCAAACTAATATTTTGGGAAGTTCGAATTGGATTTATAATACAAGTACGCTAAATTTAGGAAATTATTCCGTTGTTTCAAGAGCAACAAAAAGTGGCTTTGACCCTGCTGGGAATTATTCAATTTTACAGATTGTATCAAATGAATTGCCAAAAGTTAATCTTATGAGTCCAATGAATAATTTTAATACTTCAAATAAAACATTGTTGTTCTCTTGGAATGCAACTGATAATCTTACTGCTACGCTTTTATGTCAAGTTTATATCAATGGAGCTAATTGGACAGGTAATATTTCAACACAAAATAACACCCAAACAAATACAACTATTACAGATGTTCCTTATGGGGAAAACACTTGGAAAGTAATTTGTTTTAATCAATATAATTTGAGTAATTTTAGTGTTGAAAGGCAGTTTGTAATACTTTCTCATCCAGATAATTTTTCAATAGAACTGATGGGTAATGGAAGTATATTTCTGAATTGGTCAAATGTTACTTTGGCAGATTCCTATGAATTATATTTTACTACCAACTATTCTTCAGGATTTTTAGGGTCGCCTGATATAACACCAATATATGCACTAAATTATACTGATAATAATCACGAAAGTAACGCAATGAAATTTTATCAAGTTGCGTCTATAAGAGGAGATGCAAAGGCAATAAGTAATATTCATTTGGGGAAGTATGAATCAGCATTATATACAGGATTTAATCTAATAAGCATTCCTTTTGTACTATCAAATTATACCCTTAAAAATCAGGTAAATAATGGATATTATTTCAGAACGGACACAGATTGTGTAGAAAGTCTTTGGAAATATGAGCCTAGTGCTGGATTTAAAAGAACAGATTGGTTGTCTGGATATTTTGTGCCGGCTATTGGTGATGAGGATTTTACTTCAATTTCAAATGATTCAGGGTATTGGCTTGAAACAGATGATAATTGTATTGTAACTTATTTCGGGATGGTGCCTTCAAATAATCTTAATATCTCGTTATCTCAAGGTTATAATACTGTACCTTGGTTTTCAGTTGAAGATGCACAATTACCTACAGATTATGCACCTGTTTTAATAAATACAGAGCCCGAAAATTCTGTAAAATCAATCAATAGGTTTAATGCTCAAAACCAATCCTTTGAGGTTACAATACACTATATTGTTTCCGGTTCGCCTTGGGGTTGGTACCCTTCATGGAATAACAAAGATTTTACATCTTTGAATCCTGCAAAAGGATATTATTTTGATTCAAATGAGGTTTCAGTTTGGAGTCATTCGCCATAATTTTATCACTTTCCATTATATATGCTCAGACACATATTATGTAATTGAGAACATATTATGCAATTAGACACATATGCCAAAACAAGAAAAAAAAGCGTAAAGAACAAAGTCCAATCAAAAAGAAAATATGAAAATCTGAGAATATGAAAAAAGGAAAATAGAAAAATGAGAGAAAGGGCTGAAATAAAGTAATAAAAAAGAGAAGAAATATGAAAGAAAGAAATGTTTTTTGGAATAAGAAAATTTCAGAGTCTTTACATTTAGTAACGATTATTAGTTTAATTTTTATCTTTATTTTTTCACAGGTATATTACTCATACGCCCAAGCAATTCCTGTTCCAAAAGGTGTTGATGGAAGGGTTTTTTATCTTGATGGAGTGACTGAGGTGTTCAAGGGAATTCCAATCCAAATTACCAATCTAGATACTGGGCAATCAATAAATGGAACTACTGGAAGAGGGAGTAGTGGAAGGTATTCTGCTTCAATTAATTGGATTGGAAACCCAAAAATAAATATAAAAGCCTGTAACCCAATAAATTGTGCAGAGTCTAATATAACATTGAAGGGTGTCATCCATAATCTTGATCTAAGACTAAATATGAGCATCCCTAATTTTGCACCAAATATCACTTCACTTCCAATACTCACTGCTGAAATAGGAAAACTCTACGAATATAATCTAAAGGCTTTTGATTGGAATGGCGATAAAATAGTGTACTTGCCAGAAGTTATGCCAGAAGGGATGGTTGTTGAAAATGTTGGGAGTGTTAGTGGTGTTAATGGTGTTAATGGTGTTAATGGTGTTGATGGTGTTGATGGTGTTGATGGTGTTGATGGTATTGAAAATGTTCAAAGTAGTATAGAATGTTCTGGGAATAATCTTGATAATGAGAATTATAGATTATCTTGGGTTCCTAAGCGAAATCAAGGGGGGATTAATAAGGTGATCTTAAAGGCATACGATGGGGAGCTATATGATATTCAAGAGTTTGAGATTGATGTTTATTACGAAAATAGTGCACCGATAATTGTGTCTGAGCCATTAACTTCTGTTAAAGCTGGGGAGCTGTATAGCTATCAGATTGTAGCATATGATAATGAATCTGATTGGATATATTTTAAGATCTTGTCAGGACCTGCCGGAATGAATCTTGCCCAGTCTAATTTTATCGAGTCTAATATTACTGAGGCTAATCTTGCTCTGGCTAATCTTGCTTTGGCTAATCTTGTCGATGCTAATCTTGCTTTGGCTAATCTTGTCGAGAATAATAATGTTTTAAATGATTTAGAAGAGAATTATTTGGAGGGGAGCAGTATAGTTAATAGTAGTTGGATTAGTGGTAGCTTTGTTGGAAATAGTTTAGTTTGGCAAACTAAGAAAAATGATGCTGGTGTTTATCTTGTGGAGTTGATGGTTGTTGATAGTTACAATGCTAGTTCAATTCAAAGATTTAATCTCAGTGTTTTAAGTCATAATGCCAAAAATCCTAAGAAACAAAAAGACACAATTAGTAGTTCAAGTAATTTCGGTGATATCTCTTTTAGAACTTTAATAAATCAAGATGGTAGAAATATTGCTAATGAAGATGCTTTACAAAACATTAGTGCAAATGAACTTATAATCGGTGGTGAAAGCAATTTTAAAGATAATTATGAAATCAATCAAGATAATTATCAAAACAACGAAAATTATTATAATATAGGTCTATACGATTTTAATAAAGTTGTGCTAAATGGCCAAGTGAACAGCTTTGATGTGGGTACTAAAAATTCTGTTCTAATGGATAAACTTGTTTACAAATATTTCTCAAAAGAGTTATTAGATAAATTGTTTAATAATCATGCTAATCATGCTGAGGGCATATTAGATGATGGTAAAGATGATAATAAACAGGATAATAAACAGGATAATAAACAGGATAATAAACAGGATAATAAACAGGATAATA
>CAZTMQ010000004.1:32798-33174 GCA_964615385.1 uncultured Methanosarcinales archaeon
AAGAGGATTATGATGGTAGTAAAAAAATAATTTTTGGAGTATCAAAAGATTGGATTAGGGATTGGGGCATTGATATTGAAAATATTGTACTATACGGATACAAAATAAATGATAACAATGAGGATTTATATAATGAAATATTCAATGACGAAAAAAAAGAGTATGTTAAGGGTGAACGGAAAAACGAGGGAAAATGGGAAATTATAGATACAAGAATTGTTGATGGGTTTATGGATGTTAAGGGTATAATTGTCAGTAATCTGTTAGAGAATATTACCATTACTACCAACTTTGATTCCATTTCCATTACCCCTATTGGAGATAATAATAATAATAATAATAATAATAATAATAATAATAATAATAATAATAATAA
>CAZTMQ010000005.1:0-3860 GCA_964615385.1 uncultured Methanosarcinales archaeon
GAGATTGCGTAGAATCAAAAGAATTCTACACCAATGAAACAGTATTAAGTCTGATAGCAACATCAGCGGTAAGGCAATCAAAAGTAGTTGCAAGAAACATATTTGGTGCAAAAGAAAAATTCCCCAAAGTTCTTAACACAACCATCTCGAGAGCAAAAGACCTAATCTTTGGCTCTACAGGGCTATCATCAGATAGAGCCTCATCGCTGGGAATAAAAACAGTATCTGCTAAATATTCTGGCGAAACAAAGTCAGAATATGTTCCTCAAAGAAAGCCAATCACAATAAAAATAATCGCTGATCTAAAAGGTACAATCGTAGGAGCTCAGATTATAGGCTTTGAAGAGATTGCAGGAAGGCTTGATTTGCTTGCACTTGCAATATCTAAGAAAATGGACCTTTCTGATTTAGAGGAAGTTGAATTCTGTTATAACCCTATGACGGCACCCATATTTGAGCCAATCTCAATAGCGGCTCATTTGTGCAAAAAAAGGCTCACTTCTCTCTAAAAACAAACAAAAGATTTAAAAACTAAAGCAAAATCCCTAATATCAGTTACATTTACTAATTGCCCTATTAAAAGGTTACCTTGTAAAAGGGGTTGCCCCGTTAAATGGGTTACCCTGTTAAAAAGGTTACCCTGTTAAAAAGGTTACCCTGTTAAAAAGTTTAAAAGGGCTAAGGGTTAAAAAGATTAAAAAGAGTTAAAGATTCAAAACATTTGGTGAATTATATGACAATTATACAGCATAGGTCAAAAAGAAAGGTTTCGAGTGGAAGATACAAAAAGGCAAGGAAAAACAGGGCTTACGAAAAGGGAAGAGAGCCTACATTTCCAAAGGTTGATAAAGAAACCAAGATTGTTAGCATAAGAACAAGAGGCGGGAATGTAATTTCAAGGCTTCTTAGAACGCAATATGCTAATGTAGTTTCAGCAGGCTCCTGTAAAAAGGTCAAGATACTAAACGTCTTAGAAACTCCTGCGAACCGAAACTATCAAATTCGAAATATTCTTACAAAGGGTGCAGTCATAGAAACTGAGATGGGCAAGGCAAAGATAACCTCTAGGCCTGGTCAGGAAGGCTCCGTTGATGCTGTTTTACTTGAAAAAAAATAGTTTTTTTCTTTTTATTCTCGACAATCTTTCTTCGTCTAATTTTTCTTCATTATACTCTTCATTATATTTCTTTTCAGCACCTTGAGAACAGTATCATGCCTTTAGTTTCTTGTAATTAATACATTTTATTTGTTTTAATATTCTTGTTTAATCACCTAAAGTCTCGCAGATATTTAAAAAACCTAAACATCTCTTAATGCCATTTTGTTATAACACCTAATTCTAACTCCTTAGGATTTCAAAAGTAGTCTCTTTTTTAATCTCAAATCTTTTAAGATTCTTATCTTTTTAAAAAATCTAAAATTGAAAAAATCTATTTACTAAAAATACATAATCCTTTTATTAAACTATATTAACCCTTTTCAGAAGATGGCAGACCCAAGAATAGAAGTCTCAGAAAACCTGTTGGAGGCAGTCTTCTCCCTAAAAAGTTTCTTTGAATTAAGTCGATCTGTAATGTATTCTGCAGGGCTAAGCAAAAGCTCAAAGTTCTTTTATGTTACCAAAGAATTTAATTCAGAAACAATAGGTATTCCCATTGCCCCAAATTATTTAGATGTTTACGATTTTTATGATCTTAACAAAGATGAACTTGTTCAATCCAAAAGAAATAATAGCACACAGTATAGAGCAGAAATACTCAAAAATTCATTTCCTTTAGTGGTTTTCATTGCAAATCCTTTATATGAAAAACCCTTGCCCCAAATCGACCTTGAAGAAGAAGTGTTAAGAAATGATTTGTTTGAGCTCTACGATACATCATTGCTTTGGAAACTAAGAACTAACAAAAAAATACTGCCGATTCTTTCGATAAACCAGCCAGTAAATGAAGGTGGAGATGAATTTCAGCTTCTTTTGCTTCAGCAAAAGGAACTCTTTGAAGAACAACAAATGAAATCAATTTCTAAGCAATATCTTATGATGACAGAAGGGCAGATAGATTTTCCATTAACTGCCTATGAGTACAGCTATTTCCTAAATTATTTTAACGAGAACTATAATTGGTCATTATTTAGTTATTCGACAAAGGCTAAATCCTTTAGAGACATTTGCCTATACTTTAAGGCAACTCAACAAGACTTCAGTTTAGAAGAAATGCTTGAGTTTAACTCTTTAGAGGATAAGCTAAACTTGAAGAACTTTGTATTCTAAAAATCCTTTATCTTCTCTTTTGGAAAAGTCCCTTTTAAATTCTAAAAATATTTTATCCGAAAAAATCACAAAAAAAGGGCCAGAGACTTTTTAAGCTTAAGAAAATATAAAATTCTTATGGTAAAGAAAAGAGCAAAAGAAGAATCAACTTGCCCCCAAACAAATGAAAGTCACAGCGATGATTTAGTGGATAAATCTTATTTAAAAAAAAATGAAGATGGCCTAAAAAACTCTACTCCTGAACCTGACTTATCTTACCATCTAAAATACGGTTATCCAAGGCGATTTGAACAAATACTATTTGACGCAATGAAAAATTCAAAAGATGGATTTGAAGCACTATTTAACGCTGTTGAAGAAGCATCCAATCAAAAACTTTATTTTGTTCAGCAACTTGTTGAAAGGTCTCAAAGGGTTAATAAAATCGTTTTAGAGCAACTTTGTAATTTGGATAGATCATATTATTCATTGCCCGAAGCCCTTGAACAAATACAAAAATACAAAAAAGAGCAATCCCCCGAAGAGTAAGCGACCCATTAAAAATTCTATACAGCGCTATTGATTTAACCATTGATTTGGCATCTAAAGGTTAATCAATTTATTAAAAATCTCTTTTCAAAAAAATTTGAAGGCTGCTAAATCCTCCTTTTGTGTTAGTGAAAGATTTTCAATTTAATTCTTCACTCTATTTGTTTTTACTTAGAGGAACACATTCTAAAAGCCTTTCTCGTAAAAGCTTTTGGTAAAGCCCGTTATCAATTTTTCGTAATTCTTCTCTTGAAATGCCCTCATAATGACTGTTGTAGTAGCCCAAAGGGTCCTCACCATATCTACTTGCTTTTGGAATGCTATCTAAAAGTCTCCTAACTCTAAGGTACTCGTATAATGCAGAATCAAGTTTATATAGCTCCTTTCTTGTAACCAAATCACCATAATTTTCATAAAAGAACTCAAGTGGGTCTATATCTTTTCTCTTCCTATCGCGCCACTTTGCCCTTTCTTCTAAATCGCCCATAAAATTGGAAAAGTCTGTAATATTTATAGATTTTACTCTTTCTCTTCGTATTGTAACCTTCCAACATTTAAAGGATTTTCCTCTAAAGACGTAGAAATTCCTAATATCTTTCCCATAGAATCCACCAGCGCAAATATTCTTTTTTTAGTAATTTCATAAAGATTTTTAACGCCTAAATCAATTAAAAATGGATTATAATTCTCCTTTCCTAAAATGTGAAATTCAAAATTTTTAGGGTCCATTAATTTCTCATCGTAAAGAGTAATTCTAATCGCAGAAAGGTACTCTGAAAATCTATGCTCGAACCTTACTTTTTCAATAGTACACGGAATAATACTAACACCTAAAATTCTTGAACAAATATCCTCAACAGTTTCATGTGAACTTCCTATATTGTAATAAACATTCATCTTTCTTCCTCACTTTTCCATAAAACATTAATGAAATAAGAAATGAACTGAACTTGAAGGTCTATATAAGATTTTCTGTATATAAAAACTTTCATTGAAAAATCTAGTTGTAATCAAAAATATTAAATATGAATTAATCAAACTAGTAGTATAATGGTATTCTTAA
>CAZTMQ010000005.1:3960-22397 GCA_964615385.1 uncultured Methanosarcinales archaeon
AATCAAAAATATTAAATATGAATTAATCAAACTAGTAGTATAATGGTATTCTTAAGCCTTTACGAAATCGTTTCACTTTTAATAATGAGTCTAGCACTTGGCTTCATATTTTCAGATCTTTTCTCAAAATACAAGATCCCATCAAAAGACCCAGTAACTATTATGAGAAGATCAAATAGGCTAAATAATATACTCTTTGCCTCAATGATCGTAGCTCCGGCAGTAGTTTTACACGAATTAGGGCACAAGTTCGTAGCCATGGCATTTGGGCAGTTCGCCCAGTTTCAGATATCTGCAATGGGGCTTGCGATTGGTGCAGGCCTAAAGCTAATTGGTTTTCCTTTTGTGGTATTCGTCCCAGGCTATGTTAGAATCACCGGACAAGCCCTTTTAGGGTGGCAAAATGCACTAATAGCATTTGCAGGACCTGGAATAAATCTTTTATTGTGGATGATATTCTCTTTAATTGCCAAAGGATTAAAAGAGCCAAGTAATAAGATAATACTTCTTATCATGGCAAGAATAAATCTCTTTTTATTTGCGTTTAATATGATTCCAATTTCTCCCTTCGATGGCTACCAGGTTTTTAAAGGCCTATCTAAATTTTTTGGCTGAAAAACCTATAATTCAAGGGATTAGTACTGTTTTTTAGTGTCTTTTACTCAGTGGCTACAGATAGCTAACATTTATTCTTCCTTCTTTTTAACAAGGGATTCAAGGGTATCTATTAAATCCTTAAGCTCAAAGCCTATAATGCGCGGAGAATACTTTTTATCCCACAAAACAACAGATTCCCTAAAACTATCTCCCTTTAAAATCTCTTGTTCTAAAAGAATAATGCTTTCCTCTGGGTGTATAAAAAAGTCCCCACATACCTTAATAGCCTTAAGCTTGCCATTATCAAATTCACCTATAACCTTTATCAGCTTACCATTAGAAACTTTTAGTTCTCTTTTTCTTATTTCCAATTTAACTATCTCCAAAAATTCCATTCAAAGGTGCTGTACTTTTCCTTCGAAATCAAAAGGGCCTGCCTTAATTCTTCAAATGTAAGCGCCCCTTGTTTTAGTTCACAGCTAAGCGCTTTCGAAAAGCCTTGTATAAGACACTCCTCAATCTTTGTCAAAGCAACCTCAGTGTTAAGCTCTCTATTAATCCACGTGACTCTTTCCCTAACATTTTTAATGTCCTTATCACTTACCTTCTCCTTGCTAACTCTCAAAAGAGAAAACATCTTTTCAACATCAACATCAACCAAAATCGTGCCATGCTGAAGTACAACGCCCATTTTACGGGTTTGTGCATTTCCCGAAATCTTTTTTGTATCAACAACAACGTCATTAATTGGCTTAAAAGTTGCCTTAATCCCGAGCCCTTTTAGCCCTAAAACAATCCCTTGGCAAATATAAGAATACGATTCTATGATATCTTTGGCCACTTCCTTTTCGGGGATTATTATTGAATATGTAATCTCAGTTTCATGAAACACAGCCCCACCACCGGTATACCTTCTAACAATATCCACACCGAAATCTTTAGCCTTAGAAATATTGACTTCTTCATTAACTGACTGAAAGAAACCCACTGAAACACAAGGGGGCTTCCAGCCATAAAACCTGATTGTCGAAGGAGAGATGCCTTTAGAAACAAAGCCCATTAAGGCCTCATCAATCGCCATATTCAAAAATCCATCATTCTCGCTATACCTAATAAGTCTTAAGTTTTTCATTTTTGAGTCCAACATATTGTTATAAAGCAATTTTTTTAATAAGTCTCATTTAATAGTATTTTAAATTACTCTTAAATCCTTAATTGTTTTTATACATTAAGCTCTTCAGAGTATTGTTTCGCCCTAAAAGAGCTTCTAACATTTTCACCAGACTCCACATGCAAAAACCCTTGAGCCAAAGCGAATTCCTTAATGCCCTCAAATTCTTTAGCGTTATAATATTTAATAACCTTAGCATGCTTTTCAGATGGCGATAGGTATTGCCCAATAGATAAAAAGTCGCACCCAGACTCTTTTAAGTCTCGTATTGTATCAAAAATCTCCAAGAGGGTTTCTCCGAGGCCCACCATAAGCCCCGATTTTACATACATTTCCCTATCTAAAGATTTTGCATACCTAAGCACTTCTAACGAAACATCATAATTACCCCCCCTTCTCATAATCGGAAAAAGCCTTTTGACAACCTCAATATTATGGTTAAAAACAAATGGCTTAGCATTAACAACCGATTCAATAGCATCAAGATTCCCACAGAAATCAGGCACCAATACCTCAACCTTTGTTTTAGGAGAAATCCTTTTAATTTCTTTAATGCAGTTAACGAAAGCCATACTTCCAAAATCCTTAAGATCATCTCTGGTAACAGAGGTTATAACTACATAATTTAATCCCATTTCTTTAGTTGCAAAGGCTATCCTTTTAGGCTCCTTAGAATCAACCTTACCGGGCTTACCAAATGAAACATTACAATAAAAACAGTTCCTTGTGCAAACCCTGCCTAAAATCATAAAAGTGGCGTTCCCTTGTGAAAAACAATAATACCTATTCGGGCAGTTAGCCTCAATACATACAGTATTTAAGTTATTCCTATTCAAAAATTCAACCATTAAAGCATACTTTGTCCTATCTATTTTATCGGATTCCATTATTTAAAAAAGGATTCTCATAAATTATTTAACAATAGCAATAAAAAGAAAGCTCTAGTTATTAAATTTTCGGATAGGTTAAATATCTTTCTTAACCAAAAGGAGCCATATTGTTTTGGCTAATATTATTATCATAAGAATTTTTTAATAAACGATTATAATAAAATAGAAAACCTGAGTTTTTATACACACGAAAACCCCATTTTAAGCAATTTTGTATATACTTGGGACTATACTTTTTACCTTTCAACCAGCCTTTAAATTTAAGTAATTTATCGTCAGAGAAATTAATAAAGATGGGGCAGGGGGGACTTGAACCCCCGACCCCACGGTCTTCAGCCGTGTGCTCTCCCAGCTGAGCTACCGCCCCATCAATAGCCAAGAAAAAACCAACTGATTTAAATAAGTTTTGTTTTATAACCTCTAAAAAAACATTGCTAATGAATATCAAAAGCGCATATAAAAAATGCAAAAAACACAAAAAGATCTACTGTTCAATTTTAAAGACAAAGTAATCCTTGCTCCAATGTCTTTGTATAACGATACTGCCTTTAGAAAGCTATGTATGGAAATGGGAGCTGATCTAACTTATACTCCCTTACTTTCTGTTAAATCCATAATCTTTCAGCCAAAAAAGGCAAAAGAGCTATTTACTATAATCTCAAAGGTAAGGCCTGTTGCAATCCAGCTATTTGGCTATGAAGAAAGCGATTTCTTAAAGGCTGCAGCAATTGCCAAAGACTACAGTGATATAATTGATATTAACTGCGGATGCCCTGCTCCCAAGGTGTTAAAATCAAAAGGTGGCTCTTATCTTTTAAAGGAACCTAAAAGAATCGCATCAATAGTAAAGGTACTTAAAGCTTCTATTGATATCCCCGTTACCATAAAAATAAGGTTGGGTTTTAGGGATAATATAGTTACAAAAGAAGTAGTAAAGCTATCCGAAAAAGCAGGTGTAGATGCAATTGCAATCCACCCCAGAACAGTTGAGCAAAAATACTCAGGAATTGCAGATTGGAACGCAATAGCACAGGTAAAAAAGTATTCAAGTGTTCCAATTATCGGCAATGGTGACGTAAAAAGTTATTTGGACTTCCAAAAGATGAAATCCCTAACTCTTTGCGATTCAGTAATGATAGGAAGAACTGCAGGAACAAATCCACTAATATTTAGCGATATAAAAGCAAAAAATGATTTGCCAAAGGACACTTACAAAATACTTGATATAATAAGTACCTATAAATCAGATCTCTCAAAGCTAAAAGAGCCTAGAGAGCGTGAAATAAACGCCTTAAAAACACACATTCTATCATTTCTTCAGGGAGTTCCATATTCAAAGCAGGTAAGATTTCAGATATCAATCTCAAAAACAACAAAAGAAATAGAAAAACAACTAAAAATCCTCAAAAATTCTTTGGAATGAAAAAATAAAAGCCAAATACTTTGCGCTTAAAAAATAACTATTGCTAATTGTGGACATGCCCGTGTTCAAGCTCTTCCTTGCTGGCCTCTTCTACCTTAACAATCGTAATCTTAAAATTAAGAGTTTGGCCTGCTAAAGGATGGTTCATATCAATTGTCACAGTTTCCCCTTCAATCTTAGTTATTGTTGCAAAGCCCATATTTCCATCAGGGAATTTAATTTGCATTACAACCCCAATCTCTTTAGGAATCTTTTCTGGAATTGCATTCAACGGAATCGTTTGAACCAACTGTTCGTTTTTTTCGCCATAAGCATCTTTTGGCTCAATTTTTACCTCAATCTCATCTCCCTCTTTTTTACCAAGAACCGCACTATCAAAGCCTTTGATAACCATTCCAGTACCTGCAAGGAATTTAAGGGGGTCTTTTCCAACATTTGAGTCAAAAACAGAACCATTCTCAAGGGTACCCGTATACTCAACACTAACTTTTGAATTCTTTTCAATTTCCATTAATTACACCCATGTTTATTTTTTCTTAAGCGGGCACAAACACCCATCAAAAGAATAAAAACGCTGAGGCTGGGATTTGAACCCAGAACCCCCAAAGGGACAGGCTCTCAAGGCCTGCGCACTACCAAGTTATGCGACCTCAGCATATAATGTTCTTCAAACGTAATAACCAACATAAACATATTGAAAGTTCATATGAGGTCGCGACAAGACGACTAAAGGGAGTCTTCGTATGCGACCTTTAGCATATAATGTTTTCCAATCGTTTTCTTGCTCTACAACTCGCCAGGCTTAATGATTCTTATTTAAATTTAGTATATAACCTTTAGATAATTGCCTATATAATCCTACTTATCTCGAGTGATAGCCCTTAATTTATATATTTTGTGAAAAAAAGGTCAATGCATACAGTTGTAGAATAAATGGTTCTTATCTCCTTTAAGGTATCCTTTTTAGATGCTCAATTAAATGGTTTTTTTCAGCACCTAAAGAATCAAGCTTTTCAGCCTTATTCTCATCAAAAACCCTAATATTCTCTTGCCTTTTAACAAAAAGCCCTTCGCAGGCCTTCTTGAGCTTTAATTCCACCATTGAAAAATCTTCTTCGGACAAGGATTTTGGGGACCAAGAAAGGTTTAGGTTATCATTATCAAATCTTGGAATGATGTTAATTCCAGCATGCGAGAATTTTTGTCCTGCCGGCTTCCCACTTTGCACCAGCAAATTAGTCCCAGTACATTTAAGAGCATCTACCAAAACTACACTTATCTTATTGGCTACATCGCTAATTTTTGTGCAAACATCGTCAGGGACATTTTCAAATATTGCATGATGAGCCAAAGGAACTGCCAATAGATGGCCATCGCACACAATTTCAGGTGGAATTATTACCGCAACACTATCGTCTTTGTATATTACTCCAACGCCCTTCTCAATCCTATCACAAATCGTGCAGTTCTCGCTCATTTTAAAAACATATTTGCAATCTTATCAATATCTATCTCTTTTTCTTTCTTTGACTTGTTTTCAAATTTGGCTTCAAGCCCTTCATCAGTACTTTTATCATCTAATTCCTCATTTGAACTATCGCTGTCGTTTTCATTATCATCTATTCCATCTCCACTTCCCTTCTCCTCACCAGAATCGCTCTTATCATCAGGAGTTTTATCACCCTTTGACCCTTTGGTATTTGTATCATCATGCTCTGTATTTCCACTACTCTCTTTATCTTTTGGCGTATCAACTACTTCACTTACTTCTTCTTTATCAAAAGCCTTTTTTGCAACAACGCCCCTCCCTTCAAATACCTTTATGAGTGATTCCTTAAGTTTAGCTTCAATTTTATTAATATCATCGTCGCTAACTTCAAACGTTTCAGGAGCCAACCCAACCATATCCTTTTCAAATCTTGCAATAACATGCATCATCACATGAGGGGCCTTTTGCCCTGCAGACATGCCATTAGCAACAAAATAGCTTGTTCCCTCACTTCCAATCTCAGAAAACATAACCATTGATATCTTTTTAGCTATATTAAACATGTGGCCAATAACATCGCTTGGTACCATTGGAAGAATTTGATAATGCTCCTTTGGGATAATCAAAACATGTCCAGGATTCGCGGGGTTGATATCCAAAAAAGCGCAAATTACATCATCCTCAAAGACCTTCCTTGACTTTACCTTCCCAAGGGCTATATTACAAAATATACACTTTTCATCATTAGCCATTGCCCTAGAAAAATCAAAGCTAATTTAAATAATTTGCCATGTACAAAAATAGTTCTCTTCAGATTCTCTTTAAAAAGAAAAGGCTTATATTTATAAAACTTAAGATATTCCAAAGGCTTGTATTAAAACTCAAAACAAGATAGCTTGAAACTCAACTCAAAAGAAAGCTAAAAAGCTGATGAAACATGGATAAAGAAGAACTACAAAATAAGATTTACATTTTCACGCTTGAAAATGCATTAAAACACAATGGCCATGCTGATAAGGGCGCGATAATTGGAAAAGTGATTGCATTAGATAACTCTTTAAAAACATCGATCAAAGAATGGCAGGTGTTAATAGATGAGTCAATCTCAAAGATCTCTACACTTTCAGAAGATCAAATCAAAGAAGAACTAAAACTAAAAGACAAAGGGCGTTTTGAAGGCTTATCAGTAAAGCATAAAAAAGACTTTAACGAGCTTCCAAATGCAGTGATGGGAAAAGTAGTGACGCGAATTCCCCCTGAGCCATCAAAATATAGCCACATCGGGCATGCACTTTCATTTCTAATAAACTATATCTACGCGAAGAAGTATGAAGGTAAAAGCGTTCTTAGGTTTGAAGATACAAATCCCGGAAAAGCAAACTGGGATTATGTAAAAGATTGCCTTGCAAGCCTTGAATACATAGGAATAGTCCCTGATAAAACGGTATATGTTTCAGATGATATGGAAATCTTTTATGATTATGCAAAGAAGGCAATAGAATTAGATAAGGCTTACGTATGTTTTTGCGAAAAGGAAAAAATAAGCGATTTAAGAGCAAAAGGGATTGCTTGTGAATGCTCAAAGGCATCAAAGGAAACCAACCTCAAAGAATGGGAAAAAATGAAAAGTGGGGAATACGAAGAAGGTAAATGCACGCTTCGTTTAAGGATAGATATGAAGTCCAATAATTTTGTGATGCGCGACCCAAGTATATTCAGAATAATTAAAAAGCCCCACTATAAACAGGGTACAAAATACTTTGCTTGGCCAATGTATGATTTTGAAAATTCCATTGAAGAGCACCTCTGTGGAATCACTCATGTGTTAAGAAGCAACGAATTCGGCTCAATGAGAATAGAACTGCAAGACTACATTAAGGAGCTATTCGGATTAAACAAGCAAACAATAATCCAATATGGCCGGTTTAATGTTGAGGGCGCAACAACACAAGGTCGTGAAATAAGGGAAATGATAGAATCAGGAAAGCTTTTAGGTTGGGACGATCCACGGCTTGTAACAGTTAAGGCATTGAAGAGAAGAGGAATAATAAAAGAAACATTTTGGGAGCTTGCAAAACAGGTAGGTTTATCCCCCACTCCAACAAATCTTAATTGGACCTTAATAAGTTCAGTAAATAGAAGATTTTTGGATGCATCGGTGCCCCGATTCTTTCTAATAAAAGATCCTGTGAAAATAGTAATTTCTGGTGCGCCAACTGAAACAGTAAGGATAAAAAAACATCCCAATCAAAATATGGGAGAAAGACTGTTTAATACCTCACAGGAATTTATAATTGAGAAATCTGATTTTGAAAAACTTGAGGAAGGAAAAATATATCGGTTAATTGATTGCTTAAACTTTACCAAAACAAAAGAAGGATTCTCATTCCACTCAAAAGAATACGAGAACTTCCCAAAAAATTCAATGATAATGCACTGGTTGCCTGTTAATGATTCAAATGTAAATGTCAAAGTAATGATGCCAGATGCAAATAAGGTAAAGTGTCTTGCAGAAAAGTCAATAACCGAACTTAAAACAGGCGACATCATCCAGTTCGCAAGATTTGGTTTTTGCAGACTCGATAATAAAGATGAAATGCTTTTTTACTATAGCCATAAATAAAATATTGGCTAAAATAATCAAAACCCTTCGAAAAAAAGTAAAGCTCAAAAGTAAAAAAGTAACAGTAAAATCAGCTTACACACTTCAAAAATGAAGATTTTTTTTTAATCATTTTTAACCTTTTTTTCCGATAAAAAAATCAAAAAAAAAAGATTGCTTAAAAATGAAACTGCCCAAGCAAAAATCCCTATTTTTCATTTTTGTAATCTTATTTTCATTAAACGCAGTAGCTCAAGAACCAGAAGAACTTTTTCTAAAATATGATATTTCTGGTTCTTTTGCAAAGGTCTCTGTAGAGCTCAAAATACCTTGTTGTGAGCCTTTTGATTTCAATTTGCCCATAGATTCCAGAGAAATCGAATCAAGTGAGCCATTTATTCAAAAGAAATATCCAAACCACATTTCGCTTACCTTTGATAATCTAAACTCTTTTAACAACTCTTCAGAGATAAGAATAAGTTATTTGACTCAAGCTTTAATTGAGAATAACAAAAATTCATTTTTCATATTAGACCTTTCAAAAAATCCAGCACAAAATACTTCCTTAGAAGTGACTCTCCCAAAAGATGCTACGTTAAAGTACTCTTTAGACTCATCAAATCCATCAATCTTTCCATTTACAGATAAGATAAGTACCGATGGCCAAAGGATTACGCTTTTTTGGGATGAATCTATTTTGAATGAAAAAGAAACCGTTTTAGTAATATACAAAATAAACCACTTCATGAAAGAGGCTTTGCTGATAATCATAATATCTACTATTTCAATTTTATTTTTTGCATTTATTTTACTCAGGAGATTTCCTAAAAAAACATCTCGCGCCAATATACTGGCAACTGCCCAAAATGCAAGCTATGAAGGCAAAACTCCTTTAGTAACTTCAGTTCAGTTACATTCCCCGGAAAGCAACAATAGTAACAATCTTTCTGATAACGGGCGTTATAGCGACTTAACAAAGAATCTGTTTGAAGAAGAAAAACAAATAATATTGACACTTATCACTTCAAACACCAAAGAGCTTTGGCAAAAGGAGATTCAAAAACAACTAGGGATTTCCAAGGTGAAATTATCTCGAAGACTAAGAAGTCTAAAGCAAAAAGGCCTAATTGAAAGTATTCCTTATGGGAATACAAATAAAATAAGGCTTGTAACAAAAACTTCTAGTCAATGAAAAAATAAAAGTGCTATTCGCTCTTATGGCTACTCTTTGGTTATATGTTGGGTAACGAGCCCCCTATCTCTTTGACACGCTTTATTTTCTATACACTTTAGTATTTTCATTTTTATATTCCTCTCATTATATTCTTCTTTGTAAGCTATGTTGTGTTATTGTTTCATCTTGTTTCACAAATTAATTAAATAAAAGGAGCTCTCTAACATCATAAAAATAAGCAAATCAATATTGATTGCTTTAACGTTTCGAAAAATTTTGAAGATAAAACATTAGGAAAGATTTGAATTAAAAATGGAGGATTCGAAAATGAAGAAAATAAAAAACAAAGATTCAAAACTGCGATTATATTCTTTTCTTGCGATGATTATAATCGGTTTGTTGATAAGTTCTGGGGTTTCCCAGATAGCTTATGGCCAAGAAGAAACAGAGTTTGAGAATAATGAAACTGATGAAGTTGATGATGAAGAAACTAATCCAACTCCAACACCCACGCAAAATTCAGATAATGATACAGAGGATGAGATAATAACTCCAAAAAGCTATGGTCCTTTTAGTCGCTTTTTTGATAACGTTAACTTGTTCTTTACTTATAATCAGGAAAAAAAGGCGGTTAAAGCACTAGAGATTGCTGATAAAAAACTCTCTCACATTCTATATGATTTGGAAAACAAAGGTTCTGATGAAGAATATTCCGAAGAATATGAAAGAGCAATGAAAACTGTTGAGAAAGCACTAGAAAAGATAGAAACTAATGGTAAAGTAGAGAACTCGAAAGCCGCCCTTTCAAACCTCTCAAAGATTGAAGAAAGAATAGAAAATCATTACCAAAAAGTTGTAATGGTAAAAGAGAGAATATTAGAAAGGCAAAGGGAGAAAATGACCGAAGAGCAAATTGAGCACTTAGAATCTGTCTTTAGCAATATTACGCAACGCTTCCAGAACATGGAAGACCAGTTTGTGCAAAAAAGAGAAAGAGCTCTACTAAAATACAAAGCAATGAGTGGAAAAAATGATTCAGAGATTGATGAAGAACTAGAAGAGATCGATGATGAGACTGGGCTTTCAGAAAGAAGAAAGTCTATGGCAAAATGGCAGTTAGGTTTAGCCCAAAACTCTTTGAAACTCTCAAAGCAAAGATTTGAAAACTTTTTAAGTTCCATTAATGAAACAGAGTACAACGAATCAATTGCTGAAATAAGAAGCCAGCTTGAAGAGGCAGAAGAGCTTTTGGCATCCTCCTTGGCAAGTCTTGAAGAAAATGACTACGAAACAATAACAGAATTAACACAGGAAATAAAAGAGCTTGGAGATGAGCTAAATAAGATTATTCTTTCTTTAAGATCTTCTCAAGAGAATATTAACGAGCTTCTTCAGAGCACAAAAGATGATATCGCAAGTAAAAAAACTGAGCACTTGCAAAAGATCTTGGATAAGGTCCCTGAAGAGGCCAAGCAAGGAATAATGAACGCAATGGAAAATGCCAACCGTTTCAGAGAAAGATTTGCACAAGGAGATGATAACTCAAAAATAAACGGGACAGCACAAAGAAATAGAAATAAGAATGAAAACAATACAAACGGTTCTTTGGAATCAGATGAAACAGATGACTTAGAGGACGAAGAAGAACAAGAAGATCAAGAGGAAGATGAAGAAGAATTAGATGAAGAAGATGAGGAAGAAGACGAAGATGACACTGATGAGGAAGGAGAAATAGATGAAGAGATAGGCAACGAAGAAGACGAAGGTAACGAAGAAGAGTGAGGTTGAATAAATTAAACTAAGTTAAAAAACAGCTAACAAGTATTTTTAGCTAATTTTATATTTCTTTTTTTATCTTTCTTCTTTTTATCTAAACACCTCACAGTTATTTCTTTCAAAAATAAGCTAAAACTAAGCTCTTAGATATTTTCAAATTAGAGCCTTATAACTTTCAAGTAATATTATCAAATGGTTTACTTCGATTTTGAATATTTCTACTTTGGATATTTTTATTTCGGATATCAAAACAAAAGATTATTAAATAATGGCAATTTGCTTTTTTCTTGAAAAAGGTGATACTATGCCATTTGACGCAAGTTTAGATAAAGAACTATATAAAACTGAAAAGGATTTTGGAAATACTAAAGTAATAGTCTCAGTCATGAGTTACAACGAAGGAAGACCAAAGATCCAGCTTTCAAGGCTTAATAAAAACAACGATGATTGGACCTTCTCAAAGCTTGGAAGGCTTTCAGTAGAAGAAGCAAACGAAGTTCTTTTAATGATTCAAGAGGCAATCAAGCATTGCTAAATTATTTTTTTTTAAATTTTATTTTATTTTTCAAAATTCTTAAAGGAAAACTTTAAAAATGCCTTACAATTCTTTGTACGATACACCTTTTACTAAAGGGGACGTAGTATAACCTGGCTAGAATAGGCGGCTCCAGACCGCCGGATTGGGGTTCGAATCCCCACGTCCCCATTTTATAGTACAATTCCCTTTAGGGATATGAGCAAAGAGCGTGCTATTTTAAAAAAAAGTACGCCTTTTTAAGAATTCGCTTATAAGAAATTAGAGAAGATACTTTTATTAGATACATGCGCCATCTTGACAACCCTTTTCGCATTCTAGAATTCTATAATCTCCAGCGCCAAAAGCACAGGAATATTCAACAACCTTATTTTTAGTGCAAGAATCTGTATAGCTTTTGCCATCTACTTGATCATGCATAGTGCCTTTTTGATAAATATTTGCCCCACCTGAATCTAGGGAAAAATCAGTTTCATTGCAGGTAAACTCCACATTTGTTGCAGGAATACAATAACCCTGTTCACAAACCTTCCCATCTTTACACTCCTTAACAAGTGGCCCTGCAACATAAGGTTCTACTTCTTGGCCGTTTAAATTTGTTGTTTTACAATAAAAAGAATACGCCTTTCCATCTTGACAGTATCCTGTCTCATCCCTGCCTGTTGAGTCTCTGCATCTTCCATTTGCACAACTGCATCCATATGTAGGTTGCGCTAGTGAGTCCACACACTTTCCATTTACACAACTATACCCTCTTTCACAGTTCACTCTGGCAGATTGGATGTCATTATTATAGCAAAAATATTCAACAGCAACAGCATCATAGATACACCCATCGTATTCTACTCTATCGCCTTTTGTAACATTGCTCAATGTTTCAAAATGGATTCCATCATCATTATCAATACATTCAATGGGGTCTAGGTTAACACACGCTCCATTTATGCAATTATGCTTAGGGGGGCATAAATTTTCAGAAGTTTTTATAACATATGGATCATTAGGATCACAATATCTTTCTACAATTCCATAACTATTGGTCCCTGCGTAATAACAGTTATCATGATAAAGCTCCACAATTTTTCCATCTTTGTTTTCCAAAAAAGTATCTCCAAATACAGTAACATTCCTTCCATTATCAGTTTCTTTGCACGTTGGCAAGTCACTTTTTTCCATGCATCTTCCATTGCTACATATCATTCCATCCGGGCATGTTATATCCGTTAATTGAATTCCATTCCCCCCACAATAATATTCCATTAGCGTGGTAGCATTCCGACAGAAATCTGAGTGTATTAAACTTAATTTTGCTTCAGCTTCACCAACTGTGCAAAATATATGTACAGTTGCTCCATACATGAGAGACTCATCACCAAAATCACTTTCATAACATATTGCAGGTCCTGGTTGTCTGTTTCTTACTGAATCTGTAGCATTCCCACATAAGACTTTCCCTACTCTCTCTTTTGGGGGCACATAAAAGATACAAGCTTTTCCTGATGTTTTATAGCTTTGGTCATTGTCTGAGCAAAGCTTGTCCGTTCTTTTCACATCTGAAGGTTCACACTCGCTTTTGCACTTTCCTTCAATACACAAGAAATCTTCGCAACAATCACTTCCCTTTATACAATCTCCCCCCGTTTCAACACACAACTTTTGGGTATCTGTTGCTGGGCTTGCTGGGTTCACATAAATAGTAGGTGTAGTAGAAGGTATACCTTTACCCCCGGGATATTCTGGGTCAAGATTACTTGGACCAAACTCAACAGTCTCAATCTGCTTAGCAAGTGCAATTTTTATCTGTTGAATAATCGCCTCTCTATTCTCGAGAAAAAACCTCATAAATCTCTCATATTTACTGCCCAAAGCATAGCCATATGTGAAATTTAAGCTAATCAAAAAGATTAAAAAGAGCGTTCCAGTAACAATTATTGCTTTTTTCACATTTTAACTTATATAAGAATAGATATTTAAACATTTCTAAAAAGATGCCAAGAATAGTCAAACTTTACAAGCCATGTTTTTCTTTTAGTCTTTTAATCTTTTCTCTAAGTTTTATTGCCATCTCAAAATCAAGCCTTTCAGCAGAAGTTCTCATTTGTGATTCAAGTTCTATCACAAGATTTGGAATCTGTGATTTAGGAACCATCTTATCATCAGTTATAGTTACAATCTTTTCAGTTGAAATAGGCTTAACAATACTTTTAGGTATAATATTCCTCTTTTGATTATATGCAATCTGCAAGACCCTCCTTCTGTTAGTTTCAGCCACTGCTCTTTTTATAGACCCTGTAATATTTTTTGCGTACAAAATAACCCTTGACCGAGAATTTCTCGCTGCTCTACCAATCGTTTGTATTAGGCTTCTTTCATCTCTTAAAAAACCCTCTTTATCCGCATCGAGAATTGCTACGAGCCCAACTTCAGGAATGTCAAGCCCTTCTCGTAACAAATTAATACCTACAATAACATCAAACTCCCCTAGCCTAAGTTGTCTTATCAGCTCGGATCGCTCAATAGAATCAATCTCAGAATGCAGATACCTAACCCTTATCCCTTTAGAAGCAAAAAAGTCTGTAATCTCTTCCGAAAGCTTTTTTGTAAGTGTTGTAACTAAAATCCTATAACCCTCTTTAACAGTCTTCTTTATCTCTTCTAAAACATCCTTAATTTGTGTATCTGAATCCTTAATTACAATCTCTGGATCTATAAGCCCCGTAGGTCTGATAATCTGCTCAACAATCTGTTTAGAGCTCTTAATCTCATATTCACTTGGAGTCGCTGAGACAAATACCACTCTTTTTAGAAATCTTTCAAACTCATTAAACTGAAGAGGCCTATTGTCAAGTGCCGAAGGAAGCCTAAACCCATACTCTATAAGCGTTTCTTTTCTGCTTTTATCTCCATTAAACATTCCTCTTATCTGTGGAATTGTCTGGTGAGATTCATCAATAAACATCAAAAAATCATCAGGAAAATAATCGAGCAGACAATAAGGCCTTTCTCCACTTTTTCTTTTATCAAAGTACCTCGAATAATTCTCAATACCCTTGCAATACCCTAGCTCATTCATCATCTCAATATCATACATAATCTTTTGCTTAAGCCTGTATGCAAATATAGGATTTTTATTCTCAAGTTCAGGAAGATAGCTATTAAGCTCCCTTTCAATCTCTTTTGTAATTTTAAGAGTCTCTTCTTTAGAGGTGACAAAATGCTTTGCGGGATAAATATCGAAGTCCTCGTACTCTGAAATAACATCCATAGTATCCTTATCAAGACCTTTGATTGATTGAATAACATCCCCAATAAACCCGACTCTTATTATCTTGTTATCAAAAGACAAAAAAATATCGACAACATTACCCCTAACTCTAAATCTTGAAGCCAAAAGCTCTGTATCATTTCTTTCGTAATAAAGATTCAAAAGCCCTTCGATAAGCGTATTTCTCTTAAGATTATCTCCCTTTGTAATCCTTAAAACCAACTCCTTATGGCTCTTTGGATTTCCTAAGCCATAAATCGCAGAAACCGAAGCAACAACAATAACGTCTCTCCTCGATAAAAGAGAAGTGGTGGCAGAAAGCCTCATAAGCTCAATCTTAGGATTAATCTGAGCGTCCTTTTCAATATATGTATCCGTTGATGGAATATAACTTTCAGGCTGATAATAATCATAATAAGAAATAAAATATTCAACCTTGTTTTTTGGAAAAAATTCCTTAAACTCAGTGTATAGCTGAAACGCCAAAGTCTTATTATGAGCCAAAACTAAAGTCGGTCTTTGAAAGAAATTAATCACATTAGCCATTGTAAAGGTCTTGCCAGAGCCCGTAACCCCTAAAAGAGTCTGCTTCTCAAAACCTTTATTTAACCCCTCACAAAGCCCTTTAATAGCCTTTGGCTGGTCTCCATCAGGTTTGAAATCAGATTTTAATTCAAAACCCATCTCACTTTTGCTAATAATTACCATAACAAAACAGAAAAGAGCTTTCATTTAAATAATTTAACAAAGCATTTGTCTTGTGGGAATTGCTTTTTTAGAAAGCTACTCCCTAACCTTCTTACTTCTTAAAAGCCTGTTGTATGTAATTCCAAACCTGTGCGCTTCATCCCTAATCCTTATTAAGAGTTTCATGAAATCACTTTTTATATCAAACCTTAAAGGCTGTTTTCTAAAAGGAACATAAATCTCTTCAAATTTTTTAGCAATTGAAACGCATGGAATTCTTACGCCCAATTCATCTAAAGCCTTCAGAGCAAAATCAAGCTGTATTCTGCCCCCATCAATCAAAACGAGATCAGGCATCCTTTTACATTCAGATAAAAGCCTTTTATACCTTCTTTTAACAATCTCATAAATTGCCCTAAAATCATCAATCCCTTCAACAGTTTTAATCTTAAATCTTCTATATTCCCTTTTATCAGGTTTGCCATTCAAGAATCTAACCATGCTCCCAACCATCTCACTTCCGGCAAAATGAGAAATATCAAAACACTCAATAACTCTTCCTTCATTTGGAAGCCTAAGTTTATCTACTACTTCTGTCCTACTCTTTTCATAACCGCTAAGATTAATCTCAATATTTTTTCTTGCAAGATCCAGAAGTGATTTCTTTTTTCCTGACCTTGGAATAACAAACAAAACCTTGTGCTTGGCAATTCTTTGAATATATTCCTTAATGCTTGAATCCTCTAAATCTCTTGGAAGAATAATCTTATCTGGAATCTTTTCAGAAGAATCGTAATATGCAACCAAGAACTCATCTAAAAAATTCTCCTCAAAATCAAGCGTAAAATCAGATTTTCCTCTAATAATTCCATCTCTAATAAAAAAAACAACAATCATAACCTTCTTTTCAGCACTTTCATTATCAAAAAACTCAATATAATTAAGCACATCTTCTTTAGAATAGCTTGCATTATCAATCTCTTGCCTTAGCGTGAGGTACCTTAAAGCTTCAATTTGATTCTTGATCGCCATTGCCTTTTCAAAATCAAGGTCCTTGGAAGCCAAGAGCATCTTCGACTCAAGCTTTTTAATTAACTCATTATTTTTTCCTCTAAGAAACATAATTGCATTTTCAATATTACTTTGATACTCCTCCTCACTGATTTTTCCAATACAAGGAGCATAACAAAGACCCATTTGATACCTAACACAAGGCTTTTTGGGAAGTTTCTTACAGGTTCTTATCTTAAAAGCCTTAATCAGAATCTCAATAATCTCCCTTCTCATCCTTCCACTTGGAAAAGGCCCAAAAATCCTTCCCTTTACATTCTTACTTCTCGCAACTAAAATCCTTGGAAATCTCTCATCACTTATCAGAATATATCCATAAGCCTTAGAATCCTTAAGATCAATATTGTACTTTGGCTTATGTCGCTTTATTAGGCTAGCTTCCAAAATCAGTGCATCAAGTTCAGTTTTAGTAACAAAAAACTCAATATCAAAAATTTCAGAAACAAGCCTTTTAGTTTTGGCATCTTCAATTCTTTTGTTAAAATAGCTTAATACCCTCTTTTTTAAGTTTTTAGCTTTACCTATGTAAATTATCTTGCCCTCGCTATCTTTAAAAATATAACAGCCTGGGCTTTGTACAATATTTATACTCCCTATATCAAAAGCCATCCTTAACCCTGCTTGCCACTATTTAAAATATGGCACAAGACTTTAGAAAACCTCTTAATTATTAATCTTTTCCAAAAAAAAAGCGACATCTTAGTAACTGAGCAAAAAAATCAAAAAAGGGCTTTATAAAGATAAAATATCCCCTTTACTTGAAGGCTTTAGGTTTTACTATTATTATTGACTTTACCCTCTAGTCTATTTTTAACCAAACAAACCCAAGAGATTGAACAATGGGATTAGAACAAATAATAAAAAAGGGAATAGCAGTTCTAGCAGGTGGCTTTTGTCTAAGTTGTTTGCCAGACTTCAAAGCTGAGTCTTTTGTTTATGCAAATCCAGTAGTAGAAAGCTCTAGTTGTTCAGAAAAGCAACCTTTGGAAAAGCAACCTGAGCGAGAACTTGGGCCCACTATCTCAAAGACAGTAGAAGATTATAGATTAGATGGCACAGTATTAAGTAAACTTCCAAAAGATGGCACAAACAAAATTGCAATAACAATAGATGATTGTTATAATCTTGATGTTTTAAAAGGCATACTAGATGCATTTGTTGAGCATAACAAAGTAATGCAGTCTGTAATCCCAGATTATAAAGCGAGCATGACACTCTTTCCAGTTGGAGAACTAATTAAAAGGGAAAAGTACCTGGAACTTTTCAAAAGGGCAGAAAAAGAGGGTCACGATATCGCAAACCACACCTTTACACACAAGAATCTAACTGCTGTTTCTGATGAAGTAATAAAAGAAGAAATAACTAAAACAAACCAATTGTTAAAAGAAAAATTAGGTATAGAGTGTTACATCTTAAGAGTCCCATATGGTGCAATAAATACCACTGTGATAGAGATAGCTAAAGAGAATGAAATAAAATATATAATCCAATGGAACAAGTACGGAAGAGATGCAGAAAAGAAAGAAAATGGCGATTCTTTTTCAGCTCAAGATTGCTTTACGCTAATTAAGGATTTCAATGGTTGCGACATCTTTTTGTTTCACTCAAACAAAGAGGAAAGTTTAACCGCCATTAAATATCTTTTGTATGATATTGCAATGAAAAACATCGAGACTTTTTCTAAGCCCACTTTTGATCCAAAAACTGATTTCAACAACTTAATATACCCTGTATCATTAACTAATGTATTAAAATAG
>CAZTMQ010000005.1:22497-32162 GCA_964615385.1 uncultured Methanosarcinales archaeon
ACTTTTAATTTTAACCTAAAGGAATACCCACAAAATATTTCTAAAAAACATTTCTATGCCTTGATGGTTGCAAAAGATTTTTAAAGATATAATCCTTAAACAAGCAAAATGCAAAATGAAGATCCAAAATTAGATATCAAATACAAAGAAGATTGCATCTTTTGTAAAATTGTAAAAGGAGAGATTCCTTGCCATAAAATCTGGGAAGATGAAAAACACATTGCTTTTCTATCCATCTTTCCAAATACCCAAGGCTTTACAGTATTGGTAACAAAAGAGCATTATTCCAGTTATGCATTTGATCTTCCAGATGAAGTTTTAACAAATCTAACAATTGCTGCAAAGAAGGTAGCTAAAATTCTTGACCGCAAATTTGATGATGTAAGAAGAACTGCTCTTGTATATGAAGGATTTGGTGTGGACCATGTTCATGCCAAATTAATTCCAATGCATGGAACTAAGCCGCAAAATAGCTGGAAACCTATAGAATCAGAAATTAAAACCTATTTCGAAAAATACCCTGGTTATATCTCAACAAACGACTCATTAAGGGCAGATGATGCAAAGCTTAAAGAGCTTGCAGAAAAACTAAGAGAATGATAGCATTAAAACGCTAATCGTAAGAAGCCTTTTGCACTCCTTTAATTCCTCAAAAAGCTAAAAGTATATAAAATACTACTACTTGCCAGGAGTCATATGAAACATCCCCTCAAAGCAAATAATCTTTGGGCAATCCAAGGTCTTGAAAACGCAGTAAAGAAGACATTGTGTGTGGCTGGGATGGGTATTATTGGAGGGCTATCCTCTGTTTTTGCATCAGATGCGTTGGGCTCATCAGATTTGGAAATGATAAGCCCTACTCAAATTGAGACCTTGGCTAATGCTGTTTTAGATAGTGATTCCTTAACATTTATTCAGGATGAATATATTAATTATGTTTCTGGCTCACAACAATTTATCCCAAAATCTTACATAGTAGAATCACCCAAATTCCTCCTCTCTTGCGTTGGCTCAGAAAGGCTAACAATTGCACTTAGCCAAGGCATCGAAAGCTCAATAAAAAATACGGAAGGGATAAATCTTTTAGCATCTTCTGGAAACAATCCTCAAGCATCTCTGGGGGTAAACTCTTCTGAAGAAAACAGCTTAACTAAAAAAACTACTGACTCTTTAGAATCAGTAAAAAACATAGAGTCTTATATCCTAAATTTCTCTTTAAATTTTGTAAATGAAGAAAGCCATAACGTTACGTTTTCTGATATCACAGTTTCGCCATTCATACTAGGCTATCCTATTTCTTCAACACAAAAGATCGAAGACATAACAATCCCTGCATTTAACGAAAAAGTCTTGAACTATACAATAGAAATTCCAAACTCTATTGCACCTTTAATAAGCTCAAATCCAAGCCATATAAAATTTAATATTAGCTATCAAACCGATAACTTGAATCAAAACGAGTCGCTGCATAAATTAAACAACTCTTTAGGCTTAAAGGACTTCTCAAAAGTAGTATTTTACAACGAATCCGACAAGCCAACCTCACTGTTTTATATAACCTCTGATGAGCCCGCTATAAAAGCATTAAATACATACTTTAATATTAAATTAGATGACTCTGGAATTCCTTTAGAAAACAACCACAAAATAATCGTTTTGGAGGATGGAGAAGATATAACCAATTACTTAACAAAGCAATTTTCTAAAGGCAAAGAGTACAAAATCTTTTCTCTTGGTGAAAAGCCATCTTATCTTGAAATACTTTCCCTATTCCAAAAATATCCTCAATTAGACCTTCAATCAGATATCCTTGGCGGGCCATCAAAGGAGGGAATAAGGCTTAAAGATCCAGGGATTGTAGAAATCTCAGAGTATCCATACGGTGGCAAAAGCAACACTTGGATAATAACAAAACACCCCAACCATTTTGCAAACGACCCACTAAAATGGTTGGTTGAATCGATGCTGTTTGAAACAAAAAGAACCTATCCTGACATAGTTAATTTCATAGATTCAAAAGCAATAAAAACACAAGGGAAAGACCAGATTGCATTACTTGCCAAGTATCTTTCAATCGAAAAGGAGCCAAGCTATCAAATTTATGTCCTTTTAAATTTCAACAAAGAAAATTACAGCTTTAAGTTTCTAACATTTGACATCTGCAAAAGCCTTAATGTTCCTTATAACTCAATAATCCCCGATTCGCTTGCCTTGGCAGTCACAGATGAGGACATATTTTCAAGCAGTGATACATCTGAAAAACTATTGCTTGCATTTAAGCAATTTAACAATCCTGAATATTTAATTTATTCATTAGAAGATTCAAAACTCACTCCAATATACGGGGCAAAAAAATGAAAGCCTTAGAACAAAGAATCGAAGAGGGAGCCAATAAGCCAAGCAAGTTAAAAGGACTTTTTAGAGTAATCGCCATAGGAGTAACTGCTTATGGTGCTTTAAGGATTTCTTCTCATACACCAAATCTTATCAATAGCTTTATCGGCAAGGACTATATGATCAAGCAAGTATCCCAAGAGATTGGAAGAACACCTTATAACCTTTCAAATCCTGATGATTTCAATTCCTTTCAAGCAAAATACAAAGGTAAAGAATATACAATTCGCTTAAACGGAGACGGCTTATCATATTCAAGAATCGAAATAATAGAGCCAAAAACAAACGAGTTTATTTCTTCTTACCCGATTGAAGGACAGAGTACAGTAGGGATAGTGCCCATTGAAGAAAGTTTGTTAGAAATAAAATCCAACAACTCTAATGGAATATACTTTGAAGTGCTTCAAAAGGACCCAAATGACCCTTTTTCAAATCAGTTTGTAAAAACAATCTACTTTGCAAAATTCTGAAACTGTGGCACGGTAGCAAAGAATTATCAACCCAAATAATTATTAAGATAAGTTCCAGTATAGCTTTTTTTGTTCTTGGAAACCTCTTCAGGTGTTCCCTTTGCAATCACTTCACCACCAAAATCCCCGCCTTCTGGTCCTAAATCAATAATCCAGTCTGCATTCTTTATAATATCCAGATTATGCTCAATAATAATCATGCTAGAGCCTGCATCTACAAGCCTATTTAAAACCTTCAAGAGATTATTAATATCATGAAAATGAAGCCCAGTTGTTGGCTCATCCAAAATATAAAGTGTCTTAGAATTCCCCTTTTTTGAAAGCTCCCTTGTGAGCTTTATCCTTTGTGATTCCCCTCCCGAAAGCGTAGTAGAGCTTTGCCCAAGTTTAATGTAACCTAAGCCAACCTCTTTTAAAACCTTTAACTTTCTTGCAATCCTTGGAATATTTTCAAAAAAGGGTATTGCCTCATCAACGCTTAAATTAAGCACCTCAGATATATTTTTTCCTTTAAACTTAACCTCTAAAGTTTCAGAATTATAGCGCCTTCCCTTGCACTCATCGCACTCTACATAAACATCAGGCAAAAAATTCATCTCAATCTTTAAAAGCCCTTCACCCATACATTTCTCACACCTGCCTCCTTTAACATTAAATGAAAATCTTCCTTGATTATACCCCCGAATCTTTGCCTCTTGAGTCTGTGAAAAAAGAATCCTTATCTCATCAAAAAGCTTTGTATATGTTGCAGGGTTACTCCTAGGAGTCTTTCCAATGGGCGATTGGTCGATAATAATTATCTTTTGAATGGGCTCAAATCCCTTAATATCGTCGTGCTTTCCTGCGGTAACCTTTTGTCTTGATATTCTTTTTAGAAGCCCTTTATACAACACTTCGTGAACCAGCGTTGATTTTCCAGAGCCTGAAACACCAGTAACCACCGTCATAACACCTAGTGGAAAATCAACATCGATTCCTTTTAGATTATTTTCTTTAGCTCCCTTAATACTTACAAAACTTTTTGGACTTCTTCTCTTTTTGTTGTAATCAATACTTAGCCTTTTAGAAAGGTACTTGCCTGTAATTGATCTCTCGTTATCCATAATCTCCTTTGGGCTTCCAATGGCAACCACCTCTCCGCCATTTGTGCCTGCTCCAGGACCTATATCAACAACAAAATCAGAACTGTCAATGGTTTCTTCGTCATGCTCAACTACAATCAAAGTGTTACCTAGATCCCTTAGGTTTTTTAGCGTATGAACAAGCCTTGAATTATCCCTTTGGTGAAGCCCTATGCTTGGCTCATCTAAAACATAAAGCACGCCTGATAAGTTAGAGCCCAACTGGGTAGCAAGCCTGATTCTTTGAGATTCGCCTCCCGAAAGAGTTCCTGAGCTTCTTGAAAGTGTTAGATAAGAAAGACCCACGTTATGCAAAAACTCAAGCCTTGATTTAATTTCCTTAATAATCAGTCTTGAAATCTCCTGCTCCTTCTCATTAAGCTTAAGCTCCTCAGTAAATTTTAACGCATTATCAATTGAAAGGTCGGTGAAGTCCATAATGGAAATCCCTCCTACCTTAACATGTAAAACCTTTTCCTTAAGTCTCCTTCCTTTACACACAGGGCAAGGTCGCTCAAGCATATATTTCTCAATTTCTCCTCTTCTGTAATCCGATTCAGTTTGCCTGTAAAGTCGCATTGTTTGCGGTATTATTCCTTCCCAGCCCTCATCAAGATTCATCTGAGCGCCATTGCTCCAATTCGCTTTAATGGGCGTGCTGTCACCGTAAAGTAAAATCTCCTTTTGTCTTTTTGTAAGCTTATTAATTGGAGTGAAAATATCAAAACCATGTTGTTTGCCTACCGCAGAAAGCTGTTGTGATCTCCATGATAAATCCATTCTGCCATAAACCGCAATCGCTCCATCAATAATCGATTTGCTCTCATCAGGTATAACAAGCTCAGGATCAATCTCTTGAAGGCTTCCAATACCATGGCACTCCTCACAAGCGCCTTGTGGTGTATTAAACGAAAACATCCTTGGTTCAAGCTCCTCAAAAACCATCCCACATACTGGGCAAGACATATTCTCAGAAAACAAAACCTCATTTGCTTTTATGAGTCCTTCTCCTTTTTTAAGGGCAAGTTCTACTGCCTCTTGAATTCTTGAAAACTCATCATCAAAAGCACTAATCACATCAACTACTAAGTCGATATTGTGTTTTTTATACTTCTCAAGCTCAATCTCTTCCGATAATTCCCTAAGAGACCCATCTATAACTGCCTTAGTAAATCCATCCTTTTTCAATTCCAAAAAGAGATGCTCATAAGTTCCCTTCCTATCCCTTATAACAGGGGCATAGATTGTCACATCCCTGCCCTTAAACTTCTCTAAAATCTCCTGAGAAATCTTAGTTGGTGATTTCTTCTCAATCTTAACATTGTGTATTGGACAATGGGGAACTCCAATCCTTGCAAACAAAAGCCTAAGATAATCGTAGATCTCTGTAACCGTTCCAACAGTAGACCTGGGGTTTTTTGAAGTAGTCTTTTGATCAATAGAAATTGCGGGTGATAATCCATCAATAGAATCAACATCAGGCTTTTTCATGACCCCTAAAAATTGCCTTGCATAAGCTGACAAAGATTCAACATATCTTCTTTGCCCTTCTGCAAAAATAGTGTCAAATGCCAAAGTGGATTTTCCTGAACCTGAAATCCCTGTAAAAACAATCAGCTTGTTTCTAGGTAGTTCCAAATCAATCCCTTTAAGGTTATGCTCCCTTGCCCCTCTAATAATAATATTCTCTTGCATAATAAAACCACACTTAAACTGTTATTTAAACTGTTATTATCACTAAACATTACCTGTTCTGCCCAAAAAAAGCCAAAAAACTCTCCCTTGGAATAAACAATCCGTTATAAAGATTATGCTTAAGCGTTTGTCCAATGGATGATCTCACGGATGATTGACTAAAACTCATCTTGATTTGACTAGGACAACATATACAGCTCGTATTCAATCCTCCAGTTACAAATTAAGCTATCAGTTTATCACTTCCATCAAATTTGAAGTCAAGATAACATTTATAAATAAAAAACTCATAATTAGTTCCATAAAAGCTTAATGACGCTGAAATTTTGCTCTTTTTAGCGTTAGAAGATACAAAAATGAGATGAATTAAAAAAGAAGATTAAAAAAAACGATTAAGAAGAACGATTAAGAAGTAACGAATAGTATTAAAAAATAATTGAGGTGATATTATGAATTTTAAACAAAAAGGAAATCTTAAACAAAATGCTATATCTAAGTCATCTGCGCCAAAGATGTCTTGTAAGCCACTAAAACTAAACTCAATAATGCTAATTGCATTACTGGCAATAGGCTTTATTTTAGCAGGATGCAACCAGAATTTAACTGATGATGAGAACAAGGGAACTCCAATTGGCACCCCCAGCGAAGATGACCAACTAATAGGCGGCCAAAGAGACGAGCATGGTTGCCTTGGGCCAGCAGGTTATTCTTGGAGTGAAGAGATTGGTGCTTGCATAAGGCAGTGGGAAATAAACTCAGAGGAATTGATTTTAGCAGCAAAAACCGCAGTAGCTCAAACTTCCAATGAAGAATCATTAACAGTAGTCTCAGTAGAGCCACTTCGTTGTGTTGGCTGTTACCAAGTTACGTTCGCTAAAAATTACGAAACTGATGAGCCAAACTTCACAGTTGATGTCATAATTGACACAAAAACCGCTAATCCTCCCAAATCAGGTGAATTCGAAATAATCTATGCGGATGGAAAAATAAGTTATGCCGGAACTATTGAAAAACCAACCCCCTGCGACACCCTTAAAGTGGAAGAAGTATTATTGGAATCATATCCTGAGCAAGTGATAATAGACATATTAATTGAAAAATCGGATATGATGTGCGCTCAGGTAATCTCTTACGAAGATGTTTTGGGAGAAATAGAGCTCGCAAATCCACCTGCATCAGTAACAATAAGACTTCAGGGAGAAGATATCTACACTAAAACCTTTTAAGTAAACTAAAGTTTTTTGTTTTTTACTTTTATTTACATTTTTTCTATTAATTCGGCCTTTATTTTAAGGATAATTCTGCAAGGTATAACTTATTGGAAAGCAACAATTTTTTCAAGAGGATTTATCGTTTTAAGCACAAAAATACTAAATTTTAACAGTTTTTTTAAGTATTGCCTGTGTTTTTTTATAAATTAAACAACCTTTGATAAAGAAACGTTTAAAGGAAAATAGGTTATTCTACACCACATGGAAACCAACAATAATTTACCCGGAGATTTAGAAAAAAAATTAGCAAAAGATTCAGAACATATGTTGCCATCAGAAGAGGGAACTGAGAATTTGGATTTATACAAACGAGGCTTACCCTATGTAAAAGAAGGTCTAGAGGAGTCATGGCAAAAACTTGTCAACAACAATTCGCAACACCCATACTCAGAAGCGATCGTTAAGGGAGTTTATTTGGTAATGGAAGCTCTCTCCGAACATAAAACTCCTGAAGAGGCACTAAAATCAACCAAAGGACTTGAGTTAACTTTATTTATGGCTGGACTTATGGTTAATACTGTTTATAAGTTTTCAACTAGAGGTGAAGAATTTGCAAAATATTGGAACAGTTTATATCTGGGCCCAGAAAAACTCGAAAAGGCAAAAGGTGTAGTTAATCCTGCTATTTGGAATATAACATAATTTTTTTACTTTAATATTTTTTTTATCTTCTTTATCATACCAAGTTTATACTTTTTTATTCTTATACTTTCTAACCCAACAATCAGTTTCCTCTTTTGTCGCTCTTCTGATCAAATGTCTAAATTTTATTATTTCTAGCTTTTCAACCTTTAAAGGCCTAACAGCCACAAAAGATACAAATTGATGTTTATCTATCTTGGTTTGTTTAAAAGATGACGCCAAAAGATGATAAATATAAACATATTTTTTCTTTGGAAAGGCGCCATATATTCTTGCATTTAACTTATCCCCTTTATACGAATCAATACTTCCCCCAACAACCCCCTTGCACCCTAAAATCCCCATCACAATGGCTAGATCCTTTCTGTCTGTTCCGTATACTGCTAAAAGATTATTCTCTGGCCGCTCTATTGAGTCTTCTCCCTTAGAAGGGTTTAACGTTTCTCCTATCAATCGATTTGGGCTTCCATGATATATGACCATTGGCTTTGCCATATTCCCTTCACTTAAGCCTTGCTATATATTCCTTTTGGTAAGAAAGAAAAACCTCTCTCAGATATTTAATCGCTTTAAACATATAAAAAGCTAAGTTATACCACAAATCAACTAGACTTATACTCCTTAGCTTCATATCTTTATTCTGCCTTCAAATGAATATAGAGCAAAATTTATATAAACACCGCAATTTCTTAAAGCTAACATGTTTAATCAAACAGAGCCAACAAAAGAAGTATCGAACAAAACAAAAGCTATTGATTCAAAAGCCAACAATCTAAAAGCCAAAGGCCCAATATCAAAAATAGCAGAAAGTGCCTGGGATAAAAGATTTGAGGCAGAAATAATAAAAGAGTGGAAGCAAAAAGACTCATTTAGGTTTCAGGAAAATTCTGATAAAAAGGTATTTGTAATTGATACCCCGCCTCCATATGTAAATGCTCCCATTCACATAGGTCACGCTGCAACATACACAATTCAAGATTTCTTCGCAAGATATCACAGAATGCTTGGAGATAACGTAATATTCCCATTAGGTCTTGATAGAAATGGGCTTCCAATTGAAGTCGCCGCAGAAAAAAAATTCAAGGTAAAGCTATCTCTTTTGCCTAGAGAACAAGCAGTTGAATACTGCAAAAAGATACTTGAAGAAACATCATTTGAATCAATAAAAACCTATGATGACCTTGGGATAAGCTTTAGCTCTTGGGATTTTCACACAGGAAAGATTGGTCAGGCCTACATGACCGATTCAGATGAATATCGCTCTTTAACACAAGACACCTTTATAGAGATGTGGAACAAGGGCTTAATCTACTTTGACAAAAGAATAAACAACTTCTCACCAGGGCTTGGAACAACAATAGCAGACTCCGAAATTGAATACAAAGAAATCCCAAGCAAATTTGTTCATATTAAGTGGATAGTAAAAGAAACCAAAGAAGAAATCATAATCGCAACTACAAGGCCTGAACTTATCGCAAGTTGTGGGATGGTAATATATAACCCTGAGGATGAAAGGTATAAGCACTTAGAGGGAAAACATGCAATCTTACCTTTATACAATAAAGAGGTTTTGATAAAAGCCCATACAGATGCAAAACAAGACAAAGGCACAGGGCTTGTAATGATGTGTTCAGCAGGTGATAACACAGACATTCGTTTCTTTAGAGACCAAGGGTTAACACCCATAATCTCAATAGGCCTTGATGGGCTAATGAACGAAAATGCAGGGTTTCTAAAGGGGCTTGCAGTTAAAAAGGCAAGAGAACAAATGATAGAAACCTTAAAAGGCGCAGGGCTTGTAACAGAAATCAAAGAAATAATGCACAGAACCCCTGTATGCGAAAGAACCCAAATCCCAATAGAATTCGTAGAAATGGAGGAGCTTTACTTAAAACAGCTTGATTTTGTAGAAGATATCAGAAAAATCTCAGACAAAATAAACTTTTATGACCCCAAATCAAAGCAGATACTCATTGACTGGCTTGATAGCATATCAATAGACTGGCCAATCTCAAGGAGAAGGTTTTACGGAACAGAAATTCCAATGTGGCATTGCAAAAACTGCTCAGAAA
>CAZTMQ010000006.1:0-25130 GCA_964615385.1 uncultured Methanosarcinales archaeon
ATTTTTCATTTCTCGAAATCCTCATTCATTCACATACTTTGATCTTTCGGCAAATATAAGAAGGGACGGATTCACAAAACAATTGACCTCGACTATCTGCGAGATACCTAGGCATTTATTTTGAGGTTCTTTATTTCAACGCAATATAGAAAGATTAAAATAGTTAAATCCAAAGTATTTTCTAATAATTGTGGTTGATACAAATAGAAATGTATAAGCCACATAGTGCTTAGCTGATTTCATGAATCCGTCATTCGCATACTTTGGTCAATAGAAAAGCATACCTCGTTTTTCAACACAAGGACTCGGTACGCTTTTTTGTAATCAACAACCTCGCTGAATGCAGCGCATGCTTTTATATTACCAACATACTCGCCCTTTAGGACGAGGTTGTTGATTTTTCAAGCCAAAGTAAGAATAGACGGATTCATTGACGAAAAACCTCGACTATTCATGAGATACCTCGGCATTTATGCCGAGGTTTTTCATTTTTTATTTTGGATTTTTTATTTTTCAGGGTATTGAGAGAATCGACTTTAAATTTTTAAAGAAGGCTTGTGTGGTTATTAGTGCTTTATGGGCTTAGAATCGTATTAAGCAAAGAGGTGTTGAATAAATGATAAACGTTGCAATAAATGGGTTTGGGAGAATTGGAAGGATGATTTTTAGGGCTTGTGATTTTAAGGCAATTAACGTTGTTGGAATAAATGATTTATCTTCTACTGAAAATCTGGCTTATCTTTTGAAATATGATTCAGCTCATAAAAAGACTGAACTGGATATTAAATATAAGAAGGACTTAATTATTGTTAACGGCAAGGCAATAAGGGTTTTTAACCAAAGGGACCCAAGTTTGATTCCTTGGGGCAAGCTTAATGTTGATGTAGTTGTTGAAAGCACAGGGATATTTAGAACAAGAGAAGCCATTTTAAAACATATTAATGCTGGAGCTAAGAAGGTTTTACTTTCAGCCCCACCAAAAGATAATGTGAAGACTATCGTAATGGGTGTTAACGATAAGGATATCAAAAAAAGTGACATTCTTTTGTCAAACGCATCTTGTACCACAAACTGCCTCGCGCCAATAGCAAAGATACTTGAGGACAACTACGGAATTAAAAATGCGTTTATGACTACAGTGCACGCTTATACCGCAGATCAGAGGCTCGTTGATGCGCCACATGACGATTTTAGAAGGGGAAGAAGTGCTGCTGCAAACATTATCCCTACAAGCACAGGCGCCACTAAATCAGTTGCTGAGGTAATCCCTACTTTGAAAGGAAAGATGAATGGAATCGCATTGCGAGTCCCTGTTGTAACGGGCTCGATTACCGATTTTGTTGCGCTTCTTGGAAAAAAGGTCGATAAAGAAGAATTGAAAAAACTTTTTATTAAAAACGCGAAGGGCCCAATGAAGGGGATTTTAGAGCTCTCTGAAGAAAAAATTGTTTCAAGCGATGTAATTGATAACAATTCGTCATCAATAATCGACTGGGAATTTTGTAGTGTAAATGGAAATCTTGTAAAGATTGTATCCTGGTATGATAACGAATGGGGTTATTCAAATAGGATGATTGACATAATTAAGAAATGGTGCAGATAAATGGATTTGGATGCCACTACAGCTAAAAGGATCAAAACAATATTTGAGATAATTGAGAAAAGGGTAAGCCCAAAAGGTGATTATCTCAAGCCCATAAAAGAAATCACTAAAGCTATATCTAAGCGAATTAAGGAGAAAAAGATAAAGGCTGACTGCTTTTTGGGTGGCTCAATTGGAAAGGGAACAGAGATTTTAGGAGACTTTGACTGCGATATATTTTTGAGATTTGATAAAGTTTATACTGAGGAAGAGATGCAAAGGCTTTCCAGGGAGATCATTTCTCCTTTCAAGCCGGAAAAACTAAAGGGCTCAAGGGAGTATTATCAGTTTAAAGCTAAGGGAATTGATTTTGAAGTTGTTCCTGTACACAAAATAAAAAGAAATGAAACATCTTATAATTCATCAGATTATTCAGTTCATCATGTTGCATGGGTTAAGTCACATAAGGAATTTGCTTCAGATATAAGAGTAGCTAAGGCGTTTTGCAAAGGGCAAAGGATATATGGGGCAGAATCCTACTCAAATGGAATTTCAGGATATGCACTTGAGATTTTGACAATTTACTATAAAGGCTTTTTGGGCCTTTTAAAGAATGTTTCTAAATGGAAAGAAAGAACAATTATTGACATTGAAAACAGGTTAAAAGGTTTAAATCCCCTAATTGTGCTTAATAGATCAAAGCTAGGCCCCCTTATTTTGATTGATCCAATAACGCCAGGTAGGAATGCGGCTTCAGCTCTTAGCAATGAAAAATACGAGCTTTTTAAGAAAGCAGCAAAAAAATTTTTAAAAAATCCCAAAGCCGAAAGCTTTGAAAGAACTTACCTAAATGAAGCCTATGTTAAGGAAAAAGTACATAAAAAGGGAATGATAACATTAATGTTTTCACAAAAGCCCATACAGGACCCTTCACAAGATAAAAGAGGAACAAGGATGCATAAGCACTACCTCCAGATTCTTAACGGCCTGAAAAATACTGACTTTAAGATTGTTAAAAGCGATTGGGATTGGGATAATAAAAACAATGCCTTTTTCTTTATACAGTTTGATGGCAGAATACTTCCAAAAACGTCTTTAGTTATAGGACCTCCGACTAAGTTCAAAAACTTTTGCAATGAATTTAGAAGAAAGTACCCCAAGTGTTATGAAAAAAACAAAAGGCTTTATTGTAAGATTGAACGCAAATTCAGAGAGCCTACGTCTTATATAAAAGAGGAGCTATTAGACAAGGCAGGCCTAGGAAAAGAAACAAGAATTATAGCTATTCTCAAATGATTGCTTCTTAAACTATTTTAAAGTATCTTACAAAAGTGAGTGATGCTAAAAACCCCTCTAGATACCTACAAGTGGTTTTTTTAATAAAAAATGAATCTTAATGCAAGGGTGGTAGGCGCTTTAGCAAAATCACAACTAAAAAAGCAATATAGTTTATAAATAGCCAAAGATTATCCAAAAGAACATGGATTGTGAAGAAAAGGAACTTAAAAAAAAGCTAATTTTTGAGCTTAAGAGAAAGATTGTTCATGTGGCGTTAGGAATCCTGATAATATCACTGCTAAATTACAATCTAATAGATGATTTCACCCTTTTTGTAGTTTTAGTATGCACAATTTTTGTTTCAGTTACCTCAAAATTTTTACATATCCCTATTTGGGATCAGATTATAGATGAACTTGATAGGCCTGATTCTAAGAAGGCCTTTCCGGGAAGAGGACTTATTTACTTCATAGCCGGCGCATTGCTATCAATAAAGCTATTTCCGCAAGATGTTGCCTTTGCAAGTATCATGATTGTAACAATAGGAGATAGTGCAGCCTGCATACTTGGAATGGGATATAAGCTAGTTGCTAAAAAGAATGGTAATAAAAAAGAAATATTTGGAACATTTTCAGCGCTGGTTCTATCAATAGGTTTTGCAATGATATTTGTTAGCTTTAAAGAGGCTTTGCTTGCAAGTACAATCGCTCTTTTTGCTGAGCTTGCAGAGGTAAAGCTTAACGAGCAAAAGATTGATGATAACCTAATTGTCCCACTTATTGCAGGAACAACAATTCTTTTGATGAGAAAATTCCTTTAAATTGCTCTAAAAATGATTAAAAAAATTATATTTGAGTAAAGGTTTAGGTTTGAGGCATTTCATCAAGTTCGTTTAACTAAGTTCTTTAATATTTTGCAAGGAATATTTTATCCTTTGCAATAATTACTTCTAAAACTTCTCCGATGTTTAATTTTGATAACATAGTCTTTGGAATTTTCCCATCTATTGAAGTCTCTTCAAAGGTTTTTGGATGTAATACCGAAAGCGTGGGGTATACCTTAATTATTTGTGCCTTTAGAGGCGGTATTATTTCATATCTGTCTTTGAAGGGGTCTATTTCAAGGGCCTTTTTCCCTCCTGAGAAAAGGTCTTGCACCATTGTTTTATTTTTAGTGGAAATTATTTTAAAATACCCTTCATCTGTTTTGACAAACTCCCCTTTATAAAAGGAAGGTGCATTATACCTTATGTTTGTCCTTAAAACATCTTTTGAGGTAAGTTTGTTTTTAGAAAAAAGCTGTGTGGAAAAGGTATAATTTCCACCAAATTTTTCTAAGAAGTGATTTATGTCTTTTCTCACCTTTTGAATAGACCTAAACTTAACATCAAAGCCGAAGTGTGCAAACCCTATGCTCTTGAGATCGTAGTTATCTTGATTTTTAATTATTTCTGCCCTGATTTCTTTTAGCAGACTATCTTTTTGACTTCTAACCTGTAAAGTTCCCTCATAATAACCACTAGTCTTTTGTCCGCACTTAGAGCAAACTTCCTTTTCCAACTTAGCAGTGTATAAGAGCTCTTGGGAAAATTTTCTTTTTTTAATCGTTGATTCCAATAAAAAAAGAATCTGGCATGAATTTTTATCAAATGAAACCTCTTTAACTTTGATTTTTGTGTCATACAAAGAATTCATTTTAACACAAGCGAGTAGCATTTCTTGTATAACATTCTCAATATTGTTGCTAGTCCAGTTTCCCTTAACCAAGTATGACCCACATTTGGGACAAATAACTATTTTGAATTCATTGATTCCAAGAATTGGAGGATTTGCCTCGTAAAAGCATTCAAGACAAAGGGAATCAATGACCTTTTTTCTCCTTCCGCACTTTATACACATATCGCTCATATCGTTAAGATTTTGTTTTTCATTTAAAAACATTGCTTTAAATAAAACATAGCTCTAAAAAAGATAAGATTTAAAAAACCCCAAAATTTAAATAATCAATCTAAATCAATTAACGAATTGTTGGTTTTGCAATTCATTTTTAAAATATTTTAAGTGCGTTTCAAATGACTCAGATAAAAAAGCTTGTAATGAATGGTTTTAAATCTTTTGCTAAAAGAACTGAGCTAAACTTTGGGGATAATTTCAATGTGATTTTAGGGCCTAATGGTTCTGGAAAATCAAATGTTTTGGATGCCATCTGTTTTGTTCTTGGCAGAATGAGCGCAAAAAGTATGAGAGTTGAGAGGGGCTCTAACTTAATTTATAATGGTGGGCCAAACGGCAAGCGTCTCGAAAAGGCTGAGGTCTCTATTGAATTTGATAATTCTAAAAAGGAGTTTCCCATAGAAGGAAATGTAAAAATATCAAGAATTATACATCAAAGCGGGCAAAGCGATTATAGGATAAACAATAAGAGGACGACGAGGCAAAATGTAATTGACTTGCTAAGTGCCGCCAAAATAAATCCAGAAGGCTATAACATCACGTTACAAGGCGATATTACAAAGTTTATTGAGATGTCAAGCAATGAGAAGAGACAAATAATAGAGGAGATTTCAGGCATTTCAATATATCAGGAAAAGAAGTTGAAAGCTGAATCAGAACTCTCAAAGGTTGAGGAGAAGCTCAAGGAAGCTGACATTATTCTTAACGAGAGGAAGAATTATCTAAAAGACTTGAAGAAGGAGAGGGATCAGGCTTTAAAGTACAAAGAGATGAAGGATAAGATTGACCAAAACAGGGCAACCTATCTAAATATACAGTTGACAAAAAAGACTGATGAGCTTGAGAAAATTAAAGCTCAGGCGTCAAAAATAAACGCTGAAGTTGAGAAAGCAAATTCCAAGATTGAGCAGTACAAACAAAAGATTAGCGAAAACAAAAAGAAAAGTGAAGAGATTTCAAAACACATAGAAGAAAAAGGGCAAAAGGAGCAAATTGAGCTGAATCGGGAGATTGAAGGGCTAAAGGTTGAATACGAAAAAAATAAGATTATTTTTGAAAATCTCCAAAGGGAAAAAGAAAAGCTAAGTGAAAGAAAAACCGCTATTGAGAATGAAATATCTGATGTTGAATCAAAACTTATGCTTTCGCAATCAACGGTTAAAGAAAATGAGTCTCTTTTGCAGGCGAAATATAAGGATGTTGAAATTATTAAATCAAAAATTCAAAAGATTAAGAAGGATAACAACCTTGAGAATATTGGTGAGATAGAGCAATCTTTGGAAAATAATGATAAGGATATTGAAGAGCTTTCAATAGAGGCTAATTCTTTGAGAGAGGTTCAACAGGGTCTTTTAAGGGAAAAGGATAAGCTTGCCCTGGAACTTGAGATGATTTCTAAGGAAGCAGAAAAGATTGAAGGGCTTAAAAAAGAGCATAAAAAAGAGATTAACGAGCTGGAATCTAAGAAGGATGAATTCAAAAAGGCAACCTTGCTTTTAAACAATCTTTTGAATGATGATTCTAAGATATCACTTGAGATTGGCGAACTAAAAAAGAAATCTATTGCATTACAAGAAAGGCTTGAATCCCTTAAGATCAAAAGCGAATCAATTAAGCAATCCCAAGCCTTTGATGTTTCGTTAAAAAAGGTGCTTGAGCTTAAATCGAAGTATTCAGGGATCTATGGGAAGGTTTCAGACCTCGCAACAACTCAAGCAAAATATTCCTCTGCCCTTGATGCAGCAGCAGGGGGTTCAATGAATTATATTATTGTTGATAATGACCAGACTGCAACTATCTGCATTAAATACCTAAAGGAAAATAAGCTTGGGAGTGCTGTTTTTATTCCATTAAATAAAATTAGATACACCGAGCCCACACCCGAACAAAATAAGCTCGCAAAGGCAAACGGGGCTGTTGATTTTGCAATCAACCTTGTAAAATGCGACCCTAAATTCAAAAATGCATTCAAGTTTATCTTTGGCTCAACTCTTGTTGTAAATGACATTGACGTTTCAAGAAGGATTGGGATTGGAAAAATAAGAATGGTCACTTTAGATGGGGACCTTTCAGAAACAAGTGGACTCATGAGAGGTGGATTCAACAAAGCTAGGAGAGTCTCAGGCTTTAAGAGTGAAGAATTTTCAAAAGAGATTGAGGAACTTGAAGCAGAAGTCCAAAAGATACAATCCCAAATGTCTAAGCTGTTAAGAGAAAAGGATAGGATGGAATCTGAAATCAGCGAGCTTAGAAACAAAAAGGCTTCTTTAGAAGGCGAGATTATAAAGCTAGGAAAAAGCCTTTATCTTGATGAGAATACCTTGGATGTATCATCTTCTAAGGTTGACTTGATTAAAAAGGAGTCTAAAAGGGTAGATGATGAGCTTTCAAAGATAGTTGGAAAAATAAGCGAGCTTAATAAGAGGCTTGCAAGCTTAAAGATTGAAAAGCAAAAACTAAAAGACAGTATATCTAAGATGAAGGACCCTGCAAAGGTCGCTGAACTCACAACATACGAGGAGACTTTACGAAGGCTTGAAAGGGAAATTTTTGAAAAAGAGCCCATTCTCAAGCTCGAAAAAGATAAAATTGAATCTTTTAAAAAGGAGATTGAAGATTCTAAGCAGGCTATTAAGGAGCTTGACAAAGAGGAGACTAAATTAGGAAAGCAGCTAAATGACCTGTCTAAAAAGATTGAAGGAATTAATAAAGAGGTTTCACAAAAAGAAGGAAAGGCAGAGAAGTTTTATGTAGAATTCAAAGAGCTTTTTGAAAAAAGGAGCAAACTTGAAAAGGAAAACCAAATTATTGATAATGAAATGAATTCTATGTTTTCAGATTCCAGAGGGCTTGAGCAGAAATATAATTTATTGTCACTTCAACTTGTTCAGATTGAAAGCGAAAAATCTAATCTTGAAAAGCAGCTTGAGCCATATGGGAAGATTGAATTTATCAAAAATCCAGATGAAGAGCAAATCAAAAAGGAGATTGCAAGATTTGAGATGCTAGTGGAAAGCATCGGAGCAGTTAATATGAAGGCTCTTGAGATATACGATTTAGCAGAAGAGGAGTATAATAAGTTTTTAGATAAAAAGAAGACACTTGAATCTGAGAGAGAAGATGTTTTAAAGCTTATTAAAAGCCTTGAAGACAAAAAGAAAGAGAAATTTTTTGAGATCTTCGAAAAGACCAATGAGAACTTTAAGAAAATGTTTAGCGAGTTATCTACAAAAGACAGCAGCGCATACCTTGAGTTAGAAAATCCGGAGTCTCCTTTTGATGGAGGGATGAGCCTAAAGGTAAAGATTAGTGGAAACAGGTACCTTGATTTAAGGAGCCTTTCAGGAGGAGAGAAATCCTTAACTGCGCTTGCGTTTATTTTTTCAGTCCAGGAGTTCGAGCCTGCATCGTTTTATGTTTTGGATGAAGTAGATTCTGCTCTTGATAAAAAGAATAGTGAAAAGCTCGCCCAATTGATTAAGAAATACTCAAGGAAGGCTCAGTATGTGGTAATAAGCCATAATGACGAGATGATCTCTGAAGGGGATCTGCTTTTTGGCGCAAGCATGGACAAAGCTACACTCACAAGTAAGATAATTTCTGTAAGGGTTTAAATAGCCAAAAAAGATTATAATGACTCTATATTAATTAAAACAAGGAAGATGACCGGTTATTCTTTTTCTAAATAAACTTCCATTAAATCTGAAATTGATGAAGCAGTATTTTCCCAGCTAAATCTGTTATGAACCAGCTCCATTCCTGATTTGCCAATATCTTGCCTAAGCAATTTGTCACTTGAAAGTTTTTTTAATATTTTGTAAAGCTCGAAATCTGAATATGCACAAAAGAGAAATCCATTTTTGCCACTTTTTATTAGTTCTGATGCAACGCCCACTTTTGAGGATACTACTGGAACACAGGATGCCATTGCCTCTAGAACTACAAGCCCGGTAGTTTCCGTAAATGAAGGCAAAACAAAGATGTCCATTGCTTTATAGTAATCCTGTGGGTTATCAACTGACCCTGCAAGTATTGTCTCTGGAAATTTCAAAAACTGATCTTTTATTTCTGAAAGCCCATCACCAACCAGCAATAGTTTAGGATTTTGCTCTTTTATTTCGGCTCTTAGCCTTCTAAAAGCTCTATAAATTACCTTTAAGTTTTTCTCACGTGCAAGCCTTCCACAAAATCCTATGACTAAACTATTTGGCGGCATTCCAAGCTTTTGTTTAGCTTCCTCCTTGTTTTTGGGCGGATTAAAATTTCTAAGATTCACCCCAAGATGTATCGCCACTTTATTTGGTCTTACTCCAAGCATTGTTATCTTTTCACCAACTTCTTGGGAAGGGACCATTATCAAGTCAGTTCTATTAAGCAAAAATCTTTGGATCACCCGGGTTACAAAGCGAATAAACCTCTTTTTAAAAAGTGGCCCTTTAATACTTAACTGAAAGAGCTCCCAATCAATAGAATGGACAAAATACAAAAGTGGCTTTTTCATGAGTTTGGCCAGAAGTATTGAGCAAATTCCAATTGAGCCTGACGTATTTACCCAAACTAAATCTGCTTTAGATATGACCTTAGATATTGGCCTGAGCCTAAATTTTGGGATAGGGTAATCACCCGCTTTTAAGTGACTTAAAGGAATTCTTAAAACATGGACATTTTCGAAGAATCTGCTTTGACCTGAGAAATTTGGAGCAATTACTATTACATTATATTTTTTTGAAAGCATCGGAACTATTTCAAATAAAAACCTTGAAATGCCATCCCATCTTGGTAGATAAGAATCCGTTGCAATTACTATTGTTTTCATTTCGCTCTTTTACCCAATTGTATTTGCGTTATTTTCTAAAATAATTTGTTTTCAAATCTTTCTTACATTATTTTGTAGAATCGTTCTGCAAATAATGTCCCTATTCTTATCCCATTGAAAATCATCTCTAAATACACCTTCGCCAAAAGGGAAATCATTGAAACCTTTTGGCTTTTAAAGCATGAGATTGCCTGCGATTTTTTTCTAATCTGCTTAGAAATATTGATATAAACTACGGGATAAGTCCTGGATTTTAAATTGAGAAAGGTCCACACATCAAAAGAGAATACATCAGGCTTGTAATCTTCACCTACTGATTTGATTACATCCAAAAGTATTGTAAGTGTATTTCTGTGGTCTATATGAACATCATCAGGAGCATGGGTAAATATCTTCGCAGGCTTATACTCCCTAAAGATCTTTACAAGCTTTGAAAAGGTATCAGTTAGCTTATATTCAGAAATGAATTTTCCCTCTGAAAGATTGAAGAAAAATAGGTCTTTGGCTTTAATAACTTCGTTTGCCTTTAAAGACTCATCCCTTCTTGTTTTAACAGTAAACTTTGGCTTTGTCAGCGGATTTGCATTTTCTCCTGCAGATAAAACTATTACATAAACATCATAACCTTCTTCTGAGAGTTTTGCAAGTGTTCCACCTGCACCTAGAATCTGATCATCAGAGTGAGCACAAAATGCAAAAACATTTTTCTTAAGCGTGTTTGTAGTAGTCTTGCCTCCATCTAATTTAGAGCCCTTATTATCAGCAATTTTAGGCAAGGCCATTAATTCTCCTTTGTTTGACTCAAGGCTACTCTTTTTGCCAATAATGCCCCTTGCCTTGAAATCAGCCGTATAAAACAAGTTTTCTTTTACTTCATCTTGAATCGTATTTAATCTTACCATGTTTATCGTTTATTTTGAAATAGTATCTTTTAAACCATTGTAATACAGCTAAACATTATTAAATTTCTTTTTATTTATATCGATCTTTCACATATTGATTTTTCACATATTGTCAAGTATTTCGTGTGGATTTTGCACTCCAATCAAATTTCTTGAAAGGAAATGCTTTGAGTAAAGATAATTCTTTTCTTCATTTTTTACCCTTGCCAATTTATCAACCATAATTAGCCCATAGGGGTAACCAGGAAATGTTCCATCACTTGAGTTTGTTGAAAGCCTCTCTAAATGGGTAATTGGATTTGTTATATGGTCTACTCTGAAAGCGAATTCTGAGAGTGGATGAAGATATGCATAGGATGTAGATATTTTTAGTGTATCTTCAGAAAAAATATCCTTGCAAACCCATCTTTTTAGATTTAAAGATCTTGAAAACTTTAGTATATCTTCCCGAATAATGGAACCCGCCTGTGATTTAAGTAAGGAGTTTTTTGAAAAACCAAGTAGTGCTATTTGCTTTTCTTTACTTAGTGCAATAAGCGTTTTAATCTCTTTGATATCGTATCCAGTTGGGTAAATAGAGCCATCTAAAACTAAAAGCTCCTCTTTTTTCATGTCTTTGGCAAGATAAGTAGAAAGCCTAAGCTCTGCTATTCTTCTTATTTGATTCACAAATGCTTCAGCCTCACACTCTTTAAAGCATTCAAAATGTTCTTCAGGCGAATCATCAAAGAATTGAAAAGGCTCTAAAAATTGATATTGAAGTGGAGATATACCACCTGTTTTCACAATGGTATCAAAGATCTTTTGTTCAGTTCTTGTGTTATCTTCAAATTTTACATAAGAAAGTCTTAACAGATAAAAGCTTTGGTTAGCCAAAGAAAATATTTCTTGCAAGCCACCATCCACAAAATAAGCAGTTCCTAATGCTTGGGGATTTAGTTCTGTAAAGCTATCTGAATCAACAGAATGCTGACTTACTCCTACTTGATCTTTAAAAACTAATATATCCTTTGTACTTGATAGCTCTTTTATTTTAAAAAAATCCATTTTGTTATTGTTAATTAAAGGCTTTATAAATAATTTTGTGAAAGATTTATAAATAGATAATTTACTCTTGATAGGATACATGAAATCTGTAAAGGTTTTTGGACTGCTCTGTTTTTTACTGCTTTTTATGCAGGCATTTTACGTATCTTGCCAAGAAGTAAATGAACATAAAGTTGAATTTAGGCTTTATGACCTTTATTCAAGACAAGAGATATTGGCAAATAGTGTAAAAATAGACGCAGAGCTAGAAGATGGCGAGTCAGTGGTTGATTTTTCTTTCCAAAACAAGAATGCATCAGAATTTAATATAAGCTTTTATCTTGAAGAAGGTATTTGGGACTTTGAAATTGAGGTTGATGATTTCTCATCTCCCATGCCGGATTATTACGTAATCCACTCACTTGAGCTAGATGAGAATACTGTTCAAAATCTGTACCTTTTAAGAGTTGGAAGCATCAAAGGCATTGTAAAGGACAACTCAGATAAGCTAGTCAGCAAGGCTAAGATAAAATTTGAGTGTGAAAGGGATAATTTCATTGGTATTTTAGAAAGCGACCTATTCGGTACATTTTCCACGAATATTGCCCCTGAAGGGAATTGCAAGGTCTTTGCTACGTACGGTGATTCTGTGGGAATTAGCGAGGTGATTGTCGAGAAAGGAAGATCTAATGAGGTTACCGTGGTCTTGGACCAAAAGGTTGTGTTTTTCGATGCAAATAATCTTATTGCAATTGCACTAGTTTCATTAACAGGCTTAGTGTTGGTCATCATTGCTCTTAGATACTTCAGCGTCAATAAGAATAGAAAACAAAAAAGGGACGATTATGAAAAGTCACCTATACAAAATGGCGAAAGTAATAATCACAATGATAGCGATGATGATAACAATGCAAAAGCGACTAAAAATAAACAAGAGGTTGAGATCTCTTCATATCAATTAGAGCACAAAGAGGAAATAAGGGAAGAGCCACATAAGCAAAAAGATGAAGAGATCGTGGAAATAGACTATTCGTTTAGTGGAGAAAAACACCATCTTTCAAAGAGAAGTCTTGATATTCTAAACAGCCTTTCAAATGGACAAAAAAGAGTTGTAGAATTCTTGCTTGAAGAAGGAAATCACTCTACACAAGCAAGAATTAGCAGAGTAGGAAAGATCCCAAAGTCAACATTACATAGATACTTAAGCGAACTTGAAGAAAAAAATATAATAAGTAAAAAAGAAGATTTTAACCAAAATAAAGTATTTTTAACCGATTATTTCCTTTCCGAGAAGTAAATAAGACAAAATAAGTCTTTAAAAGCGGTTTGGAACAAGAAAGAACCTCCAAACCTCTGTTGTTCTAGATAAGATTTATAAAGGAGTGCCCTCTATTAAACTATGCGTTTGGTTGTTAGAAAATATTTTAGTTTTTTTATTTTTATTAAAATTTTTTTTAACACCAATTAACAACAATGTTGGGTGCCTCTTTCTTCATATCTTTGTTGTTCTAGCAAGAGTATATAAGAGCATATAATACTTTAGACTCATCACAAATAGAGCTGTTCAGATTTTTAGTTTTTAAGCTACAAAAGAATATAAACTTAGTGTGCTTCTCATACAAAAAGAGGGATTCGAATGAAAAGGAGGGATTTAAATGAAGAATAAGATGAACTACGTTGCTTTGATATTTGTGTTTTTGGTTGCCTTGGGGTTTGCAAGTGGATGCCCTAAATACTCATATAACCAAAATATAGTGTTAAAGGACTATAGAATAATTACGCCAAACGTTAATACTGATGGGCTTTTAACAATTTTGAATACAGGTAAAACAAACATATTAAGGATATCAAACCAGGAGTTTTTAATGCCAAAAAACACATATTCTACCTTTTGGTTTGAAGAGGGGAATTATCAAATCACTAACGCTAAGAGCTTTGGTTTAGTTATGGTAGTCAAGTATTAAAGCTACCGAATCCACTCTGAATAAAGCTCATCAAATCTTTTTTCTTTTATAGCTTTTCTAATTTGTTTCATAATGTTTAAATAAAAGAATATATTGTGATAAGATGCTATTTTGTAGGCTAAAAATTCCTGTGATCTAAAAAGGTGGCAAAGATAGGCTTTTGTATAACGCTTACACATATCACAATTGCAATTAGGGTCTATTTTCGAATTGTCTTTTATGTATTTTGCACCTGAAATCCTTATTCTAAATTTGTTTTTTATATTTCCACCAGACTTAGGATGGATATGGATATAGCCTGCCCTTGCTATTCTTGTTGGACCAGCACAATCAAAGGTGTCTATGCCTTTTGAGACTGAATTGAAGATATCCTCAACAGTTCCTATTCCTAATAGATGCCTTGGCCTTTTTTGATCAAGTAATGGATTAATCCATGAAAGTGTTTCATACATCTGTTTTTTTCCAAAAGAGCCACCTATCGCGAATCCGTCAAAATCTAAAGTGTTGATTGCCTTTGCTGATTCCTCTCTTAAATCTCTAAAAAGCCCCCCTTGAACTATTCCATAAATAGACTGGCCTTTTTTGTTTGTCTTTAAATGATAGGAAAGGGATTCTTTAGCCCAGTTATGCGTTCTTATTATTGCCTGTTTAGTTGTCTTGTAATCTGCTGAAGGGGCACTACACTCATCTAGTGCAAGGATAATATCAGCTCCGATTTCGTGCTGTGTTTTTATTGAAGTGTTAGGCGTTAAAACGTGCTTAGATTGATCGTATATTGAGCGAAATCTCACCCCTTGGTCATCTATGAACGCAATCCGATCCTGTCCTTTTGAAGCCTCCTTTGCTTTATAGTCAAATTTGGATCTACCAAGCTCAGTTCCGATTCCTAGGCTGAAGGCCTGAAAACCACCACTATCAGTCATAAAGGGGGTTTTGATGCCCGAAAATTCATTTATTCCGCCAAGTTCATCTATTATTTTAGCTCCCGGCTTAAGCATTAGGTGATATGTGTTTGTTATTAGCAACTGGGTTTTCAGGCCTTCTAGGTCCTCGCTTGATAGGGCTTTAACAGTTGCCTTGGTCGCTACTGGGACAAATGCAGGAGTTTTAACTATTCCGTGTTTTAGCTTTAGCTCACCAAGCCTTAGACCATTGTATGTTTTTAGTATTTTAAATTCCATTGATGTCTTCCAAGCTTTTTAAGAGAAGTGATTTGTTTATAAATATATGGCTAATTTCAGGCGTGGCGAGTTTATGTTGTAAAGTTCTTTTCTTTAAATTTGAAGTTTTTTTCTTTAAATTATTACAATATTATAAAGGCATAATAAAAGCATTACTAAAAAGATTTGCAAAGTAATATATATCAGCATTAATATATCAGCATTAATGTATCAGCATTAAAAATTTTATTTGGATAGAAAAGATGAAAACCAAAATGATGGAAACAAAAATTGTTGATGAGGTGATTGGCTGGGTTGGAATGTCAATAATACTTTTAGCGTATGTTCTTATAAGTTTTGGTGTTTTGTTTCCCTCATCAGTTTTATACCAATCACTAAATGTTATTGGTTCTATTGGCATCTTATATATTTCTTTTAAGAAAAAGGCTTATCAGCCAGCAGTTCTAAATGTGATTTGGGTGATTGTTGCTTTGATTGCAATTTTGACAATTGTCTTCTAAAAAGTGTCTTTTAAATGTTTAGAAGTAGTATTATAATCCACGCTATAAATATAAAAAAGGGAAAAGAAAAAAAAGAAAAAAGATCTTTATTTTAATTTCTTACTCTTAAGCAGGTTTCACAGCTTGCTCCTTTGGATTTTGCCTCGGTTCCAAGGTTTCCTTGCCCTTGAGAGCCTACCATGCCTCTTTTCATTTGGCCAAGACCTAGACCCAGTTCTGATTTGATAGAGTTTGCAGTATCAATATCTCCTGCCAAATTTGCATTGTGTAAGTCTCTATATTTTACAAAGTTGTCTTTACTTATTACTTGGAACATCCTTCCATGTGTTGGCAGATCGTTTTCTTCCCTTATTCTTAACCATTCATCGTAGTCTCCTAGTTCTATTGCTGCTTTTAATTGCTCATGTACTTCTGAGCTATAATTTGGGCTCAAATCACTAGGATTTCCTCTATACGCATAAGTTATTCCCATTAGGGCAATTGTACTTATTAGGAATATAGCAAAAAATCCCAAAATTGTTTTTGTTTTCATTTTTATCCCTCCTGAAGCATTTTTTGCTTCAACATAGAGTATCAAATAGCTGAAACCATATTATTATTTTATTGAAACCAACTCACGATTTATTGAAATCCTTTCAAAAGATTTAAAAGAAATAAGAAAAACACTCTTTAAATGAGTAGGATGGAACTTAAAAAAATTCTAATTGCAGGGGTTATAGCGCTTAGTTTTATGCTCGTTATATTAAGTGTTATATTTTTTGTTGACCAATCAAAAGATTCAAGAAAGCTAGACCCTCTTGAACTTGAGATTATGACCAAAGACCAAATAATTCAAACAATTTATGAGCGCCAAGCAAATGAACAAACACCATTTTACCTATTCATACCAATCTTTAGCTTTTTTGGGATAGGAATCGGCGCTACATTATATTTCATATTTAGTGAAGGCCTGGAGAAAAAAGATAAAACAATCAAGCACAACTCCAGTGTAATTCTAAAACTTCTTAATCCTGAAGAAAGAAAAATCATTAAAAAGCTTATTGAATCACAGGGAAAAATTCAACAGGTTGAAATTACTTACATGCAAGGATATACGAAAGTAAAGGCACATAGAATCGTTGAAGGGCTTGTAAAAAAAGGAATTGTAACAAAAGAAGCCATGGGCAAAGTCAGGCTTATAATACTTGATAAGGAGCTCTATGAGATTCTGAAGAAAAACTGATTAACTGAATGATAAAATCCTTTGAAAATGGATTATTTTTTAAAAGTAGGACTTTTTTCAATTAGAAATAATTGAAGTTTAATTTGAAAACGATCTAAATCTATTGATAGAGCCCCTAAGTGATATGTTTTAAATTTTAAGACTTTATTATGAATAAAATAAGGAACTGAGAAAGTGAAGAATTCTATGAAAAATCCAATTGAAATCATGAGCCCGGCAGGTTCTTATGAGTCTTTAATGGCTGCAATCAAAGCAGGCGCTGATTCCATCTATTTTGGAGTAGGAGAGCTTAATATGCGTTCTAAGGCGATTAAGTTTAGTGAAAAAGACTTGGAAAGGATTGTAAAAATCTGCAATGAAGGCAATGTTAAAAGCTACCTTACTCTTAATAGCGTTATGTATGATGAAGACTTAAAAAAGGTTATGTCTATTTGCAAAAGGGCTAAAAAAGCAGGAATCGATGCAATTATTGCCTGTGATATTTCGGTAATTGAAATCGCAAAAGAGGTGGGGCTAAGCGTTCATATGTCTACGCAAACAAACATTTCTAACTTTCAAGCTGTAAAATTCTTCTCAAAATACGCAGACACCATTGTTTTAGCAAGAGAGCTTTCTTTGGAGCAAATAAGAAATATATGCGATAAAATCAAAAAAAACAAATTGAAAGGGCCATCTGGAAAGCTTATAAGAATCGAAGCCTTTGTTCATGGCGCACTATGTGTTGCTATCTCTGGAAAATGCTATATGAGCTTAGCCGAGTATAATAGCTCTGCAAATAGAGGAAAATGCCTTCAGAGCTGTAGAAGAAAGTATAGGGTAATTGATGAAGAAACTAATGATGAACTTATAATAGATAACCATTTTGTAATGTCGCCAAAGGACCTATGTACGATAGGAATGATTGATAAGCTCATGGATTGTGGCGTTGAGGTGTTCAAAATTGAAGGAAGGGCTAGAGGCCCTGAGTACGTATACATCGTTACTAAAACATATAAGGATGCAATTGATGCAATCACAAGAAAATCTTACACAAAAGAAAATATAAGAAAATGGCGTGGGGAGTTAAGTAAGGTATTTAATAGAGGGTTTTGGGAAAACGGCTATTATATGGGCAAAAAAACAGGTGAGTGGTCTGGCAGTTACGGCTCCAAAGCTACTAAGGAAAAAATTAAGATCGGAAAGATTATTCACTTTTATGGCAAAAGCTCAATTGCACAGATTTCAATAGAAAGTGGCGAGCTAAAAATAGGTGATGATATTATTATATTGGGTAAAACCACCTCTCCTATTTTTACAAAAGTAAAGTTTATGATTGATTCAAAAGATAAAGAAGTAAAAAAAGCTTCAAAAGGTGCAGTTATAACGTTATCTTTAAACGAAAAAGCAAGAGTGAACGATGAGATATTTCTTTTTAGAGAAAGAACCTTTAGCCAGTAAATCTTTGTAAAAAGACTAAACGTTTCTAGATTAGACCAATTAAGGCTGATTTGTTTAGTACTAAAGTTTTTGCACTCAGTGTTATTTTCTAAGATTATGATTTAATCTTTTATTAATTAGTGAAATTAAATAATTACATAAATAAAATATTTAGTATGAAATGAAAAATATAATTTTGAATAATTTACAGTAAAAAAGGAAAGATTTAAATAGTAGTTCAAACAAAGATTGTAACAGGATACAAAAAAGTATGCTGATTACGCCAATACATTGTTTCCCATACTCTCAGAAATCCGTGCAAGAGCTGGTATGCAAATGGAGCAAGAAACGCTTTTTACAGCGGCCAAATGGAGTGTTTTGAAATCTCTCTCATTTGAAAAGATGTCTCCGTTAGAACTCGCAGAAGAAAATAAAACTTCTATGTCAAACATAAGCCAAGCGCTTAGATTCTTAGAACTTGCAGGCCTTGTAAAAAGCGAAAGGATCTCAAATAGAGATAAAGGACAACCAAGAGTAATTTACTCGATTGCTAAAGATAATGCATACTTAATTCTCACAGCTAAATCATTTGTTGATAAAAAGATGATTGAAATTGATGAGCATAAAAAAACTATACTTAAAATTTGGTTTTATGAAAATGGCTCAATGCATTTCTTTTTAGAGAAAGCATTTGAAAACGTTGAAAGCAAGTTAGATAGCATCCTTGGCATATTTATTGATAAAAATAGTCTTACTGAGATTAAACTTCTAATTGTTTTGAAAGACACTAATGCAAAGCTGGATGTTAAGGATTTTTCGGTTAAAAATAATGGAATTTCAAAAAGGATTTCCTACAAGACAGCAACTAAAGAATCAGTGAAAAAAGATAGAGAGTTACTCTATCCGCTTTACGATCCTCAAAATCTCATAGAGGATAAGAACACATAATTTATGGTATAGGAGGGTTTGAAATGAAAAAAATAGAAAGGATAATGGTATTTTTAGTGGTGGCAGTGGCCTTTTTCACTGCATTCGCTTTGGCTGAGCCATATGGTGCAGATGATGTAAGTTATGTTACATCCTCACGATATAATACAAGTGCTATATCGCCAGACTCATTAGATGCTATAGCGGGAAATGTTACCGAAATAACACTTAATGCAACGACTGTGACAACATCTTGGCAGGGTTTTTACGGAAACGTTTCAGGCGAAATTATTTTAGCGGATTCTAGCGGAAATAACTTTTACGATTGGAACTTATCAACTCCTTCAGGACAGGTATATGCCAGCAGGTCAGATTCGGTCACATGGGCAAGTATAGATTGTATGACCCCTGTCTTGCTTGAAGCAGAAGAAACGTATCTAGGCCAAACGGCAGATGATGGAGACAGTATCACAAATACATACACGTTAACTGATCATCCATGGTTTTTATCAGGCACTACCAACATAACTGGCTGTAATGCTACAAAAGCGTACGATTCAACTGGAGAGCAAGGTGCAGATAGCTTTTGGCAGGTTCTATTAAGCGATGGGGCGAACACGGTCTATAGTACCATCTTAGAAGATGGCCTAACTAATGGATTCAACAACGCTCCGTGGCACTTTGAATTGTTAGTAGGGGAAAACGGCAAATCAGGAAATGAAGGTTCAACACCATACTACTTTTATGTGGAGTTACAATAGGCCTAAGACAAAATTGATTTTTTAATTTTTAATTTTTTAAAAACAAAATCAGGCTAAGTAAGTTAATTTATCCGAATTTCAGCTAGAATCAATAACTGGAGTGTTCATGTTCATTTAGCAAGAGAGTGTTTATGAGTTTATTAAAAAAAAGTACTTAAAAAAGACAGCGGAAGTGGTTAAGATTAAATTCAAAAAAGCAAAATTCCAAAAATGGATCGTTTTACTTGGCGTAATATGCTTTGTCTTTTTGGTTATGCCATTGGTTAAAGGAGATCCTTCCAGTGGAACAACAATTAGCAACAACGTGACAGATAACGGGCGAGTTTATACCCCTGCAAACAGAACAGATCCAGGAGGCACAATAACCACTTTTTCAGTAGATGCTCAACAGCAAGATACACGCTGGAAAGCTTATGTTGGAAATGTTACTGGAAGTCTAACTTTAGATGATAGCAACGGGATGACAATATATAATTGGAGTGTTGGGCTTGCAGATATTACTGGAGAGGTATATTCCTCAAGAGCCTCATCAGTATCTTGGAGCCTCATAAGGTGTGCAGATAGCACAACTGTTACGAGTGAAGAAACTACTTTAGGAATGAATTCTTCATCGGCAGATACAATAACAAAGACGTTTAACGAAACTACACATCCTGAGTTTGTAACAGCAGGAGAAACAATCTCCAGCGGTTGTAACGCAACTGCAACCTATGTGAGCGATTCTAAAGAAGAGCAAAGTTCAGCTACATTTCCAATCGTTTTACTTGATGATGAAACTAATTTGGTCTATACTACACTCATAAACAGGAACTCAACAGGCTTTGACGATAGAAGTTACGATTTTCAGATGATTGTAGCAAACGATCCTACGAGCACTACAACCTATTACTTTTATGTTGAATTAGGTAATTAAGATGCAAAGAGTTAAACAGAGGGGGATTATGCACTTATCTTTTTCTTTAGTTTTATTTACACTGTTAGTATTTACACTTATCGTAACAAAGGCATCAGCATATAACTATGAGCATGTTAACGTGACATCAAAGGTTAATGTTACGAACGCAGGTCCAGAGATAGTAAGTACAAGTATAGAATCGCCAATAATTCTAAATGCTGGAACTACAAAAATAGTCTATTGTAATGCCACAGTAAGGGATTGGAACGGCTATACAGATATTGACAATGTAAATGCTACATTTTATTATTACCTTAACGAGTCTGATGACCCTGATGACAATAACGTTCACTATACTAATGGTACCTGTGAGGAAGTTTCTAACGATGGAGAGTATCTTGCTAATTATTCATGTTCCTTTGAAACATATTACTACGCTAACAACGGAACATGGAGATGCAATATTTCGGTAAATGATAGCTATTCCTATGATGATTCAAACCTAACATCAGATGCAGCGATAAACGCCCTTTACGCATTAAACGTAACGGATGTGATTGATTATGGAAACCTATCTGTAACTGACACAAGCGAAAATATTACTGCTACAATCACAAACTTTGGGAATTTGGCGATCAATGTAAGCGTGCTTGGTTATGGCCAAACAGAAGGGGATGGTATAGGGCTTGTATGTGAGCACGGCTCAAACATCAGCGTGGAAAACCAAAGGTTTTCAGGGATTGAGACTACATGGGAAAATAAGGTGGAGCTGGGGACAACCAACAAGGATATGAATATAACGCTTGCAAAACAGACCGAGCCAATGACACCAATAACTGCCACCTCATATTGGCAACTTTATGTTCCACCAAACCCTTTCGGGCTATGTACAGGTACTGTAAGATTCACGGCAACTGTTCCTTAAGAAAGCGATTGTGATTTAATCTTAACTCTTTTTAATTACACTTTATAAGTTAACCTAAAGTTTAATCTATGAGATATAAAAAACGATTGGGGATTTTATGAACAGAGAATTTAGACTTTTAAAAACGATGCTGTTGATTGTGTGTGTATTTGTAACTATTATTTTTTACTCAGATATTGGCAAATGCGCATTACTTGGAGTTAACCGAGTTAGTCTTACTTATAATGACGTTTTAAGGGGAGGATATGCGGAAGACAATGTAATAGTTACAATTGGAAGTGAAGAAAGTATCCCTGTTTTTTATGAGGCTAAAGGCGATATCGCTGATTGGATCCGGTTTAATCCTTTAGAAGGCCCCATGCTCGTTAATGCAAATAACAATGGAAAACTAAAGATTATTGTTGAACCACCAAGCGATGCCAGGGTTGGAAAATACATCGGTAAGGTACTTATTACTACGGGCTCCTTAGGCCAGGTAGAATCGAGCATGGGTACAAATGTTGAGGTTGCCTTCGAAATAAAAATTGAGGTAATTGTCTCAGATACCCAGATTCTGTCATGCAACTCTGGAGGCTTTGAAATAAAGGATTCTGAAATAGGCGACCCCGTTGAATTCTCAGCTACCGTACTAAATAACGGAAATGTTAGGATTAAGCCGTTAATTGAATTTAGAATTTTTGATCAGTTCCAAGAAAATGAGCTTTTAAAAACTACTTATCTTGCTAAAGATGAGGTTTTGCCTACTACTTCTAAGGAAATAACTGATATGCTTAAGTTAAATCTTTCTGAAGGACAATTTTGGATTGAAATGATTTGCCCAGAATGTAGTGGAGATGGAGCTCTAATGACCTTTTCTATTCTTGAAAAAGGCGGAATTAGCGATGTTGGTGAATTTGTCAAGTTTGAGAATGAAGCATGGGCCAATACAGGCGAATTAATTCCAATAACTGCCTATTTCAGAAACAGAGGAGAAAGAAGTGTTTTAGCACAATTTAAAGGAACCATCAGTAAGGATGGAAAGATAGTTCAATTATTAGAATCTGATAGCATAACCGTTGCTCCTCAGGATACAGTTCCAATTGAAATGTTTTTTAAGCCTGATGAAATGGGACAGTATAAGATAAATGGCAGGGTCTTTTACAATAATAAAATAACCTTCCAAAAAGGTTCAGTTATAAACATTAATCCATCTTCCTCATCCAAAAATCAAAATAATGAGATACTATTAAGCATTGTATTTACAATCATTATAATTGTTATTGCCTTTCTCTTGTTTTTAATAATAAGAAAAAAAAGAAAGAAAAATTAGATTTTCTTCTCCCATTTACTTTTCTTTCTTTGGCTTTTTTAGTAGATTGGAATCTTTTTGTTTTCGTACTTCAGAGTTAGGTTTTTTACTGAGCTCAAATCATCAAGGTCATTAATTCTCAAAAGGTTTAAAGACTTGGTGTATAAAAGATCTTCAATGTAAAGACTCCTTTCAACACTCGGTTGATAATATCTTTCAGACCCTTGAGAGTGGTCTATTAATCCCCGTAATGTAATAGAATCCTTCCTTATATCAAAAACTAAGGCGCCATTATAATTCTCTGAGGTTTGCTGATAGTTGTAATTATAGCCTGGGATTACTAAGAGGTTCTTTTCCTTCGAAAACAAAAATGCCTTATGCTCATAAAGCACTGTTGAATCAGAGTATCTTTCATCTGAGATATAGCTTGCAATCTCTTTTGGATCTGAGAAATCGCTTACGTCAAATAAGGATATTTTAAGACCCTTTGTCCTTCCAGTTTCTGTCGCATCCTTTCCAATTCCGATAATGGTAGTTTCATCATAGGGATGCAGGTATTTTGAAAAGCCAGGGATCTTTAGTTGACCTAATTCTTTTAGTTTCGTAGGGTCTGATAAATCTATTACAAAAAACGGGTCAATCTGTTTGAATGTAACCATATATAGTTTATCAGCAATAAATCTTGTCGAGTAAATACTTTCGTCTTCGGCTAAGCCTTCAAGCTTATCAAGTACTTTTAAATTATTATCAAGTGCATACACTTGATTTGTTGAAACCTGATTTGACTCACCGTATCTTGACCATCTTGGGCTTAATGTTGTTGCTATCCTAAATATACCATTATATTCATCCATAGAAAACTGATTAATTATTCTGCCTGCAACCTTATTATTTGATTTTGGGCTGATCTCTTTGTTATCAATCTGAATTTTATTAATAATTGTAAACTCAAAGGCTTCAAACTCTTCAAGCCTCTTTTTGAGCTCGGCTTCAATTTGGTCCTGAACATCCTCTCGCTCTTCGGACTCTAAAGAGTTAAGATACTCATAAAATATATTAAGTATTTTTGCCTTCTTTTCAGATGGCGAAAGAACATCACCATCAGTAGCCTCTACCTTTTCAATATAATTTTTTTGCTTTTCACTTAGCTTATTTTCTAGTAAGTCGATTGTTAAATCTTGCATTAGTTCATATTCATTTATGTATTCAGTATAAGTAATATAGATATTCTGCTTTGACATATACATGTTTTGTGTACCTTCCACAAGAAATGATTTTGAGCTAACTTTCTGGCTTGGCTCTTTGATGTTAATAGAACTTATCGTTGCAAACTTAGGATTGTCGTAAGGCACAGGGAAATAGTAAACGCTTGATACATCAATCTTTCTTTCAACATCACCTTCATAATAAACAGGTAAGGGATAATCCCTCGCATAGCCAGGATAACTTGTTGTTACTAAGTATATAAATCCTTCATACATTCTGGAATTTAGATAGCTTCCTTCAAATTTGTACTCCTTTATTGCCTTTGGAGCACTCCTATCAGATACATCATAAATGTTAAGAAAACTAAAAGGCTGGTTTGGGATGTATGAATCCATTCCCTTAAGTACTGGATCGTTTCGCCCAATATTTCCAAAAACGGCGAGATTATTTTCGTAGATAAAAAGACCTGAAGGATTATTCTCAAATTTAACCGTACTGATTACTTCTGCTTCCTCTCCAGGAAAAGCTTTTATTATGTAGAGAATGTTGTTTGAAATGGTGTATATGTAATCACCATCTGTTTTTAATATATCTCCTTCATCTATTCCTGTAACTTGTACGTTTGTATCTGAATAATCAAGGGATTCGCTTTTCGCGCTTCCAGCCTGAGGGACTGCTACACTGCTGGCATCAAGTGCGTAATCTACAGAACTTTCGCTATCCCTTGAACTATAAACCATATCAACATAAATTCCATTAGATCCGTAATCTCCCTGATTTGAGTGTAGAGATAGAAACTCTAAAGCCTCATCTTCAGAGTTAAATTGTAATGTTTTTAGCTCATTTGATTGCGCTAAAGTTTGAAATGTATATGTATCGGTCACAACAGGCTCTTTAGTTGAGATGTTTACAACAGCAGAGCAGGAACTAAGAAAAATTCCTGCAATCACTAATGACATAATAACAAAAAATATACTTTTTTTATTCATAAAAATCACCTTTTTTCAAAGCTTCTAAATTAATTCAATCAATAATGTTTTAAGCAAAAGGGAATTCTATTTAAAAAGATATTGTATAGCTTCAAGTTTTATTAAAGTGAAAATAAAATATGACCTTGTGACATAGAGGTTAATTTCTAAAAGCAATACAAACGAATTTTTAAAAAATAATAGTTTTAAAGAGCGTCTTACCTCAAAAAAAGAAAATATTTAAAAATAGAGAACACCAATGCATCTTATAAGAGGTGTTTTTTAAGATGGCTAAAAAGAATGGAAATAATCAAAATGTGC
>CAZTMQ010000007.1:0-24571 GCA_964615385.1 uncultured Methanosarcinales archaeon
TTGTTGTTGCTCCAGAATTTTTAATAAAATGCAAATCCATACTAGTGCAACTAAACGATAAAAAAATTAGAGAAATCAGGAGTATCTTCATAGCCAATTGCAACAAAAAAAGATTTAGCTAGCATAGCACACAAACACATTTATTTATGGTGACCTACTTTTAAACTAACTTCTAATTTTTTGGTTATTTACCAGTTAGGAGAAATATAAAACAAACCTTTTATTTAAACAGCCCAAATTTAGCACATTTTAATCAAAAATTATATAAACACATCAAAAAAACTTTTTTATTATCAAATCTCAAGCGCCGATGGTTCAATGGTACAATAGGCCCCTGCCACGGGTCTGGTCCGGGTTCGATTCCCGGTCGGCGCATCTTCTTTTGTAAAAATCACATTCCAAAAATTTTTTTGGCTGTATTTATTTCTTTAAGAAGTATTGCAATGTCCTTATCGTACTCTTTAAGGCTACTATTTATTATGACGGGGCAATCAAGGTCTCTTAAAATCTCAAACTTGTAGAGATCTTTACATTCAAAAAGCGATTTGTTGTTCCTAACATCTCTTCTGTCACTTAACAAAATACATGATACCCTATCCTTAAACCTCTCCAAAAGAATTGGCAGGAAATCCTTATTAAACGAAAAGCAATAAGAAGTATCTATTGCAAGGGAAATATTACTATTCTGCTTAAGCACGCGTTCAATCTCGTCAATTCCAAATCCTTCTTCATATGGAAGGTTTGAGATAGAAAGCCCTTTAATCTTAGAAAGTACGCCAAAATCCCTCACAAGTTTAGGGTTAATAATGTTAATTTTACTATCTAGTTTTTTTATCACAGCATTAATCTTATTGATAAGTGCAAAAGAGCCATCATCTTGGCTATAAATTATTGGCTCATTTCCATTTCTAGAAGGAAGCATCAAAGAAATATCTTTTTTTGAAATATATTTTTGTTGCTTATCACTAAATTTGAAATCAAGGCTTTTAGGCGTTCTAAAACTAAATGTAATCCCTGCAAAATGAGATTTCTTTTCAGTATCTATTAAAAAATCAACTATTTTATCATCCGATTTATCCAAAAACCAATCTAAAAAAGTCTGTGTCCCAAGGCTTATTATCCTTTCCATTTTATCTTCAATAGCTTTTCGCAATATAGATTGTCTTAGTTGCAGGCTTTCCACAAACAACACATTTTTCAAATTTATTATCTTCCTTATCAACCCTACTTCCTCTAATCTCTGCTCCGGTTTCCTTTTCTATAACCTCTGCGCATTTTGCCCCTTCAAGTCCTATGGAGCAAAAACCTGCGCATGCAATCTTTCCCAAATCAATTGCTTTCTTAACATCACTAACATTAGCGCATTTTTTTATCATACTATCAAATTTGACAAAATGCTTAGCCTTTAGCTCGTCAGTATAGCTTTCTGCAAGTTCTTTAATCTTATCCAAAAGTCCTTTTTCCTCTACAAAAAACTTCTTTCCATCAAGCCTTCTAACAACTACGACCTGCCTTTTCTCAATGTCCTTTGGTCCTATTTCAATCCTAAAAGGCACACCCTTCATTTCCCAGAAATTAAATTTCTCACCAGGAGTTGTAGAATCATTCTCATCGATCTTCACACTATAATGCCCATTCATCTTCCTCTCTATTTCTTTACACTTTTTGATAACCTGTGTTTTATTCTCTTCATAAACAATAGGAACAATTACAAACTGTATGGGGGCGAGCTTAAAGGGCAATACAAGCCCCTGATTATCTCCGTGCAAGGCAACCATAGCCCCATAAATTCGGCTAATTGCGGGCCCATAGCATGTAATAAAGCCATATTTTTCTTCGCCATCCTTATCAGTAAATTTAACATTAAAAGGCACTGAAAAATTAGTTCCTAAAAGGTGTGTTGAAGGCAACTGAATAACCTTTCCCGAATCCATTAAAGCATCAGCTGCATATGTATTTATTGCACCTGCAAACTTATCCCACTGAGGTCTTTCAAAGAAGATAAAAGGCATGGCAAACTCATCTTCAAGCATCTCTTTTGTAGTTTGCATATCCTCAATAACCTGGGCTTTCGCCTCATCAAGTGTTGCAAAAACATTATGTGCTTCAATCCAATGAAACTCTCTTGCCCTAAAAAAAGGTCTTGTTGCCTTTCCCTCATATCTCCAAACCTGACATGATTGGTATCTCTTAAACGGAAGATCATTATAGCTTCTAATCCACATGCTATACATCTTGTAAAGCGCTGTCTCGCTAGTCGGCCTTAACGCAAGCCTTTCCTCCATTCGCTCTCCATCCCCTGCTTCAGTTACCCAAAACACCTGGGGGGTAAAGCCTTTAACATGATCTGACTCAAGGTTAAAATTGCTTTCGGGGATTAAAGAAGGCATAATAAGTGGAAGGTGTCCCTTTCTTTCCAGAGCCTTTTCATACAATTCATACATTCTTTTGATAGAAATAACAGCCCAAGGCATATAACAAACAAAGCCCTTGATATTGTATCTTAAATCTGCAAGTTCAGCTCTTGCAACAAGCTCAGTATACCACTCTGAAAAATCCTCTTCTTTTTTATGAACAATTCCTTTAGTAAGCTTTTTCTTATCCATATTAATACAAGGCTTGAAAACCTGATTTAAATACTTTTCTTAAAGAAATGTATATTTTATCCAAATCGATAAAGAAGAATAAGAGATGTAACCGCAAGTGCAATCCCTATAATCTCTAAATGACTTATTTTTTCTTTAAAATAAAAAACGCTAACGAAAGTTAATATAACAATACAACTTACCCCATACAAAACACCAAGTGTAGAAAGTTTAATTTTTCTCATAACAAAAAACCAGCCAAATGCTGTGAGCGCATAAATCAAAGCTCCTAACAAAAGCATTTTCCAACCTAAAAAAGCATTTTGAAGCGATGCGTTCTTTATCAAAACATCGCCAATAACAGTAATAACACTTAATCCAATTCCAATAATAAAAGCAATTAAAATCTGATTCATAATGAAAAAATACGTTTTTGGTTTAAATTATTTTTGCTTTGCGTAAAAAGAGCTCTGTTCTCTTAATTAGAATTATTTTTATACTTACAACACATTTACTTTAATGGAGTACAGATCAGTTTATAACTAGCTTCTCTTAACAAACAAATAGTGCTTTTGTTCACACTCAAGCTCTAAAAGAATCCTTTTTCTAATCATCTCTTTTACATCTGGCAAGAGCTTTACCCTTTTGTTGATTTCCTCAAGCGATTCAAACTCTTTATCTTCCCTTTCCTCTAAAAGCTCCCACATCCTCTTCTTCCCCATCCCTGGCAAAAGCTCAAGCGAGTGCATCCTTGTAGAAAGCGGGATTGCCTTATTAAAAAATTCGAGATATCTTTTTTCATTAGACTTAATTATCTCGTCAATAACAAATCCAAGCTCGTTTTTTGCAGTAGGAGTAAGCTTTTGAAAATTTAGTTTTCCTATAATGTGGTGTATCTTATCTCTCTTCATCTCTCCAATGTACACCTCTTCGTAGGGCTGTAGGAATACGCCCTCTTTAGGCGTAAGCTCTAAGAGCGTAAGCATCCTCTTTCCAATTGCTTGAGCAATAGGAACCTTTTTATGGGCAGGGGTATTATCGAAAGGGTAGCCATTTGGCAAGAAATCTAGCACAATCGCACTATCTTCTCTTTCCCCAATCCTCTTATAATCACTATTAGGATTTTCCATATTAACCCCCTAAAGAAATACCAAATCAATTTGGTGGTTTAAATAGATTTTGGTTATTCACTTAATAGCATCCAAAATCGCCTTAACATTGGCCTGTGACACCGTTATAGAATAGCTTTGCAAAACCATCTTAAGATCATCTTCGTTTGAAGGCATTATATCCACAATCTTTACAATTGCTTCAGGCTTCATCCTCGGAATATTGAGGGACTCGATGGCCTTTTTAATCTCCTTCCCCTTAGAATTACTTACCTTTACTACATCATTTAGGTAATCAACTGTCTTTCCCGCCCTGAAATTAAGCTCCTTATCTCTCTCGAGGTTCTTTTCAAGCTCCTTTTTGAGTTCAAACTCACATATTGGAACATCCGCTTCAATCTCAGGATTTGACATAATAAATCACCTACTTAGCCTTTAAAAGTTTTAAGTGAACAGGATGGACGATTATACTTTTCTCCTTGGCCCTGTCCTTAAACGAAACAACATAACAACTACCACGTTTACTTGTAATCTTTCCTGTAACCCCATAAAACCTTGAGTGGTACTGAGAATTTCTTACTGCGGGCTCTCTTAACACAGCTACTGTATCTCCGACATTTAAAGCCTTAAAATACTCACTGATGCTAACCTTTCCCTTGTCCCTGAAATTCTTTGAAAATAATTTTCTTGTCTTTCTTCTGACTGTACCTTTTCTTTGTGCCATAACTATCCCAACTCATCGGAAAACACGATTTATTTATAAAACTTATGATTATAATAAACGCCCTAATATCATTTTCCTAATTTAATATATTGAAATTTGCTTTAAGCCAAAAAAGGCTTTTTAACACTTAATCTTTTTCAATTTTTAATCTTAGTCCATTTTAAGTGCTAAACCTTAGCTAAAGTACTAACCTTAACTAAAAAAGGAAAATTAGCCTTAGGTATTTCCAAAAAAGATATGTAGATAATATCTCCAAGAAAGCCATTAAAAATTATCCAAATCTATGCAAAATAAAGAAAACTATTTAAATAATGCCCTCAATAATAAAGGGAAGCAGGCTTTATAAAAATATAGTTTATAAGCAAAAGGGCTAAATAGTAACGGTTAAAAAAACAAGGTGGTAATTATGGCGAATTTTTTTGGTGACAAAACGGGAAATCATCCTGTAGTTTGGTTTAAAGGCTTTTTGGTTGGGCTTTTGGTTGGAATAATAATACACTTTATAGTTAAAAGTGGGCTAATCGCCATCCCGCTCTTATAAAAACCATATAATCTTTAAGAAGAGTATCAAAGGAACCATCATTGCGATTCGGTTGTTTTTGATTTCATGAATCCGTCATTCGCATACTTTGGTCAATAGAAAAGCATACCTCGTTTTTCAACACGAGGACTCGGTACGCTTTTTTGTAATCAACAACCTCGCTGAATACAGCACATGCTTTTATATTACCAACATACCTCGCCCTTCAGGGTGAGGTTGTTGATTTTTCAAGCCAAAGTAAGAATAGGCGGATTCATGGACGAAAAACCTCGACTATTCACGAGATGCCTCTAAATTTATGTCAAGGTTTTTCATTTCCCGGGCGTTTAACGGCGGATTCATCTCCTTGTGAAGAGTTTTTTTTCTTTACTTGTATCTTCCCCTTGAATCTACAATTTCAACTCTTTTTAGAACTTCCTTACCTTCTTTTTCCTTTGAATAGTTAGAAGAGAATTCTTTCATAAATTCATCAAAAATCTCAGGGTGCTTTGATTCAATTGCCCTTTTAAGAAGATGTATATCCACTGCCTTGTCTTCAATCTTTTTAGATACAAAAGAAAGCCCAAAATCAATCAAAAAAAGCCTTCCATCAGAAATAATCATATTTGATGTAGTTAGATCATGATGAACAACATTTAACTTATGAAGCCAAAAAATGAGTCGTGCAAGTTCCCTTGCAATTTTTTTGCAGTTCTTTTGGGTAAGAATATCTCTAACCTTCTTTCCATCGATGAATTCAATAAAAAGCGAAAAAGTGGCTTCATCGGTCTTAATCTCTCTTGGGCTTGGAAAGCCCTCCTTGGCAAGTTTTCTTAAAATCCTTGATTCTTGGCGTGTTCTTTTTTTCCTTAGCTCAATATCAATTTGTCTTTCGCGATACAATTTATTAATCCTCAATTTTTCGATGCTCTTAGATTTATCATCAAAATAAATAATCGCTTCAGCACCCTCACCAATAACTTTTCTCTTCATTTTTATCCAATCTCGCAAAACTTGCTTTAAAATAAAAAACCTTTTGCATAAATACCGAAATATCTCGCAGATACTTTAGGCCAATCATTGCGTGAACCCATCTCTTCTTACTTCGGCCTTAAAGCCAAAGTATGCGAATAATCGGGATTTCACGAAATCAATATTCACTTTAAAATTCCATTTATAAAAATTCTTTTCTTAAAACTGCTTCAAGCTCTTTAATCTTTTGATTTGCTCTCAAAAGCTTTTTATTCGCCTCTTCAATAAATCTGATTAAATAGCTCTTATCCATCAAAATTTTCCCATTATCTGAAAACGGAGCTTGCATAATCTCAGTAGAAGAGCACTCAATCATAACCTTGTTTTCTTTAACCGAGAAAATCCCACTCTTCTTAAGTCCAGCCCCTATAATTGTATCCAAAAACCTTTTAGCGCACAAAATATCCTTTGCTGCAACATGCAAAATAAGTGTTTCAAACCTAATAGATGTTTTCCCTTCAGGTAGTTCCTTTATCGATAGTAGCTCTTTTGGACTCACAACCTTATGGGATTTGAATAACCATACATTACAGCTTTTCCTGAAATCATCATACTCCCTATTTACACATATTCTTCCGGAGCATGAGCTTGTAGTAAAGTAATCCTTAAGTGAATTAATAAAATTTACCAAAGACAGGATTAGCTTATCAATTGAGCCCTTGCTTGATTTATCGTTTTTAATCTTATCAAGGGAGGCTTTCTTAAATAAGTAAAAATCCGTTGATAATTTGGATTTGCCCGATAACATCAAGCCACCTTCATAGGTTCCAGAGCTATTTGAGCCTTTTGGGTGCTTTTCGTTGATCAACGCATTGCTTTCTTCATTGATATTTGGTTTCATTCAGATACCATCCTTTCCTAAAGTATCTTTTCCTTTTCAATTTGTTAATCCCTTACTAAGTAAACTGGTTGTTTGACTACCTGCCAAATGAGAGATAAAAAGCCGTTAAATCCTCAAAGATTTAAACCATAAACATAAAAACTCAAACAACCAAACACATTTACATTAATGCTAAATCTACATTAAAAGATTGTTATTTCAAAATCTCTTTTTAAAGATTCTTTCTTAAAAATTTAATCCTCAACACCAGCATCTTAAAGATATTCCTAATATTTAAAAATCTTTGCAGGGAATAAAACTAGGTGTTAAATAAATTGATTTCATGAATCCGTCATTCGCATACTTTGGTCAATAGAAAAGCATACCTCGTGTTTCAACACGAGGACTCGGTACGCTTTTTTGTAATCAACAACCTCGCTGAATGCAGCGCATGCTTTTATATTACCAACATACTCGCCCTTTAGGGCGAGGTTGTTGATTTTTCAAGCCGAAAGTTTGAATAGACGGATTCACTTAACGATTAACCTCAATTATTCAAGAGATACCTTGGCATTTATACTGAGGTTTTTCATTTTTTTTATATCTTGGCTAATTATTTTAAACCTTAATTTTAAACTTTAGTTTAATAATTTCCTTGCCTTAAAATCTAAGGGCTATCAAATTAAATTTAGTTTGATTTAGGGTTATCCTCATTTCACAGTGGTTATAAATATTTATAATAATCTTTCTAGCAAATTACTATCAGAATAGCTAGTCGTGTTAGTGTTCAGAGTAACTAAATGTGTGTTTAAGCTAAACAGTCGTTGCATTCAGTGCCTTTGTTTTTCCTTGCTGTTTTTTTGTTTAGTGAGTTTTCGCGAAGGGTAAAAGTGCGTTTAAGGTCTGTTGGAAGATAAAAAATGGGAGAGCAAGATAGGGTAACAACAGCAGTAGATTCTCTTTTTGAATTGATAAGGGATAAAAAACAGATTTCAATTCCTGATGCTGCTAAAATTCTCAAAGTAGATTCAAAGATAGTTGAACAATGGGCACTTTTTCTAGAAGAGGAGGGTCTTGTAACAATAAACTATGGGATGTCAACACCTGTAATAAGGTATAAGACTTCAGCGTCCAATTCCGATGATTCAGGGGATTTAGGTACAGCCTTTCAAAGGCCTATTAAGGATATAATCTCTGAAGTGAAAAGGGCTTTAGGCTCAAAGTTAAACCAAGAGCTTATTACAAAAAAATTAGAAGAGATAGATAAAGTTTCTAAAAAGACACTTGATACCGGAAGCTATTCAAACATATTAGGAAAGATAAATGATATTAAAGAAGCCATTGAATTGCTATACGACAAAAACCTATCAAAAGACGAAATAGCCCAGGCAAAAGAGGTAGCAATAAATGGACTTGATGAAATAAATGCGCTTAGCGAAGATGAAATCTTTGATCATGTTTCAAGGGCCAATGAGGATTCAATCAAAAACCAATCCCGACAAACTACTTCAACATACTCTAAAAGATCTGCTTTGGATTATGGCATAAATGACACCCATGGTCAAAGCGATGGCTTCAAAAAAATTGTGGAACTATTAAACCTCGCGAATGAACTATCAGAAAAGGGAGATTTTGAAGGGGCTAAAAAGATATTCTCAGAAGTTGCAAGGCTTAAGCAAAAGCTTCCTGAAATGTACATTAAAAACAAAGTTGAAGTTGTAGATAACATCTTAAACCTAGACAGAAACATGGTTGAAACTGTCAAAGAGAGGGCCTTAAAGGAGTTTCTGATAAAAGAGAAAGAAATAATGATTACCCTTTCCCAATCGAAAAGTTTTGCCCAAAGAGGTAGGATCTTTGAAGCAGAAAAAGCCTTAGGGAAAGCAAGCAAAACATTCAACGAACTGCCTTCAGGATTCATAGAAAAAAAAGCAGAGCTTCAGGAAAAGCTTTTGACAATAAAAAAGCGCTTGCTTAGGATAAAAGCGGAGGTATCGCTAAAAAAGCTTGAGGAGACCACAAAACAGTTTAACGTAATAATGAATAAGATCGATCAGTTCCTATTACAGGGCAGGGTCGCTGAGGCAAGGGAATGTATTGCCTTGGGAAACAAGCTCATAGATTCACTTTCTGATGAATTCATAAATGAAAAAAAGGATTTCTTAGAGGAAATACAAAAAGCCACAATCAAAATAGATAACTCACTAGAAGAGAAAAATAAGGGCAAATTATCTGTTGGGCTTGAAGAGATCTCAAAACAAATTGCGCTTGTTGAAAAGGCCTTGAAAGTTGGCGAAACAGATGTAGCAGTCAAAGGCTATGTAGAAGCATCCTCCAAGTTTAAGAATCTTCCAGAGGGCTTTGTAAAAGAAAAGATACCAATCCAGGAAAAGCTCTTGGATTTATACTCTGAGATAAACACAATAGTAGTCAGAAGAAAGATTGATTCGTTTAACAAGGAGTTTGATATAATCTCACAGCAGATTAAAAGTGCTTACGAATTAGCAGATAAAGGAGACTTAAAATCTGCTCAACAAATTTATCAAGATGTAATTGCACAGTATGAAACCCTGCCTGGTGGTTTCTTAGAAAGAAAAACCGTTTTAAGACTTGAGCTTTTAAATCTGTATGACAAAATAAGGCAAACATATGATAATATGAAAGAATCTGAATTTTCATCTTTATTCCTATTGCCAAAATAAGCTTGGCATAAAAAAACATAATATAAAAACAAAAAAAGGATGAGTAAAAAATGGAAAGCCCTATAAAAATTCCTACGGAAAAGTCATTCATTGAAAACCCAGATGCCATGGCACCTTCAAGAAGTTCAATGAGTAGCGTTTCAAATAATTCACAAACAAAAGGAGTTCAATCTGCTCAGATACCCTTAGCTCACTCAACTCCACCAATCCCACCCTTGCACTCCACTCAATCTACTATCAGACAAACTCAAAGACCTATAACTTCCTCATCGCAGGCTACTATAGCTCAGCCAAATAATCCAAACGCCACAAACGCCGATGGATTGCCTATTCAAAAAGCCACCCCCCCTCAAAAACCCAAACCCAAGATTAAGCAAATTGACAAGTACACGCTAAATGTAAACGATTTGATTGTTAATATCACAATAGCGCTTAAAGAGGGAGATTTTGTTCCGGAATACAATCTAGCAATCTCAAACATTGGAGAAATCACAAAGGTCGTATTAGAAAAGATCAAGGATGAATTTATAAGAAAGATTCAGATAGGAAAAATAGACCTTTCCAAATCCGCGGATTTCGATGATATAAAAAAGCAATTTTCAGATGAAATATCCCTTTTGATTAAGAAATACTTCCCTCACATAGATGATAGGACTTGTAGTGTTTTAATAAACCATCTTATTCAGGAAAATGTCGGGCTTGGAAGATTAGATTTGTTATTAAGAGACCCAAACCTTGAAGAAATAACAGTAAACAACTCAAAAGAGCCCGTATGGGTTTATCACAGAAAGCATAAATGGCTTAAGACAAATATCTATGTGCCTACAGAAGACAGAATAAGGCACTATTCAACAATGATTGGAAGGGAAATTGGAAAAGAGATAACGATCCTTGAGCCGTTGATGGACGCTCACTTGCTTACAGGTGACAGGGTAAATGCAACACTTTTCCCTATAACCTCATTAGGAAACACAATAACAATTAGAAAATTCTCTGAAAAGCCCTGGACCATCACTGATTTTATTAATGCGAAAACTATCGAGTATGAAACCGCTGCAGTGCTTTGGCTAGCAATAGAAAACGAGCTTTCGGTTCTAGTAGCTGGTGGGACTGGCTCAGGAAAGACTTCTATGCTTAATGTAATCTCTAATTTCTTTCCACCAAACCAAAGGATAATTTCTATCGAAGACACAAGAGAAATAACGCTACCAAAAAATATCCACTGGGTTCCGATGGAAACAAGGCTTGCAAACCCTGAAGGAAAGGGGGAAATAACAATGCTTGATTTAGTTGTAAATTCTTTGAGGATGAGGCCTGATAGGATTTTGGTAGGAGAGATTAGAAGGAAAAAGGAAGCAGAAGTCTTATTTGAGGCAATGCATACCGGCCATTCAGTATACGCCACAATACACGCGAATAATGCAGAAGAGACAGTAAGTAGGCTGACACATCCTCCAATTGACATTCCAAAGATGATGATATCGGCAGTATCTTTAATCTGCGTACAGTATAGAAACAGGAGAAGTGGCCTTAGAAGAACATTGCAGATAGCTGAGGTTACAGAGGATGGTAACCCTAGTGTAATTTATCAGCACAACGTAAACACTGATAAGATGGTCAAGGTTGGTGAGCCAAGAAGGCTTTTGAGCACATTAAATCTTTATACTGGATTAAGCTCTCAGCAAATCCGTGCAGATATCCAGGAAAAAATAGAAATCCTTAAGTGGATGGTTTCAAAAAAGATTTCAGATATAAACGATGTAGGGCTAATAATATCAAAGTACTACCAAAGAAAATACCTCAGTGACTACAAATAACCATGACAACTTTAGAAACATTGCTCGCATAAAAATATAAAAATACATAAAAGATACAAAAATTAATTATTATTAAATATGTACTAGCAAATGATGCATTTAATAATGCATTAATCAGCGGTTATAGAAGTTAAAGTTGGTGTACTTTTAATGATGAAAGGTGCTTTTTAAAGGTGAAGACCCCAGGATTTGTAAACAGAGCAAAGATTGAATCTGACCTTCTTAGGGCTAAGTATGACGTTCCAGTTGATAAATATATAGAGAGAAGCTTTAAGATGTCTCTTTTTGTATCGCTGATTGTTGCCTTATTTTTTGGCTTTGCATTCAGGCTTTTTACAAAGCCATTACTCTTACTTTTAGCATTTGCCTGTGCATACCCTTTTGTGTTGTTTAACCTATTATCTTATCCTCAGGTATTAATACTTAAAAGAAAGAGGGAGTTTGATAAAGAGGTTTTATTCGCGGGAAGATACCTTTTAATTAAGCTTGAATCTGGTCAGCCTCTTTTTAAAACACTAAGCGATGCTTCAAAAAGTTATGGAATTTCAAGCCAATTCTTTAAAGAAATCGTAAACAGTATCCTTTCAGGAGTTCCAATCGAAAAGGCAATTGAAGATGCGAGAGCTTATGCCCCTTCTGATAAGTTTAACAGGATTTTAAGCCAGATTCTAACCGCTACAAAAACGGGCGCAAATGTAGCAAATTCGTTAAGACAGATACTTGATTCGATAACTGAAGAGCAATTAAATGAGATACGGGCATATGGTAAAAAGCTTAACGCAATCGTTATGTTTTATTTGGTGTTAGGTGGCGTAATGCCCGCAATCGGAATGGTTATGGGAATTATAGTTTTATCAATGATGCAGATTAAGTCTGTTCAAGTATTCTTTATGATATTGCTTGTCGCACTTTTTATATTCCAAATGTTTTTTGTAATGTCAGCTAAAAATTCAAAGCCATCGGTATCAATATGAAGCCATTAGAAAAAGATACAAAGGATAAGAAAAAGCCTTCAGCATTAGCTGAGCTTGGTAAAGTAATCATCCCTGCAAAGATAAGGCCATATCTTCGGGATTACTTCATGAAAGCAGGCTTTAACGATGTTCCTTATGTATTAATAGCAGTAGTATTTATTGCATCACTTTTTACTGCGTCGCTTTATGTGGTTTATAACGTGTTTCCTACACTTGGGGCTGTAGTCTTACCAGATGTAGGAAGGCAGTTAAGTCCTTTAGAGTCTTTTGGTTTGATAATAATAAATCCCGCCATTTGGCTTAATTTCCTAAAAGTCTTTGCGTTTTTGTTCCTTGCACTAATAGCTACTTTAGGTGTTATCTTTTTACTTTTTTACTTAATTTGTGAATATTTGATATATAGAAGAACAGTGGCAATGGAGAAGGTGCTTCCTGATTTTCTAAGACAGGTATCACAAAACCTTAAAGCGGGTTTAACACTTGAAAAATCTCTTTGGGCGTCCATTGACCCTGTCTATAAGGAGCTTGGTTATGAAATCAGGTTACTCGCAAAAAGAGTAATGGTGGGGGAGGACTTGAGTGAAGGGCTTTTAACTTTTGGAAAAAAATACAAATCACCAGAACTATTAAGAACATTCTCATTGCTCTCCGAAAGCAATAAAAGTGGAAGTGAAATGGCCTACATTGTAGATAGAGTAGTAGAAAGCCTTGAAAAGACAAAAAGCCTAAAAGATGAGATAAGGGCAACATCAAGTGCATATATGATTTTCATATCCTTTATCGTAGTTGTAATTATGCCTCTACTATTTACCTTAGCCTACAACCTAATAATTGTTCTTGAAAAGATCTCAAAGAGATTTGCAAATATAGGAGACGTTCAGGGAATGCCCATAAATCTAAGCAACCTAAACATTGTCGTTGATACCACCCTTGTTGGGAACTTCATGAGAGGTGCGGTAATATTATCGGCTGTAAGTGCCGGAATGCTAATTTCTATAATCTCAGAAGGAGACCTTCGCTCATCCATAAAATATGTTTTATTATACGCAGTTCTATCATTTATCTCATTCACAGTAGTATTTGGGCTTTTAAACGTAGTTTTTGCGGGGCTTTTCGGCTCATTATAACTATTAGCAAGCCTTTTTGCGCCTTACGCTTTATTGAGAAGTTTTAAGAGTAGCCTGTTTTGGATATTTTTATCTCATGTTTTTTGCTAAATGGTTTACTATGGTCACATGGGGCTTATTCTAATTCTCCTTGGATTTCAACAGTTTTCTGCTAAATAGTTTACTTTTTTCCATTCCCTCATTATCAGGGCCTATTAATTAACAATAAAAAACTTTAATAAAGAGCAAAAATATACGGCTTAGTAAAGTATATCAATATTCAAAAATACTAAAAAACGCAATTGATTAAAAAGAGCTATCGGTCAAAAAGACCGATGGCAGACTAAAGCACTGTCTTGCATTGAAATATGTTATTTCCTAAGATTATATGAGCCCGTAAGAAATTATTCATTATTGTGTGAGTTATTGTGTGGGATGATTTGATAATAAGAAAATTTAAAAACATAATTTAAAAATACATCAGCGCAAGAACATAGCGATTTGGGATTACAACTTTTAAGTTCCAAATTTGGAGCAACTAAAACAATCTAGCTAAAAAAGCTAATCAAAACCACCCAACCAAAAAGGTTAATTGAAACACCGGTTAAAAATTAAAATGTGATCTACATGAAATCAGATAATACAAAACAAACATCAAAAAGAAGCGATAAAAAAAGCGCCAAATCAAATAGCTTTATCTCCTCAGATAAACTCCTTTCAGATAAACTGGTTCCTGCAAAAGGGATGACCGATTGGTATTCAAATCAGGCAATACTAAGAGAATGGATAAAAAGCACTCTTAAAGAGGTTTTTGAAGAGTTTGGCTTTGTTCCTTTAGAAACCCCTGAAGTTGAAAATCTTGATGTACTGACATTTAAGGGTGGTCAAGAGATTCAAAAGGAAATATATAAAGTAGTTGACCAAGGAGAAAGGGACTTAGGCCTAAGGTTTGATCATACAGTTCCCTTGGCAAGGTTTGTAGCATCAAATAAAGACATAAGATATCCTTTTAGGAGATATAGCATAGGAACGGTCTTCAGAAACGGGCCAAGCCAGCCAAAGCAGGGAAGATATCGGGCCTTTACACAGTGCGATGTTGATATACTTGGAATAACAGAGTCTTATGCAGAGATTGAGCTCATACTTCTTGCTAAAAGAGCATTTCAAAGGCTTAATCTGGGTGACATCGAAATCTCTTTAAATAATCGAAAGATTCTAAATGGGATTTTAAATTCACTTGAAATAACCTCAAGTGAGACCATCTCATTAATCCTAATAGCCTTTGATAAGCTTGACAAGATTGGTCTAACTGGTGTAAAAAAAGAATTAGAAAATCTATTGAGCCAAAAAAGAATATCCTCTACTTCTTTTGAAAAGTTAATTTTCCTCCTCAAATTAGGAATAAATAGCAGTGATGGTACATTAAGTAACAATGAGACTCTTAATGAAATCTCGAAAGAATTTGCAGATGAGCCCTTGACAAGCGAAGGGATAAATGAAATCAAAAGCATACTAAGTTTCTTTGAGCAAAATGATAAAAAGCTACTAAAATTCGAGCCTGCCCTTGCAAGAGGGTTAGATTATTACACCGGAACAGTAATGGAAGTATTCCTAAAGGATAAATCAATTATAAAATCGGCAATACTCGGCGGTGGAAGATATGATAATATGATTGGCTCTTTTAGAGGCACAGGCGAAATAATACCCGCAGTTGGATTTTCATTTGGAGTAGAAAGAATATCTACGGTACTTGAATCGATGGGGCTTGCGAAAAAATCGTCAAACTCTCAGGTAATTGTTTACCCCGAGAGCTTTTATGATGATGCGCTTCGCTTGGCATCAAAACTAAGGTATAGTGGGCTTAAAGTAGAATTTGAATTAAAGCCAAAAAAACTATCAAAGACACTTGATTACGCCCAAAATGCCTTAATTCCATTTGTATTGGTGTGTAGAGAATCTAAAGATAGCGAAGGCCAAAAGATGGAATTCATATTAAGAGATATCACTAAAAGAGAGCAAGCCACGATAAAAGAAGAAGAGATACTTAATATCTTAACTGAAAAATTGGCAAAAATAAACAAGCAAAAACAATTAGCATGAATGTTTAGGAAAAAGATTAAAAAAACATTTAAAAAAAGATTTTAAAAAAATAAATTGCATATGAGAAGTGCATATGAGAAGTGCATATGAGAAATACAAAATAATCAGTGAAATAGCAAACAAAAAACAAGACAAAGAAATAATAAAACAATAAAACACAAAAAAACACAAAAACTGAATAACATGGATGATGAGCACTTGAATAAGGAAAAAGTAAAAGTAGGCGATAGTTTTAATCTTAAGGACCATGAATTAGAAGAGCAAAATTTCAAATCCTTAGATTCAGCTTCTCAAAGCAAAGAATATTCCAACGAGTATTACACTCGTACAATTGGGGAAGGAGCGCAAAGGAACAATATAGCGGCTGCTAAACTAATCGCTCAAATACTCAAAAGTACCCTTGGCCCAAAGGGAATGGATAAGATGATAATAGATGAATACGCAAACACAATTATAACAAATGATGGGGCGACAATTCTTTCAGAAATGGTTTTAGCCCATCCAATAGCAAGAATGATTGCAGAAAGCTCAAAAAACCAAGAAAGGGAAGTTGGCGATGGAACTACGACAATTGCAATCCTTACAGCTGAACTGCTTTCAAATGCAGAGAAATTGTTAGACCAAAAAATCCACCCTACCCTAATAATTGATGGCTATAAAAAGGCACTTGACCTTGCATTAGCCGCCATTGACCGCCTCTCTTTTACTTTACCCCTTACCAAAACTGATTTATCCAAAATCGCCAAAACCGCAATGACTGGCAAAGGCGCGGAGAAATCTAAAGAGCTTTTGTCATCATTATGTGTTGACAGCGTGCTTGCCTTAGAAAAAGAAGATGATTTGGGGAAACATTTGATAAAAATAATATCTATCCCTGGGGGAAATATCGAAGATAGCACACTTTTCAAAGGAGTTGTTATTGAAAATAATATAATTTCTTCATCAAGCCCAAATAACATCAAAAACCCTAGGCTAGTTTTGCTAAATAGCCCTGTTGAGGTAAAAGAATCAGAAATAGATGCAAACATCCAGATAACAAGCCCAACCCAAATCAAGGAGTTTATAGATGCTCAGGATTCAATATTAAAAGAGATGGCAGAAAAGCTATCAAAAAAAGGAGTCAATGTAGTTTTTTGCCAAAGAGGAATCGATGACTTGGCAGCCCATTATCTTTCGGAATTTGGCATAGTGGCGATACGAAGAGTTACTCACTCGGATATGATACGACTTTCAAAAAGCACAAAAGCAAGGATTGTTTCAAGTATAGATGAATTAAAGGATTTAGATGTGGGCAATGCCCAATCTCTTCAAAAAAAGACAATTTATGGTGAAAGCTACATCTTTTTAGAAGGCTCATCCAAAGATTCTAATACAATAATCATAAGAGGAGCAAACACACAAATTTCTGATGAAATAATCAGAGCCTTAGATGACGCAATAGGTGATCTGATAACCTTAATAAAAGACAAAAGAGCAGTGCTTGGTGCTGGCTCATTTGAACTTTCTTTGTACAACATACTAAAGGAAGAAGCAAAAAATTATCACCCCAATGAGGGAATATTTATTGAGGCTTTTGCAGATGCAATTTTATCAATTCCAAAGATACTTGCAGAAAATGCAGGCATTAGTTTTGATTATCTTAAAAAACAGCTTGATGAGTTTTGGGGCGCCTTTGCAATAAAAGATAAAAATCTTTCTAGCCAGAAATCAGCTGGTGCTGAAGCATTTAAGGAATTCTACGGAATTGGAGTTTATAGTGGCGAATTAATTAAGCCCTTTGATCTAGGAATAATAGAGCCATTTATGGTAAAATACAGGGCAATACTTTCTGCATCTGAGCTTGCAATAGCAATACTTAGGATAGACGACGTAATTGTAGCAAAGCCAAAAGATAACAATCCTTCTGATTATTAGCTTTGTTTAGTTTATAAAGGTTTTTTGCTATTATTTTTGCCATTACAATCAGAACTAGTTAATTCTTTTGACAAATACCATAAAATAAGAAATTTATTTACTATTGTCACATTAGATAATTACATTCTATAATCACATTCTATGAGTACATTCAACAAGTATATTCAATAAGAGATAAAAACCTTATGGCTCTTCCTTAAACATGGTTATTTTAACAAAAACCATAAAAATCCCGGATCATTGAAGGAAAGATTTATATTTAAGAAACAATGAATTTACTTAATGCATTTAAGCTTGAAATCGTTGTTTAGGAAAAGGAAGAAAGAAGATAGCACAAATAGTGATTGTTCTAATGAGGAGTTGGGTGTAAAAGCCCCAAGTGAGCAAAAGAATTTGCCTCAAAAAAGCAATACGCAACCATCTCTAGGGTCTTCTTTAGAAAGTGCTATAGACGGGTCAGCCAAAGAGGGGTCAGAAGGTGATATTAACAAGGACTTCAAAGAGCCATCGCCAAAGCCTTTTCCCATAAATCAATACGAAGACTTCATAGAGGCATATGAAAAATTAGGTGATATAGAGCAAAAGATTAAAGAAGACCAACGAGAGCTTATAAAACATTTCGTTAGTTTTCAAAAAGAGCTTATGATTCGTGCTCCCAAAATACTTTTTGAAGAAATAAAGAAATCCAGACAGAATAGCCCTGTTGTAAAGATACCTGAGATAAAGGAACAAAAGTTAAGCGATACAAAAGGAAATGGTGGAGATGGAAATTCTTCATTCAACCTTAAGCCAGGTAGCCTGAGTGCTTTTGAAGAGCCAAAGCCAGAAGGAATGCCTTTACCGGTACAATATTTATCCAATTCAATTCTAAATTCAAAAGGTGGGGAGGTTTTATCAGATAATTTTGATAAAAGTGAGTTTCCATTACACAATCAATACATTATCCCTGAAGTTGGTTCGGTGATGCTTAAAGAAATCGTTTTAGGAAGATATGAAAAATCACTCCTTTCACGATTTAAAAACATGACAAAGATACTAAAATCTTGTCCTTCAATAGATTTGAAAACCTATGAAAGAATAAGCAAATTCATCTCCAAGGAAGCAAGATATTACCAAAATGCTTTAGTTGATTTAGATTCAAAGCTATTTGAAAATTTTTTTAGTGTTGACGCAGGAGATCTTGAGAAACGCCTAGTTGATTCTTCAGATATGAAAGGTCTTAGTAAATACAGAAAAGAAAGCATAATAGAAATGAAAACATTATACGAACAGCTTTTGAAGCTAAAGACCAAAGAGAATCAACTGCCTGAAGATGAAATATTAGACATACTAAAAGGAAAGAAGGTTGATTCAATAGATTCTAAAAGTGCTTTTTACAAAGATAGTGATGGAAGGACTATAAATTACATGAAAGGAAACCATTTCTGGGAAGTTAGATGTGATAACATCTTAAAATACTTTGATGCCCATAAAGAACAAAACCTGCAATTAATGGATTATGTAATCGATATTTTATCAGATGAGTCATCTAAATTTAAAGTCAAAAAAATAGGTTCTAAAAATGATTCATCTGAAAGAAAGGTAAGAAAGATAGATGAAACATTAGGAATTTTGAAGAATCGTTACAAGTCCGTTTTAAGTTCTTTGGCACAATCAAAAGAATACAATATTTTAGAAAAGCCCGAGAAATCTGATTATCACTACCCTATAAATACTGAGCTTAGCAAGGCAGAAGTTGAGATCTGTAACGCTAAAGAACCAAAAATGGATACGCCAACAAATAAGCCATTTGAACTCGAGAAGGTTATCCCCCCGCCATATGACCTCTTTACCATTAAGACGCCCAGGCCTTCAGAGAGTTATAGTGCTTTAGCGTCTTCTGTATTGTAGCGCCCATAAAGATAAAGGCTACATACATCAAAATAGCTCGCTTGAAAGGCCCTATTTCTCTTTAAGCTTTTTTGTAATGTCTATGGGTTCTTTACATTTCTCGCAGAGGAACCTTAAGGTTTCAACGCCTTTTATTTTCTTTCTTTTGAATGGAACCTTTATTTTTCCTTTATTCCCACAATGAGGGCAGGTGTAGATTATTTTTGCCATTAAACCTGATTCATATTCAGACTTATCAACTGTAAAACCGCATTCAGGGCAAACATATTCTTTTGCTCTCGTCTTTATCTTCCCTTTAACTTTTGGCTTTCCCATAAGCGCTTTTTTGCACTTTGGACATAATTGTTTTTCTACCCAGCAAATGACGTTTCCACTCCCTATATCCCTAAGGGTGTAATAGACTAGCTCATTCATAGATTCAGGCTCTTTGAATTCATCCATAGCAAATCACCGTATGTTCGTTTTTTGATTTCGTGAATCCGTCATTCGCATACTTTGGTTTTTTAAGCCGAAGTAAGAATAGATGGATCCACTAAACGATTAACCTCGACTATTCACAAGATACCTCGGCATTTATGCAGAGGTTTTTCATTCAGATAACAAACCTAACTGATATATAAATTTATTCAAAACATCGAAATTAACTGGGGTATAAAACAAAGAAACTTCTCCAAAATTTATGGTTTTCACTGTTTCTCAAACCGTCTCATAAAAATATCTTATTGAATCTGCTCAGTAATTTAAATAAAAAAGGAATCTGTGAAATCAAGTTTCTTTCATATCTCTTAGAATGCCCATTTAACTTAGGGCCTTGATTAATAAAAAGTTACTGATTCAGTATGCAATCTTAAGTTCGACCTTGAGTGCAGTTATTGATATTCACTTAAATCTATAAATTGAAAAGATTTATATACTAATGTTTTCATAAAAATACTATTAGTTATTGTCTATACGTTTTAATGTAGCACTTTTCAATACAATTCCAATTGAGGTGAATAAATGGCACTCCTTAAAAAAAGATCTAATAAAGGGCAAACTGAGAACACTGCACCCGCTGCAATTTTGGTGCTTGTAATCTTGGTTGTAACGCTTCTATACATCTTATTCATGGATCCTGATGACCGAAACGAGCTTCTAAACATAACTACAAGCGGAAACGGAAATGGCAATGGTGAAGCAGTAGTCAATGCATACAAAACATTTTTACAAGAGCAACCCGGAAACATCTATGCACAGATCGAAAGTTCTTACAAACACACAATCCCTGAATTTTATCTCTACCAAAAAAGCCAGGGTTTAGAGGTTGCAGATTGGTCTTCGATATATGTATCTTCATCATTGTTTTCAAAAAGAACAAAGAGTCTAGACCTATACATAGATAACCCAAATTATATCTCTGATTCATATATTACTTTTAACGTCAAAAAAAGTAAAGGAATACTTGAAATAGCTTTGAATGGCGAGTTGATATATGAGGGGATAAGCTCATTAGGAACAATAAACCCGATAAAGATTCCAACAAAATTATTAAAAGACTCAAACACTTTAGATTTTAGTGTAGTTTCGCCAGGTCTTGCGTTTTGGGAAACAAATGAATATGTACTAGAAAACATAAGGGTTGTTGCTAACCAACTAACAATTGAGGATGAATCATCAGCGAATTTCTTTGTTTATGAAAATGAGATATCTGACCCTAAAAGAGCCACACTTAAGTTTTATGCAGATTGCGCCCAATCTCAGATGTCTTCCCTATACGTTACAATAAACAGCGTAAAAATTCTAAATACCGTTCCTTCCTGTGGTGATTTGAACATGGTGGAGTTCTCTCCACAAATCCTAAGGATAGGCGATAACAACATAGCCTTTAATTCAAATTCCAACGCAAAAATAAGGGAAATAACGGTTGATATAGAGGCCAATGAGCAAGTTAACCCAACATATTATTTCAACATGAACGACACTGAGTATGGCTACATAATAAATGGTAGCAAAAAAGTATATCTTTACCTTGAATTCTTAGGAGAGGATAACAAGCTTGATATTAATATTAACTCAAATAAGCTCTACATTGATGGTGATGAGTTCGTAAGAAAGGATATCACTTCGTTCATAAAGAAAACAGGTAACTATGTTGAACTAATCCCAAGAAAGAATATGAGAGTAAACTTCCTTTCAGTTTATATAAATTAAAGGATTTTCAATTTTGCAATACTCGTTTAATGCGTTATTTTGTTTAGTTGATCGTCCGACAATTGTATTTGATTGAGACAAATTTGATAATCTTCAGGTGGCTGATTATTTTGAAAGCAAATGATAAATTATTCTGGAACCCAAAAATAGATCAAACTTCAAACACTCAAAGTCCGGGTGCTAGTTATCCCACTTCTCCCTTAAAGCAACCTTCAATGCTCAAAAAAATAGGCAATAAAATTGCTAGTGGAACAAGAAATTTAGGGGACAAGATAAAATCTGCATGGCCAAACCGAAAGAAAAAGGGCAACAAATTAAATTTTAGCAATTTCCAAGCGAGTGATGCAAGCGCTGCAAGATCTGAAGAGGAGAGGATGTCTAAAAAGGGCTTTTTTGAGAGATTTATTACTTGTTTTATTCCAATGAACTTTTATGGCCTTATTTTGCTATATTTCCTTTTGCAGGATTTCGTAATAGATGCCTTCGTTTACAATTTTAACTACAATAGTTCTGCATTAATTTATCATCATTTTTTGGCCTGTTTTTTTATTGGGCTGATAATATTATTAAGATCTATTGTATCGGGAAGTGATGACCCCGAGCAAGGAATATTGAGCCAAATGTTTAATGTGGCAGTTTACCTTGTTTTGGTATTTGGTGTGGGTTTATCCATAGAATTTATTCTTTTACCAATATTAAGCAATCTAGTTTACAACTCATTTTTAACTCGAGTGGGTTTAACAGTTTTTAGCTCTAAAAATCTAGAGGTAATCTTTGCAAGGTCTCTTAAACCTTACTGGACGTTTATAGCTCTTTTATTGTTTGGGAAATTTACAAGATTTAGCAAAGGGGTGATAACTTTTATCTTTTTTCTTTTCATACTTACCAATTTTGGAGCAATAGATGATACAATCAGATCAAGTATTAGTATAGCAACAACTACAAAGTATTATACAACAGGCAAAGAAGAGGCAAAAATGGTAATAGAGCAAATAAAAGCTAATTTCCAAAAATATAATCCAGTGTCTCTCTTTACTGATTACTTAGAAAGGCTTAGGGGAGAATTTGGCGATGAGCATATAGATGGGGATTATGCAGGGGATGCTTTTGTGAGTGGTGTTATATTTGAAGAGCCGTATTCGACATATCCTTTGGTTGTTTTTGAAAGTCCTAAGGATTCTCAATCTCCTATAGAAGAGGTTTTTTTGGAGACTGATGTTAATGTTATTACAAAATACGTTAGAAACCCCCAAAATGACTGTTTGATGAGTGGGCTTTGTGATCCTGATGTCAAGGTAAAATTAACTTGCTGTGTAGACAATTCCAATTATGTAGTTTATTATGATGATCCTAGTAAATCAAGTAGTTGTCTAGATTACGTTGGATTAACGATGGAAGATTTGTTAATTCAGAATGATTTCCATACTTTTTATGTCAAAGCAAAAGATCCTAATCAAGTTGGTGCGGAGGATAATGTAAAAGTAGATATAATTGGAACCTATGATTTTGTAACTACTTCAAATAAAGATTTTAGATTTGCCGAAAAGTCTTTAATTGCAAGATGTAAAACTCAAGATTATTATTCTAGTATGCAAGGAGGTTCAGATTGTTTACATTTTTCGGGTGAGGACCCCAAATCTGAATCGAGTTCAGGTCCAATTATTGTAGGAATAGGAACTTCGGAGAAGTTTGACGCAACGGTTCTTTCAATAGATACAAGCAAAGATATTCAACATGATATCCCCCTCTTAATATCAATTACTAATCAAGGAGATGGCTACGTTAAGGAAATAAAAAAGTTTTACCTTGCATTGCCAGATGATATAGAACCTAGTGAACGTTGTAGTTTTAAGAAAATAGACGGTCAAGAAGCCGAATGTGGACCTTTATTTGGAGAAGGAATCTATAAGGAGAATAGTCTAAGAAATTACGTTTGTTATGAATACAGTGGTGATTTTAAAGAGGCATTAGAGAAGCTTTCTGATACATCAATACGTTGCAATATTCTCCCGCAAAAAGAGATTTTGGATGGCGATAAAGCAACGAAGAACATCAAGGTTTATCTTGATTATACTTATGAGATAAATGCTTCAGTTAGCTTGACCTTTATAGACCCCACAAAACAAAAAACGGAAACCGACTCCCATGGAATCAATTCAGGCGAAGACTATCCTATAAATAATGGATTTATTACAAATGTTAGCCTAGTAAGTTCAGATCTCGATGTGATTAATGAATACAAAAAATTAATACAGCAATTCCCAAGAGTGTATTCTGCTGCGTATGACCTTGCTTTAGAAAAAGGAATGGATCCTGCGTTAATAATGGCAATGGTTACGGTTGAAGGTGGTTTTAATATTAAATATATAAATGGAGAGAGGGATCAGGCTGAAGAAATAATTTGTGATGGCGATAGAGGGGAGTCAAGAGGACCGATGCAGGTTAATAAAAATACATTTGGAGGTTATACTTTGAATTATGAATGGGATGATATGTATAGCTATGAACCTAACATCAGAGTTGGGATGAATATATTTCAGGAATATAAAAAGCTTGCTGGGGATAATATTGTATATGGTTTATTATATTATAATTCTGGACCTAACGCATACAAACAGTTGAGTGAATACCTAGATAAGTACAATAACATGGAAGGAACAATTCAAGGTGGCGCTTATCCTTTAATGGAAGTCTTAGATAGTATCTGTGAGAATTGCTTCCCTCCCAATGGTAACCTACCTCTGTATTGTGATTTTGTTAACTTTGAGGATCAACAAGCGTGTAATGTAAAAGCCTACTACCCGCGAAGAATACTTGAGACTGCAGCAAATTTCAGGTTAGTCTTAGAAGAGTTTGTAGATTCTGGTGAATTTCTAGAAGAGACAACCCATGAATTTATTTATGAAAATCTTCCTGAATATAAAAAATAAGGGGCAATCTTCAAAAAAGAGTTATACTGCTATGATAACGGTATTCAAAATAGTCCGTGCCAATCGTAAAGTATTCTTGTATCTATCTTTTATTTTTTTTACTTTTAAATGACTACTCTCTCCTGTTACTTTTATCCTCTAAAAAATAAGATTTGTCC
>CAZTMQ010000008.1:0-24071 GCA_964615385.1 uncultured Methanosarcinales archaeon
AATAAATTATATACACTTTTAGTTTTCTATGAATTTCATCACGTGCATAAAAATGTATTTTTTAACAAAAGAAAAACTTTTTTCAAAAAAATAACAACAAAATTTTTAAAGAATGCATGTTTTCATTTGCAGAAATGAGCTATACATTAATTATATCTGAAAAGCCTGCAGCGGCGAGAAAAATAGCATATTCCATTTCTTCAAAAGCACCTGTTTCAAAAAGCAATAAAAATATTCACTATTACTCCTGTGAAAGGGATGGTAAAGAGATTGTGGTTTGCTCTGCTGTTGGGCATCTTTACGGACTTGAGGAAAAGGACAAGAGTGGATGGAAGTACCCTGTTTTTGAAACGGAGTGGGTTCCGGCTTATGTCTCTAAAAAGGAATCAAGCCACACTAAGAATTACATTGATACGATTTCTATGCTTTCAAAAAACGCGAGTGATTTTGTAATTGCTTGCGATTATGATATTGAGGGCGAAGTTATAGGTTATAACCTGTTAAGATTTGCGTGCAAGGCTAAGGATGCTAGGAGAATGAAATTTTCTACACTCACTAAGCCTGATTTGATTACCTCTTTTGAGAAAATGGAGAAAACGCTTAACTGGGGCCAAGCATATGCAGGAGTCGCAAGGCATACTTTAGATTGGCTTTATGGAATAAACCTCTCAAGGGCACTCACCTTAGCCACGAAAAGCTCAGGCAGAATGAAGGTTATGAGTATAGGCCGAGTACAGGGACCCGCTTTAAGAATTGTTGTAGAGAAAGAAAAGGATATTAAAAAGTTCGTTTCGGAAAAGTATTATGAACTTGAGCTTTTGGGGAATGTGAATAATGAAGAAATAAAGGCCATGCATGAGAAGGGTAAGATTAAAGAGAGAGAAATTGCCCAAAAGATTTATGATAAGGTTAAGGGAAAGGATGGAACGATTTTTAGTGTTGATAAAAAGGAAGGAATAAGGCTTCCTCCTTTACCTTTTGATCTTACTAGCCTTCAAACTGAAAGTTACAGGCTTTTTAGGATAAGCCCAAAAGCCACTTTAGAGATTGCCCAAAGTCTTTACGTTGCAGGCTATACGTCATATCCAAGAACAAGTTCTCAGAAGTTGCCCCCTACAATAGGTTATAAAAGGATTATTGAATCTTTATCTAAAAATCCAGGGTATGCTCAACTTTGTAAGATTGTGCTTTTTAAAACAAAGCTTTTTCCAAGGCAAGGAAAGAAAGAGGATCCTGCACATCCGGCAATCTACCCTACTGGAATAAACCCTAAATCGCTTGAGCCAAGACATCAAAAGGTTTATGATTTGATTGTAAAACGCTTTTTGGCTACTTTTGGCGATGTTTCGAAGTATGATACCTCAAGTATTAAGATTGATTTGGAAAAAGAGATATTTGCTTTTTCAGGTGCAATTACAACAGAACCAGGCTGGCTTAGGCTTTATGCTCCATACGGCAAGGAAAATACCGATGAAATCCCCAGTGTAAAGGTAGGGGACAGTGTTATTAATAAAAAATTGACTTTGAACGAAAAGGAAACAATGCCACCTCCAAGGTATAGTCCATCATCTTTGCTTAAAGAGCTTGAGAAAAATGGACTTGGCACAAAGGCCACAAGAGCTGCGATAATTGATACCTTATTTAACAGGGGTTATGTTGTTGGTAATAATTCTATTGAGGCAACAGTGTTTGGTGAAAAAACCGTTGAGGTTTTAGAAAAACAATGCCCTGAGGTTGTTGATGTTTCTTTAACAAGGCATTTTGAGAATGAGCTAGAGGACATCTCGGGAAAAAAGAAGACTGTTGATGAGGTTTTAGGTGAAGCTAAAAAAACACTTGAAAAGATCTTAAAGAAATTTAAGGATAAGGAAAAGTTGATTGGTGAAGAGCTTGTTTTGGCTAATAGAAAGCATGAGGATATTCAGAATGCTGTTGGAAAATGCCCTGTGTGTAAGGAAGGCACACTTATGATTAAAACGGGCAAATTTGGAAGATTTATTGCATGTAATAGATATCCTGAATGTAAAGCTACTTTTGCTTTGCCTAAGGGAGCTAAGATTTTAACTACTCAGAATGTCTGTAAGGAATGCAGATATCCTATGATCCAAGTAATTAGAGCAAGGACAAGGCCTCAAGAGGTATGTATAAATCCTGATTGCCCAAGTAAAAAGAACGATGTTATTACCTCAAAAGAAGCAGAGGCAAAAACCTGCCCTAAGTGTGGGGCGCCATTGGTTCTTAGAAAGAGCTTTTATGGTCAGTTTTATGGCTGCTCTAAATACCCCAATTGCAAGTACATTGAAAATATTGGAGGTAATAGTAATAATAATAACAAGAGTAATAACGATAATAGTGGTACAAATGAGAATAGTAATAATAACAATAAGTCTGAAGATAAAAGCAATATTGATAAGGCTTATTCGGAAAATTCTCATAAAGAAAAGGGCGGTAAAAAATCATCACAATTAAAAACTTCTAATACCCTTAAGAGAAAAGCTAAGAAAACTTCTATAAAAAAATCACCAGCTAAGAAGGTTTTGAAAAAAAAGATTTAGATGAGTTTTAGTTTATCTTAAGTAGACTAAATTAGTTTAGGAAATATCTTTTGGGGATAAATGTTTTAGCGCCTATCTTGTATGTTTCGATTCCTTCGGATTTCAAAAGATTTTCTTTTATTTTGGATTTTTCATATCCCCCATTAAAGCCACCTAAAAATCCATTTGAGCAAATTACTCTATGGCAAGGAACAATAGGAGCAAAAGGGTTTTTTGACAGAGCGATGCCTACGGCTTGGAATGCCCTCGTTTTTAACCTTTTAGCAATGTAGCTATAGGATACAACTTTACCTTTTGGTATCAAAAGTGTTTCTGATAAAACCTTTTCAGAGAAACTTGATGGCCTAAGCCATATCTGTTTTTTTAGCATTAGTGAAATTTCCTCGTTTTCTAATGGGCTTTTTGGAGTTTTTCCTTTCTTTAGATTTGAACTAATGGAGCCAATGGGTTCTATTGGGTTATGGAAGCTAAAGGAGTTGGATTTGGCGAATGTTTTTGAGTTAGTTTCTGATTCTGTAAATGATTTGGCGAAGTCCTTGTATTTTTTCACCAATTTGATTAAGGCATCTTTATTTATTTTAAGCCCGCTACCTTCTAATAGGCCAATCATCTTTTTTGAGGTAATGTATGAAATGAATTGAGTTAGGTTTTTAGGGTTTTTAGAGAACCTTGCTCTTTCAAAATCAATTAAAAGGGGCTTAAAAATCCAGTCATTTTTTTTTGAATTGGATTTTTCTGTTTTGACGATTATATGCTTTGTAGGGTGTGTCATTTCAAGCTTATTTATTCCCAATGAGTCAAGAAGTAACATTTGGTCTATTAGCTCCCATAATAAGAGTATTATTTTTGTTTTTGCATGTGTTTTGAGATATGTTTTAGTGTATTTCTCTTCATTTTTGGTTTGGTTGCTTTTTAGGCTTTTATCCGTCGCATTAGTCTTTTTTAGATTACTTTTTCCAGATGATAAAGTGGTTATGAAGTCTTCAAGAACAAGCCCTTTAATGTATTCCATTGAGATGAATGCACTATGGCTTTCTATTGGCTTTGGAGCAATGTTATATTCTTTAAGGCGCTTTAGAAAACTAAATTCGTTGTAAAGCGTGTCTATTGCACTTTTTGGATTTCTTGATTTTATACATACTCTTTTTCCTTTGTAATTTGCCAAAAACACATAACCTCTTTTGCCCTTTGAAAGAAATGATAGATTAAAATACCCTAAGGGGTTTACAATTGAATATATCCGTCTTAATTCTTCAGCTAAATGAGGCACTGCTACGCTTTGGATTTGACTACTTAATCCTTGATCATCTGACTCTTTCTTTGGCAATATTAATGCTTTCATTTTTTTATGTAACATTCATTTTGGTATGCAGCTTAACTTACTTGATTGTTATCTAACACACTTCATTCTCATTTAACATGCCTGATTATTTTTCTGGCCTAATTGATTGTTATCCAGCACACTTGATTATTAAAGTCTAGCTATTGGAATGTGACAATAGGTAGTTAATGCAAATAAATATAAACTTTGATATTAATCAATGTATTTAATAATGAGTTGCGATTGTAATAAGTGTTTATCGCATGGTTTATCGCATGATCGTAGTTATGATGGTTATGCCAGTAGTGCTTTTGCGTTTTATTTGTGTTTTGGAAGTTAAAAAGATTATATTACTTTGTTTTGTGCAAACTGGGATTGAAAAGAAGATTAAAGCTAATTTTAGAAGGGAAAACCTAAGGGATGAGTTGTAATGAAATTTAAAAATTTTATACTTGATAATTTTCAGGAAGAAGCCATTAAATATATTGAGGAAAACTTTTCGGTGGTCGTTAGCGCCGCCACCGGAACGGGTAAGACTTTAATTGCTGATTATATTGTTTCTGAAGCACTTAAGACAAGATGGAGAGTGATTTATACTGCGCCCATAAAGGCACTATCTAATCAAAAATACAGGGATTTCAAAGAAGACTATGGTGAAGATAAGGTAGGAATTATGACAGGAGATGTGGTAATTAATCCTGATGCTCAGGTTCTTATTATGACCACAGAGATATATAGAAATATGCTTATGGCGAAAGATAGACTAATTGATGATGTTCATTATGTTGTTTTTGATGAGATTCATTATATTAATGACAGAGAAAGGGGAACGATTTGGGAAGAATCTATAATATTCTCGCCATCACATATAAGGTTTCTTTGCTTAAGCGCTACTATTCCAAATGCTAGGGAATTTGCAGAGTGGATTAAAAGCATTACTGGTAACGAAGTGAAGGTTGTAAGGTATGATAAAAGGGCAGTTCCTTTAGAGCATTTTGTTTTTGACTCTGAGTTTGGCATGATAGGCACGGAAAAGTTAAGTAATAAGCTTACTACAATTGGAAGCCAAAGAGCCCCTGTTTATAATGTTAATAAATTTGGCAAGAGAAAGAAGATAAAGCCCTATTTAGTGAATTACAAGCCACCAAGCCATATTGATCTTATTGATACTCTATCTGAAAAAGGATTTTTGCCATGTTTTTATTTTAGCTTCTCAAGGAAGGATTGTGAAAAAAAGGCGCTTGAACTTTCAAAAAAGCACGATTACCTCAGCCCTGCACAAAAAAAGGAGGTTATTGAGTTTTACAACCAAAATGTGCTTAGTGAAGTTTCTAGGATGGAATGCTCGCACTTTCTAAAAAACCTACTTACAAAAGGAATTGCAATTCACCACGCAGGGATGCTTCCAAACCTAAAGGAGATTGTAGAGAAGCTATTTTCAAGAAAATTGATTAGTATCCTTTATACTACTGAAACTTTTGCAGTAGGGATAAATATGCCTGCAAAGGCTGTTTGTTTTGATGCTTTAAGAAAGTTTGATGGGATTTCCTTTCGGCCACTTAGGTCCAAGGAATATTTTCAGATGGCGGGGAGGGCAGGTCGAAGAGGAATTGATAAGGTTGGGTATTCTATTACTATTTATGATAGGAAGTATAACGATTTGGAAGCGATAGAAACCATTACTTCAAAGGATACTGAGAATTTGGAATCGCAATTTAAGCTTACCTATAATACTGTTTTGAATCTTGTAATAAACCATGAGCCAAATCAATATGAAATTATTTTAAAGAAATCCTTTGATTATTTCCTAAAGAAGAAGAACCAAAAAAACATTAGAATAATGTCTTCTTTTAACCACATGGTTGACAGACTTTGCCAGATGGGCTATGTTTCAAAAGATAACCTAAGAGTAACCCAAAAAGGATTTTTTGCGTCAAGGGTATATTCAAATGAGCTTATACTAACTGAAATCTTTTTCTCAGATCTATATAAAGAAATGAGTGATATTGAGATAAACGTTCTTGTTGGCACGGTTGCATACGAAGAGCGAAGGAATGATTATTTTAAACTTCCAAAAAACAGAAAGGTATTAAATAATTTAAATGGAATTATTTCAAAGAGTAAATTTCTTGCCAAAAATATAAATCTAAGGAACTTGATGAGACTTTATGAAATGATAAGGGTATGGTGTGAAGGCTTTAGTTTTTCAGCTCTTTCAGAATATACTAATCTTGATGAAGGCGATATTATAAGGTTTTTTAGGCAAATTATTGATTATGAAAGGCAAATTGAGAAAGCTACATTTGATGATGAGCTTAAGTTTAGGATCTCAAAATGTATGCTGTTAATAAAAAGGGATTTAGTGGATGTAAGTTTTGAATAGTTATCTGGAAGCTTCTTTTAGGTTTTTTGATGTTGGCTTTGTCCGTTTTTTTTGTAAGAAATTACTTTTCAAGTGATTTCGGCAATTTCAAATGATTAAATTAATATAGTTTAGCTTAATTAACTATGTTATCAAGGTTAGTATTTCAAAAGTTTTTTTAGAGGGTATTGAAAATGGCAAAAGTTAAAAAGGAGCAAAAGGAAAGCAAGAAAACTATTAAGGTTGTTGATCCAAAGGCTAAGGAAGGGCAAAAATCTATAATCGATAAGATTGAAGCGAATATTCCAAAAGATGCCCAAGAGAAGCTTTTAAAGATTAAGGAGAATATTGAAGAGTTTTCTAAGAAGGTTGTCGCCAAGTTTGAAGGCTATGTTTTAGGGGTCTGCCTGCTCCCAAAGGATGCTCCTAAAAAGCCAATCGATGATGAAGAGGGCACTAAGAAGCCTGAATCTAAACCTAATGAGAACGCCATAAGGACGCTTGTTTTGATTGATGATTCCGATAGTACAAAGATGAGCAAACAAGAGCTTAAGGATAAAATTTCTTCTATTGTGGATAGCATTGCAAAGGAGAGTATGGAGGGACTTGAGAGTGAGACACTTTTACTATCTGAGCTTTGGACTATGTGCCTTGATGCCAAATACGATTATCTTGCAATGATTGCAAAAAGTGTAACTATCTTTGACAAAGGGATGATTGCTGCGGTGAGGATTGCAGAGGTCCATAAAACTATGGTGTTGTCAAAGTTTGAAAAGTATATTGTTTCTTATGTGCTCGCAGGCTCAACTACTCAAGGAAGGGCTACTGAAAAATCTGATGTGGATGTTTTTGTAGTGATTGATGATACAGATGTTAAAAGGATGACGAGGGCAGAGTTAAAGGATAAGTTAAGGGCGATTATTATTGGAATGGGAATTGATGCGGGCGAGATCACTGGAATTAAAAATAAGATTAATATCCAGGTTTACATCTTAACAGAGTTTTGGGATTCTTTAAGGGAAGCAAATCCGGTCATATTTACTCTGCTAAGAGACGGTATTCCATTCTATGATAGGGGTACTTTTACTCCATGGAAACAGCTACTTAAGATGGGCAAGATTAAACCTAGCCAAGAGGCAATTGATATGTTTTTAACCACGGGAGATCAGATTCTTAAAAGGGTTGAAAGAAGGCTTACAGATATTGGGATGGAGGATATGTATTATGCGATACTAACTCCTTCGCAAGCTGCCCTTATGCTTTATGGTGTGCCACCTACAACTCCAAGAGAAACTGTTGATCTTTTAAGGCAGGTATTTGTGGAGAATGAAAAGCTTTTAGAAAACGAATATGTTGATATTTTGGCAGATATTATAAAGGCAAGAAAAGATGTTGAACACGGCACTAAAAACAGGATTACAGGAAAAGAAATTGATGAGTTTTTATCAAAATCCCAAAAATACCTTGAAAGGGTGAATAAGCTTTTTGATCAGATCCAAACTAAAAAGGAAGATGAATTGATCAATGGGCTTTATGCAGATTGTGTTAGTGCAGCAAGAAATATTATTTTAGAAGAAAGCCAGCTTAAGAGTGTGTCTAGCAAGGATATTTTAGATAAGTTCCAGGAGTTATTGGTAGATACTAACAAAATACCATCTAAGATTTTTGACCAGTTTAAGATGGTTATAGAAACTAAGAAGGATGACAAGCCATTAAACAAGGTTGATGTGGCAAAATACAGAAAGTCTGCAACCGATTTTATTAAGTATGTCTTAGAGTTTTTAGATAGAAAAAAGGCAAGACTTATCGAGCAACACAAGATAAAGGTGAGGTACGGAGACAAGAAAGATAAGATAGCACAGCTTGCAATTCTTAAAAATGAGATATTCTTCATTAAGGATATGTCTGAGCAAAATAACGTTCTAAGATACAGCTACAAGGATGGAAAGATAACAGGAGAGAAAAAGATAGGAATTGATGATTTAGATAAAGCAATCTTAGATAACCCACTTTCATTAAGACCCGTACTCGACAAGAGGCTTATTGAGTTTGTCGAAGAAAAAATTGGAAAGGAATATGATATTATTTTGGTTTAATGGATCAGTTGTTTTTTAATTTTTATTCGATTATTGTTTTGATATCGTTACTTATATGTTACAAAATAGATATATTTAATAGCTAAATTATTCATTTTTGTGTTAGGGGGGATAAAAATGAAAACAGGATATAAAGTCTGCGATGCTATGACTGAAAGGCCAATTATGACCAGCCCAAACAGCACCCTTAAGGAATGTGCTGATTTGATGATTAAAAATCAAGTGGGTAGCCTTGTTGTTGTAGAAAATGATATTCTGAAAGGGATCCTCACCGAAAGCGATTTTGCTAAGGTAGTATCTGCTAATTTGGATACTAAAAAGAGTCTTGTAAAATCAGTAATGAGTAAGCGAGTTGTTACAATTACCCCTGATAAAGATATTAGTGACGCTTTGGAAGTTATGAAGAAATATGATTTTAAGCATCTTCCTGTTGTGCAGGGCAAAAAGATTATTGGTTTTCTTACTTTAAAGGATGTTCTAAGGATACAGCCACAACTTTTGGATTTAATACTTGAAAGGCTTGAGATAAGAGAGCTTTCAAGAAAGCCCATTGCATCTACAAATACTAATGAAGGGCTTTGCCAGGTTTGTGGGAATTTTGATCCTGACCTTCATGAGCTAAATGGAACACTGCTTTGCTTTAGCTGTTATAAACAGTTGAGTGAGAAGAAGAAAAAGCGCTAAAAGCAGGTTAGATTCGTTTTTAATTTTTGTTTTTTTCGAAGTGTTTTATAGTTCTTAAGTGTTTTCTTTGAGCTCATCGTATTTTTTTGGTTTGAATATAACCACCGGACTATTGCTTGGTGATAAGATTTATAAAGCATTATATTCATAAGCGACCATTGTAATGAAAGCGATCATCTTTGATATGGATGGAGTTCTTATATTAACTGAAAAAATGCATTACCATTCCTATTGTGAGGTATGTAAAAAATATGATTGCAAGTTAAGTCAAAAGGAATATAACGAATTTTTTGCAGGAAAAAGAACTGCTGAGGCATTTAGTGTTTTTCTAGAGTCAAAAGGGAAGAGCAAATTTCTAGTAGCTAATATGGTAACAGAATTTAGAAACATTAAGCGAAATATTTTAAACAATGAAATAAAAAAGTTCATAAGCCTTAGAAAAGGGATAAAAACTAATTTGAGAAAGATTAGGCATAAAGGATTTAAATTGGCTATTGCCACTTCTACAATTAAAGAGTTTACTGATAAAATTATAAAAGAGTTTGACTTGGGAAAATATTTTGATGAGATTATTACAGCAGAGAATGTTTCTAAAGGAAAACCAAATCCTCAAGTCTATCTGCTGGCTGCAAAAAGACTAAAAGTAGACCCGAGTAACTGTATTGTTATCGAAGATGCAGAAAATGGTATTGAATCCGCAAAAAATGCAGGGATGGTTTGCATTGCAATTAAGGACAAGTCTTTGGGAAAACGGAATCTATCAAGGGCAGATTGTATAATTGAAGATTTCCATGAACTTAATGATGATCTTTTGAATGATTTAGATCGTGGTAGATAGATTAAAGCCTGATTTTAATATCTCTAAGAACCCACAAAAATTACATAATTCTTCAGTTTAAGCTAGTTTTTTATCTGGTTTTAAAAGCTTTATTTTTATTCCTAACGCGCCATATAGTTGCTCTTTTTCTTTTGAATAAACAACGTATAAATCATTTAAGAACTTATTAATTGGATAACTATTTGGGCGCCCATAATATTCCATGCCGAAATCGCTTAATAAATCTTTAAAAGATCTATATCTTAAAAGGGCTACAATTTCAACTGTTAATTTTTGCTCTAAATCTGGCAATTTAGAGAATTCGATAGTGTCTCCGATATTGAGTTTTTGACGCTTTTCATCAAAAAGTCGAATTTCTAAAGTTTTTAATCCAGAATTTATTAGAGTATAAGCACTTTCCAAAAGTTTCATTGAATGTTTCATATACAGTTGTGGATTTGAGGCAATATAAATATTTCCATTAGGGCTTATGTAACCGAAAACTTACAAAAGATTTTTATAACAATGAAAATGTGAGTTAGATATGGTAAGCTACTTGGGTGTGGGTTTCTACATGTTAAAGAGTATTTTGTTGGGTGTTAAATTCCCAATTGGTATCTCTATTGATGCTACCTACAAGTGCAACCTTAAATGTAAACATTGCTATTTTTTAAAGCAAGGGTATACACATGAGTTGCAAACTGAAGAGATGCTAAAAAATCTAGAAGAAATTAAAAAAAGATATCCTTCAATAATTCATGCTTCGTGGGTAGGTGGCGAGCCATTACTAAGAAAAAATCTTTTAGAGCAAGGAATGAAGCTATTTCCATTCAATATGGTTGTGACAAATGGCACAATTGAATTGCCTAATTGGAAAAATTGTGTTTTTAACGTTTCCATAGATGGGACAAAGGAATATTATGAACAAATTAGGGGAAAAGGATTATATGATATCGTTAAAAAAAATATAAATAGAAGTAATGTTAAAGTCAATATTTCTTGTGTTTTAAATAAGAAAAATTATCTTTCTATAGAGGACATGCTAAAGGAATGGAGGGAAACTAAAGTGGGGGGGGTTGCCTTTGATTTTTATACCCCCATAAGAGGTATTAAAGAAGATTTATGGTTGAACTGGGAAGAAAGAGACAATATAATTAAAAAAATGTTTCATCTTAAGAAGAAATATAAAAACTTCTTGTTAAATCCCAAACCAGTTTTGGATTTGATGTTATCTAAAAATTCAAAGGATATTACTATGAATTGTCCATTGCCAAAAGCTGTTGTTTGTTTAGACCCATTGGGAAAAAGGAAACTTCCTTGCGTAATTGGAGAGAAGGCAGATTGTTCCAAATGTGGGTGTATAATTCCTTTTTTTATAGAATCTGTGATCAAAAGAAAGCAAATAAAATCTCTTTATAGTACCAAGAAAGGCTTTACGTAACTTAAGTTCATACTGTTAAATACCTAATCTTCTTCGATTAAAAGGGCTGTTTTTTTCGAAATGTTTATATAAATTTGAAGTTCAAAGGCATTATATGGGACAGATTCCTCCAAGTATAATTTTCTATGAAGGGCCTTACGATATGGAGAAGCTTTATAGAGGGATTTATTCTTTTTTGGATGCGCGCCTTTACAAAACTGAGGAAAAGAATTACAAGAATAAGCCCCCTGAACTTGAGATTGCCCTTGATTCTAAGAGAAATGTTACCACATACGTTAGGTATATTGTAAGCACGGAGTTTCACTTTTGGGGCTTAAAAGAGATTGAAATGACTGTTGGCAATGAAAGGAAAAAGATGAAATACGCAAGGATTAAAATCACTCTAAGCGGCGAGGTAGTCACAGGGTATGATGATCTTTTTAAGACAGGATATTGGAAAAGCTCATATTTTGTGCTTAAGCTAAGACAGTTTATAGATAAGTGGATATTAAAAAAGGATTTAGATTCTTATGAAGATGACTTGTATTATGAGATTGTTGCTTTAGATAGTTTTATTAAGGAAACATTAGGAATGGAAAGTGCGACAAGCGCATTTTGAGAGGGTGCTTTAAATGGCTGAAAAAATCGTAATGGTCAAACCAAAGGTTATTTCATATTCTGGGCTTTTTATTATGAAAGAGCTTTACCATACTATTGATTCATGGCTTAAGGAAAATGGCTATGACAAAGAAGAGAAAAAGGCTTATGAAAAGGTTTCTGAGAAGGGAAAAACTATTGAAATAAAATACGAGCCATTCAGAAAGATTACTGATTATTCTAAGTATATTCTAGAGATCCAGATTAGGGTCAGAAATCTTATTCCTGTGGAGATTGAGGAGAAAGGAAAGACTAAGCTTTTTAACAAAGGCGATGTTGAAATTACTTTGCAGGGAAATAAAATAAGTGATTATGAAAACTACTGGGAATCTAAGCCATTTTATTTTTTTATGAGAACTGTGTTTAGAAAGTTTATTCTAAAGGATGAGGAATCAAAACAGGATTCAAAATTCAAAGATGACTTTGCAAATATTGCAAGAGAGATTAAGGACCATTTAAATATGCATAAGTTTATCAGGATGTCTTAGGGCGAAAGTTTTTTGCCTTTGAAATAATGTACCTACATCACCTATGATAGGCATTTGCTATGTATTGCTGGGCCATTCGGTAGGTATTAAAGAAGCTTGCGTTTATTGCTATTGAGTGGCGCATTATATCTATCCATTGTTCTGGATTTGAGTAAAATATTGGGATAATGGTATTCTCAAGCTTATCATAAAGGCTTTTTGCCTCAAAATAATCTATGTTTTGTTCCCTGCCAGGGTCTATTGGGCCTATGCTCCACCCGGTTACGTTTTCGATATGACCTTCAAGCCACCAGCCATCTAGTGTAGATATTTGTGGGACCCCGTTTAAAGCCGCTTTCATACCAGAAGTTCCTGATGCTTCGTTTGGACTTTTTGGCGTATTTAGCCAAAGATCGCTTCCAGAAACCATTAGCCTTGCTAGCCTCATATCATAGTTTTGAAGAAAAACTATCTTTAACCTTGAGTTTTCTTCGTTTATTTTTCTTGCTGTTGAAATAATGTTTTTGATTAATTCTTTCCCCTTTAAATCATTGGGATGTGCTTTGCCTGCTAAAACTACTTGAATATCGCCTAACCTTTGTGCGATTTGCTTTAATCTTTCAATATCTGTGAATAAGAGGTCAGGCCTTTTGTATTCAGTAAAACGCCTTGCAAAGCCTATCGTAAATCTTTTTGGATGAAAATAATTATTTGATGAACGATTTACCTCGTTTATAAGATGCCTTTTACATTCAAAATGTGCATACATTATTCTTTCTTTGGGAATTGAAAGGGCATATCTTAAAGAAAAGGGGTCTTGAGCCCAACAAGGAATGTATTCATCATATAATGACTTGAAACTTGGAGATACCCAAGTCATTGGGTGAATACCATTTGTTATTGAATCAAAGCTGTATTCGGGAAACATCTCTTTTGTTATTTCTTTGTGCTTTTTTGCAACGCCGTTAACGTATTTACTCATATATAGGCCTAAAAGTGTCATGCTTACTTGATTGTCTTTTGTAATATGCTTTATTATGAATTCGGGAACATAGTTTCCTAAAAGCCTATTGAAAAGCGATATGTTGAATTTATCGTGACCTGCTGCAACAGGGGTGTGGGTCGTAAATATGCATTTTTCTTTTACAACTTCAAGTGAGGATAAATCCTCGGGCATAACGCCTTCGCTATAGGTTTTTTTTAATAACTCGATTGTAAGCAATGCTGCATGCCCTTCATTTAAATGATATTTGTTTATTCTCTTGTAGCCTAATGAGTCTAGAACCTTTATTCCTCCGATACCCAGAATTATTTCTTGACAAAGCCTGTAATTTCTGTCTCCACCATATAAAAACGAGGTAAGTGTTTTATCATATTCGCTGTTACTGTTGTTATCAGTATCTAAAAAATATATTGGGACTGAGTAACCAGAGATTCCATAGATAAGCCCTTTCCATACATTAATTTTTACGTTCCTTCCTTCTATGGTTACATAAACCTCATTTGAAAGAAGAGATAAGTAATCCTTGGGATTCCAGTTTACTGGCTCTTCAGTTTGGTTACCTTCAGAATCGATTTTTTGATGAAAGTACCCCTTTTTATTTAGTAGCGTTACTGCAATTACCGGGATTTTCATATCTGCAAATGATTTTAAAAGATCGCCTGCTAGTATTCCTAAACCCCCTGAATATGTTGGAATTTTATGGCTTATTCCAATCTCCATTGAAAAATATGCCACACACTCCCTTGATAAATCCGGCTCTGGTTTATATACCACTTGCAACCCTCTCTAAAAAGAGACTTTTTTTTGTAGCTTTAAAAAGATATTGTTTTAATAACTCAATTGCTGGATAGAATATGTTATGGAAAATGTGGGGGATGGGATTTGAACCCACGAACTCACTTAGAGACAGGATCTTAAGTCCTGCGCCTTTGACCTAGCTTGGCAACCCCCACAGGAGTATTTATCTTATTGTATGATTTTAGATAGGTTAAAAAATCTTATGGCTTGAAAATAGAGATTGTTTATAAAAGTTTTGTAAAGTAAAAGGGTCCAAACTAATAAGGGCATTTATTTTATTGAGAAATAAAGCACTTTTTTAGTGAAAATCTATTGTCTATAATTTTGTTTATGTTATAGATTCTTTTAAAATCTTTTAAAGCCAAGGACTCCTTTTTTATAAATAGTGATTTTGCAAAAGCTTTTTAAACTAAAGATTAATCCACAGACTAATCACGATAAAAAGGTCAAGGTTAATATGAAGAGAAGTTCAAGAAGATGGAAGAAAAAAGGTCAAATGAGATGGAAGTGGCAGAGAAAGAAAATGAAGGCCTTGAAGCGAAGAAGAAGGACTAACAAGTAAGGTTTTTGGTTCTTTTAGACTTTTTCTTATGTTTGCTCTTTGTTGTTTTTGTTTTGGTGTATATTTGATTTCGTGAAATTCTGTCGGTTCGCATACTTTGGTCTTAAGACCCAAGTGAAAAGAAATGCATTCACAGACGAATAATTTTGATTGGTGGCGGGGTACTTCGCAGGAATGCTTGAGGTTATTTGTTCTTAAGGGCCTTTAGTTTCTTGGATTGATTTTTTGCTATACTTCTTTTCAGAACACGAATTTTGTAAATAAAAGCAAAAAGTATTTAAATAATTCAAGATAAATTAGCTTTTATAATAAAGAGGTGGTATTTATGGTAACTTTAGAGAGTTTAGCAGGGGACCTGTTGATGGTCAAGATTACACTTGCTGTTGTTGTGGGTATTCTTTTGGCTATTGTGTTTGCTTTAAGAATGCTTGTGGTTGTTGATAGACGACTTGAAAGGATGGAACAAAACCAGCTAAGATGGATGAAGAACATAGCTAAATCAGAAGAGACTCAAACAAAGATGCTTAAATCTAAAAAGAAGAAAAAGTAGGGTCTTTTTTCTTTTTTTATTCTTTAGTTTTTTTAAATAGTGCTTCAAGGGGTTTTTTAATATGCAGGATCTTTTCGATAAAACAGTAAAGGACATAAAAGGCATCAAAATTCAGGGTGCAACTGCTGTTGCCATAAATGCAACAAAGGCTTTTTCTTATTATGCTAAAAAGATATCAAAAACCAAAGATAAAAAGAAGTTTTGGAAAATGCTTTTGTCTGCGAGAAAGGCCCTTCTTGCGACAAGACCTACTGAACCTGCGATGGATAATTCTTTGAATTATATGCTACATAACATTCACATTGGAAGCTATGAAATTAATGAGCTTGTCCCTATTTTTGAAAAGAGAAAAACTGAGATTGTAAAACACTTTGAAGACTCAGATGAGATAATTGCTAAGATTGGTGAAAGAAAGATTAGATCCGGTCAAGTGATATACACACATTGTCATTCCTCAACTGTTGCTGCGATCCTAAAGCTTGCGAAGAAGAATAACAAGCGCTTCACAGTATTTCTAACTGAGACTAGACCTTTCTTACAAGGAAGAATAACTGCCAAAGAGCTTTCAAAACAGGGGATACCAGTCAAATATTTTATTGACTCTGCTGCAAGGCAGGCCATTAAAGGCGCAGATATGATGCTTATAGGCGCAGATGCAATATCCTCAACAGGCAAGGTAATAAATAAGATTGGGAGCGAGATGTTTGCCGAGATTGCAAAAATCTATGATGTCCCTGTATATGTTTGCACAGATTCCTGGAAGTTTGACCCGAAAAGCATTTTCGGATACGAAATAAACATTGAAAAAAGGCCAAAAGAAGAATACTGGCCATCGGCTCCAAAAGGGGTTAGTATACACAACGAGATTTTTGAGAAGGTGGACCCTGATCTAATAAGTGGCATAATTTCTGAGATGGGAATATATCCGCCAGGGATATTTGCTGAAGAGATGAGGAGATCTTATAAGTGGCTTTTTATTCCAAGAAGATAATGCAGAATTCTTTTAGAACAAACAGAAAAAACTTATCACATTTAAAAAATATATTTCTCTGAAACTTTTTAAAATCGTAATTTAATATATTTGATAGTATATTATTGCCTAAAAATTCAAACACGAAAAGAATTAAATCCTTCAAAAGAAAATCCTAGCCAACATTACAAAAAAAACAAAAACTCTGTAAATAGAGGAACTTGCCTATAACCATTTGAATCACGATTTTAATCGCGATTTTAATCTTCTACCTTTTTTATCTCTGCCTTTAATTCTTTAATTTTGTTTTCTATCTCTTTTATACTTTGGCGGTTATCTGATTCATACATGATTTCTCCGCATTCTGGGCACTTGAAGTTAAAATTAGCCGCCTGGTCAAAATCAAGCCTCATACACTTTGTCTCGCACGAATAAAACTGGTTATTTTTTTCTCTTTCAAGCCGTGAGTTAAGTCTGTCAAGCTGCTCTTCTTTTATTTTCTTATAAAGCCATCTTATATTATCAGGCCTAAAAGTCCAGTAGTAAATATACCACCCTTTCTTTTTGTCCTTTTTCCTGCTAAAATCTACGAGGTTTACTTTTTGAAGCCGATAAAGCATATTGCGTAGAGAGTTTATCGGTTCTTTTATTGCCTCAGCAATTATGAATTCAGAAACCTTCTCTTTTCCCTTTAGAAATCTAACTAATAAAATCACGTCATCGCCACAGGACTCAGCTACTACCCTCTCTATGAAGTTTTGAGTTAGTTTCATAAATCACCACAGAAATGTTTCGCTTCAAAAAGTATTGAAACATTTTCAAACCTCCTATTTCTTGGGGATTGTTCTTTTATAAAGGTTTCTATTTAATTTACTGAGATTTGAGGATTTTATAGAGGAGTAAGTTCAAAAAATCAATTAATTTTAAGGAATTTCAAAAAAATGTCCGAAAGATTGAAAAAATCGATTTTTAAACCACTAATTTTTGAAAAAATCGCATTTTTACAGGATTTAATTGTAGTATTGGCTAACAGAGAAGAAAAACAGGGTTAAGCCTAATTATTTTATGGTTTTCTTAGAAAGTTTTTATGTTAAAAACAATATTTCTAGAAATCTTTTGTTAAATAACTAAAAAACAACCCTCTTTATTATTAAATAGTCATTATTCGTTCTGAATAGAACAGGTCAAATAAGGTTTGGATTGTTTGAAATAAGTCAGAAGAGATGCCTGTAGTGGTTTGAATTTTTAAGGAGTGGCACTGGATTTTTTGATAAATTGTGATAAATCCTAACGCATTCAAACAAAATATTTAAATACGCACCCAAAACACCAATAGTATAAAATGATATTTATGGGGCTGTGGGGTAGCCTGGTCTAGCCTTTGAGCTTTGGGAGCTTGAGACCCCGGTTCGAATCCGGGCAGCCTCAATTTAAGGTGATTGGTGTATGAAAAAAACTAATGGTTCATCAAAAAGGTTAGGAGTAAGATACGGCAAGACTGTAAGGAAGAGGCTTGACGTGATAGAGAAACTGGTTAAGAAGAGTTATAAATGCCCTTTTTGCCATTATGATAAGGTTAAAAGGGAATGCGCAGGGATTTGGAAATGCGAGAAGTGTGGCAAGGTGTTTACTTCCAAAGCTTATACTATGGACATAAAGCCATCAGTAAATCCAAGAGGTAGCAAAAATGGTAGCTTATAAGTGCTTTTCCTGTGGAAAAGATATAGATTCAAACCTTATTAGAAAGAGAGTGAGATGCCCTTATTGTGGGGCTAAGATTTTGTTTAAGCCTAGAACTAGGAATACCAAGGTAAAGGCAATATAAGTTTATGCCTAAAATCATAAGATGAAAACTAAAGCAACCATCACAGTGTTTGATAATCTTGATGAGGTTGCAAGGATTTTTGGCCCCGAAGATAAAACGCTGACTAATAATAGGGGCTCTTATCTTATAAAAAGGGAAGAGGATAAGCTTGTATTTTTTATCGAAGCAAAGGATTCAGGTGCGCTTAGGGCGCTTTTAAATTCAATATCTAAAAATCTGATTATTTGTGAGAAAGCTTGGGAAAAAGGAGATAAGGCTGATTAAAAAGAATACTAAAATATTTTAAAAATGAGTCAAGATAAAAAACAAAACGTTGAAAGGCTACAGCTTTTAGAGCAAAGCCTTCAAAATAGTACTTCACAAAGAGTAGCTTTTCAGGAGAACAAGGCTGAACTTGAAAACGCAGTGGCTGAACTCAAAAGTAGCGAGGAGAGCTATAAGATTGTGGGAAATCTGATTGTTAAAGCTAATAAAGAAAAACAGTTAGAGGAGTTAAATAAACAGCTTCAGGTGATTAATTCAAGAATAACTGCTCTTAAAAATAACGAAGAGACGTTGAAGGATAAAATTGAAAATCTAAGAAAAGAAGTGCTAGATAAGGATTGAAAGTTTGATGTTTTGCAAGAAATGAATAATTAAATGAATAATTTCGGCATAAATGATTTGGATATCTTGCCAATAATCGGGTTTATTCGCCTGTGAATCCGTCTCATTTTACATAGGTTAAAAGATTAAGGTGTGGGAAAGACGAGTTCATGAAATCAATATCAATTTATTACAGCTAAAACAAGGAGAAAATACTTAGGTGATTTTTATGGAAAACCCTTTTGAAGAAATTTTATCGGCAATTGAGGAATTGCTTGGTGATAATACAGTTCCAAAGAATATTAAAAAAAGGATGGATGAAAGCAAAAGTATTCTTTTGCAAGAAAGTGATTCGCCCAGTATCAGGGCCAACAAGGCGTTAAGCAAACTTGATGAGCTTTCTGAAGAGACAAATATCCCTGCCTACACAAGGACTCAGATTTGGAACATTGTTTCTATGCTTGAGACAGTAAAATAGGATTTATTTATTACTTATTTTCCTAAATATTTTTTTAAAATCTAGAAATCAAGGCCAAGTCTTGCGCCTTCGCCTTTTGTGTAAGGATGCTTTACTTCCTGAATTCTACTTACCATATCAGAGATTTCTTCAAGCTCTTTAGGAGCACCCCTTCCCGTTGCAATTATTACTTTTGAAGGGCAATTTAGGCTTTCTATCAAAGATATGGCATCTTTTGGGTTAATCACTCCAAGAGCGCACGCTACATTTATTTCATCTAAAACAATCATATCATAACCTTCTTTGTTATCCAAAACAAACTTAATGCCTTCCATAACTTGCTCCCTGTGTTCCTCGAAATTATTCTCTGATACAAAGTCTGGGATACCAAAGGATTTGTGCAAAAGCCCTTTTTCTTTTAGCTCTTTAAAGACGCTGAATTCATGGCTTTCCCTGCCTTTTAAAAAATTGACAAATAGTACCTTTTGGTTTGCCCCTATTGCCCTTATTGCTGCTCCTATCGCAGCAGAGGTCTTTCCCTTTCCATCTCCAGTGTAGGTGACTATCAAATGATACACGCTCACTTCAATTTTTAGGGTTTTTTAGTGCAAAGCAAAAAAATGCCCTTTAAAACATTTATATTTAAAAAAACGCTTATTTTGAAAAAAACAAATTAAGACAAATACATAAATTGAGTGTGATAAAAAAATAATTAAGGTAAAAATAAAAAAAAATAAATGAAAAAACTCAGCATAAACTCAGAGACATCTTGCAGATATAGTGGTTAATCGCTAGGTGAAGCCATCTTTTCTTACTTTCGCTAAACGATCAAAGTATGCGAACTGACAGGATTTCACGAAGTAAAAAAACCTAACCTATTGTGCATTTGCTCCAGCCACAATCAATGCATTTAACACAGCCCGATTCTACAATTAGCCTTCCGTTACAAACTGGGCACCGCTCTTCTTTTTCATTTATTCCTAACGTGTTTACCATAGTTGTTCTTGGGACTGCACTTTTTTGCCCGGCGTTTTTCGTAATTGGTTTTTCTGAGGCTATTTCTTTGAGGTTTAATTGGCTGGAATCATCTGAGAGCTTTGATATGTTTATGTAATTTGCAATCCAGGGCCTTATTTCAATTATCTTTTTTACAAGTTCAATTGAGTATCTACAAGGTGTCAATGTGAATGCCTTTTTCTTAGAATCAGAATCCACGTTCAATACCTGGCCATATTTTGAGCCATCGCGATATACTGTTACTCCTTTGCACCCTAGCTCATGGGAGAATATGTAAGCCTGCTTTATTTCTTCGACTGTCGCTTCATTTGTCATATTTATTGTTTTACTAATGCTATCAGTTGTCCATTTTTGCATGCTTGCCTGAGCGACTATGTGATCAAGCCAATGAATATCCATTGCAGTTACAAATATATCGCGTATCTCTTTGGGGATTTCATCTAAACCCTGGACAGAGCCATAGTTGTTTGAGATTGTTTTTAATAAGTCTTCAGAGTAGATTCCGGCTTTTTTGAGAGCCATTTCAAATATTGAATTAACATAGTAAAAGTCTCCTACAACCACATTCTTTGTAAATACTAATGAGAAATTGGGCTCCATTCCACTAGAGGTATCAGCGATCATACTTACTGAGCCTGTTGGTGGCATTGTTGTGACCATTGCGTTTCTGGTTCCAAAACGCTTTATCTGATCTGATAATTCCTGCCAATTTTTATGCCATTTGTCTTTTTGGTAAAAACCTTCTATTGGCAAATCTCCTTTTGAAAGCCCCGACTTTTCAAAGAGTGGAAATGTTCCCCTGTTTTTTGAAAGCTCTACAGATTCTTGGTATGCTGAATAAGTAAGCCTTTCGGCAAACTCTTCTATTGAATCAAAGCCTTCTTTACTGTTGTATTTAATTTTTAGAAGATATAAGGTATCGGCAACGCCCATTAATCCAACGCCTAACCTTCTTGTAAGAAGAGTGTTTTCTTCTACTTCAGGGATAGGGTATTTGTTTACTTCAACAAAATTATCAACAAGCCTTGTTGTTATTCTCACTGCATTTTCAAATTTATCGTAGTTAATTTTGGCTTTGTCATTTTCAAACTCCACAAATTTCACGATGTTTATGCTGGCAAGATTGCAGGATTCATAAGGGTATAAGGGTTCTTCACCACAAGGGTTTGTTACTGTTATTGGACCGCCTTTTGCTTCCATTAAGATGTTTCTTTTATTGAAGTTATCAAAGAAAAGAACGCCTGGATCTGCAATGGACCACGCAAAGTAGCTTATCACGCCTAAAAGGGCGCCAGCATCTGCGTGTTTTACAAATTCTTTAGTTCTAGGGCTAATTAATGGCAAAGGGGTTTTGTTCTTTAGGCTTTCCCAAAACTCTTTTGTGAGACCAACTGATATGTTGAAGGTAGTGTAGGTCCCATCCTTTTCTTTCATTTTGATAAAGTCTTCTATGTCAGGATGGGTGATGTCAAGTATCCCCATATTTGCCCCTCTTCTTACCCCGCCTTGTTTTATTACATCAGATATGGAGTCTATCATTTTGATGAAAGAGATAGGGCCACTTGAGACACCGCTTGTTGAGCCAACATAGTCGCCCTTTTGCCTTAATTTTGAGAAGTTTATTCCTGTCCCGCCACCCATCTTTTGAATTACTGCAATATCACAGGCAAGCTTCATAATGGAGTTTAGGTCGTCTTCAACGTTTAGTGTGAAGCATCCTGACAAAAGCCCAAGCTTTCTGCCAGCGTTGACTAAGGCAGGAGTATTTGGAAGCATCGTTTGAGAAGTCATTAGTGTGTAGTATTCATCTATTAAATGCTCACAATCAGAAAACTGATGGTTTTCTATCATTTCGATAAGTTTTGGCAGGGATACTTTCATATGGCCTGAAAGCCTGAGCCTTCTATATGCATAACAAAGCTGTTCAAAGTGGTACTTTGTGAATTTGTATTTTCCAACAGAAAGGATGTTTTCATATTCTTCACTTGCCTTCATAAATTGCTCATATTTATCAAGGCTTTTCTCGCAAACGGGCTCTTTGGAATAAACCCTTTCTGAAAAAAGTATATCGCCAATTCCTCCAAGAAGAGATACTCGTTCAAATAAATGTTTTACAGTTTCTGCAATCTTTCCATCTCTGTTCCTTTCAAGATACCTTGAACATACTACCCTTAAAGAGTTTAATGAGAACAGTTTGTCAATTGAATCAAGCTTTTCTTTGTTTAAAAGCTTCTTTTTTTCTTCTCTAACAGCTGTCTTTTTTTCTCTGTATATTATGAAAGATTTTGCTACATCGAATAGATTTAGCTTCATAAAGGCTATTTCAACTACATCTTGGATTTGCTCTACATTTGGATAAGTCTCTTTTGTGAAAAGTTTGGCAACATTCTCCAAAACTATATCTATTACATTATCTTCAAGTTTCTTTGAGTATTGATTATTGGATTCTAATGATTTTTTTACAATCCTTCTGATCTTATCTATGTTAAAGTTAACAATGCTCCCATCCCTTTTGATTATTTTATCTGGCAGTTCCTTTTCCTGTTTCATTTAATCACCCTTTGGTTGTTTCTTGTTTTTTGTGTTTTTTTGTGTTTTTCTCAATTTCTTGAAGCTCTTTTTTAAATTCCTCTAAGGTATTAAACCTCTTATATACTGAGACAAACCGAACATAGGCTACATCATCAATTTCAGAAAGTTTTCTAGCGACAATGTCTCCGATCTGCGAGGAATGCACTTCTTCCTTTCCTAAATCCTGAATTTGTTCTTCGATCTCTTTTAAAGCGCGCTGTATTATTGAAAAGTCAATCTTTCGCTTTTGGCAGGCGGTTAATATCCCATTCAAGATCTTATCTCTATTGTAATATTGCCTTACACCATCCTTTTTTACAACTAAAACATTGAGTGGCTCTACGTGTTCGTAGGTTGTAAACCTTTTTTTGCAAGAGAGGCATTCGCGTCTTCTGCGGGTGGATTTTCCATCGTCAACATCCCGCTTATCTATTACCTTTATGGCGTCACTACCACAATATGGGCATTTCATTTTTAGCACACCTCTTTTTACATTTGAATAATTTTAACATCTTTTTGTTTAATTTTAGATTACCAAAAAAGGTAGTAAAAAAGTTGTAAAAGGGTTTAAGCGGAGTTACAATGATCTTTAATTGATTAAAAAAGCTAAAAAAACAAAAAATAATCATATTAAAAAAATGACCTTTTAAAAAAATGTTGCCACCACCTATAAAAGACAAAAACACAACAGGTTGTGTAGCTTTTCAAAACATAACACTATAAGTTGTAATTTCTCTTAGAGTAGTATTAATAGTTTTCTTTTTTTGAAAAGATACTAACTAAAGGATATTTACAAAGAGAAGGGTTAGGAAAGAGTTAGATGGGATTTAGATATTGCTTAAAGACCAAGACTAAATAAGAGCCATTTTGATTTGCTTAAAGGCTTTTTAAAAAGCTCAATTAAATATTTTTTTGAAATTTTGAACAGGAAGTTAACTCTTAAAGCTCACAGAGCTTGTTTTCTTTTGAATATACTATTCTTATTCCCAAGCCCAGTGAAAGTACACCGGAAAGTACTGCCATATGAGTCTTTCCATCTCCAGAAATCATATTAAATGCGACTTCAAAATCCTCTATTTTGCCTTTAAGGGCTAAAAGTACTGCATCTCTTATTTCTTCAGGGCTTTTGGAGAAGTCTACCTCGACAAACTCAATGTTCTCTTGTTTTTGAAAATGCTCTATACCAAACTTATCTGTAATTATAAATACTGTTTGCCAATCGGCCGATTTGATTAGCTCTGCTAAGGCTGCCCAAGTTCCTTTTCCATATGATGCTATGGCAATCAAAGATGTCATAATATATCGGTATTTCTCAAAGGTTTTAAAAATTGTGCTTTTGAAAGCGTGATTTTTG
>CAZTMQ010000009.1:0-20623 GCA_964615385.1 uncultured Methanosarcinales archaeon
GCATCATCACAGCAGGTTGTTGAACTCACCTCACCGCCTATACTCCAGTAGCCAGTGCCCTTTATACACGTGCAGGTCTGAGAGTTAGAATCGCCATCACTAAAGTAATAACAGGTTGAATTAATCCAGCCGCTTGTGCTATCGCAGGCGTTGCCAGTCTTTTCATCAGAAGCGTCTGAGACTACGCTGGTCGCTGATTTCTCGCATTTTGTGTTCTCTTGACTATCATAGTAGGTACTGTAAGGACTAAAGCACCAGCCATCATCAGCTACACCAACCCCATCGTTATCGCAATAGCCAGAGGTACAGGCACCGTCCTGTTCAGTGTTATTAGCTACTGCGGTCGCACCAACACAGGTTGCACCGTTTGCGAGTTTTGCCTGGCAAGAACCTGCAGAATTGCAAAAGAAGCCTGTGAGACAGTCACTGTTTTTAGTACAACTGTTGACGCAATTATTCGCAGAACAGTAATAGCCTGCACCAGTATTACAGTTGCTGTTATTATAGCAATCATACCACATCCCAGCATTACAGTAATCAGTATCGCCATCACCATCTGCATCACCTGAAACATAACCGGTTGCATAGCAAACGCTGTTGTTCACACACTTGGTATTGGCATTACAGCAGGCGTCATCAGCAGTGCTGTTCGAATAGCCGTTATCCACTGTGCCTGAAACAAGCCGGGTGCGTTTGTATTCAGAAGCATCATCACAGCAGGTTGTTGAACTCACCTCACCGCCTATACTCCAGTAGCCAGCGCCTTTTATACACGTGCAGGTCTGAGAGTTTGAATCGCCATCACTAAAATAATAGCAGGTTGAATTTATCCAGCCGCTTGTACTATCGCAGGCGTTGCCAGTCTTTTCATCAGAGGCGTCTGAGACTACGCTGGTCGCTGATTTCTCGCATTTTGTGTTCTCTTGACTATCATAGTAGGTACTGTAAGGACTAAAGCACCAGCCATCATCAGCTACACCAACCCCATCGTTATCGCAATAGCCAGAGGTACAGGCACCGTCCTGTTCAGTGTTATTAGCTACTGCGGTCGCACCAACACAGGTTGCACCGTTTGCGAGTTTTGCCTGGCAAGAACCTGCAGAATTGCAAAAGAAGCCTGTGAGACAGTCACTGTTTTTAGTACAACTGTTGACGCAATTATTCGCAGAACAGTAATAGCCTGCACCAGTATTACAGTTGCTGTTATTATAGCAATCATACCACATCCCAGCATTACAGTAATCAGTATCGCCATCACCATCTGCATCACCTGAAACATAACCGGTTGCATAGCAAACGCTGTTGTTCACACACTTGGTATTGGCATTACAGCAGGCGTCATCAGCAGTGCTGTTCGAATAGCCGTTATCCACTGTACCGGAAACATTTCGGACAAGTTTGTACTCCCCTGAGTCATCTCCACAACATGTGCTTGCATCAATTTCCCCTCCGATTGACCATCTTGTAGATCCGGCAACCGCACTACATGCAACGGAACTAGAATCCGCAGTTATCCAAGTTCCTGCGTTACAGTACTCCAAATCTGCTCCATCTCCGCCCCCTGTATTTACTGTACTTACGGTATTATAGCACCCCGAACTTGTAGAGTCTGGATCCCCTGAAACCCTATTTCCTTGATTTGGCGCATTATACACACAATCCGTTGACTGATCACAGCACCAATAATAATTAGTTGCATCTGAAAATGCTCCTGTTGCTTGTTTTAACCAACCAAATTGCCATTCGCGTGTATAATCAGAATCCCCAGCGAAGTATGCAACTTGAAACGTTCCAGAAGAACTACCAAGATATCCACTTAAGTTAACCCAAATCCAATTGGTTGAACAACCTGAAGTTATTGACAACCCTTGTTTTATATCACCTAAGTCATATCTCGTACCATCTGCATTTCTGGCAACCACGTCACTCGTTGCAGAAAGTGTACAAGGATCATAATTGTAGACAAAGCAGAGATCCGTATCGCTTAAGGTATAATTAGTTTCAGCAGTAACCATTCCATCTCCGGCAAATTGCCACCAATTCGCGTCTGCAGTATAGGTCTGTGTCCTACTGTAGTATGTATTTAAGGACCCCAAATCCCAACTAACTGCTTCTGTTCCCCTGTTTAGATATTTAGCGGGTGCACACACATATCTTGAAGCCAATTCCACATAACCCGATTGTATATCCCCATCATCCGAAGGTGTCGTTTTACGATTTTCATCACCAGTGTTATAGTACTGGCAGAAATCATCCCCATTTACACTACAATCAGAATGCTCATCACAACACCCAGCAGTTCCATCTCTACAATTTGGATGATCAAGGCATTGGCTTGCTGTGCATATGTCACAATCGTTGCCATTACAATAATACCCCGAAGGACAGTTAGAGTCATCTAAGCAATCATACCACATCCCAGCATTGCAGTAATCAGTATCTCCATCAGAATCTGCATCACCTGAAACATAACCAGTTGCATAGCAAACACTATTGTTCACACACTTGGTGTTGGCATTACAACAGGCGTCATCAGCAGTGCTATTTGAATAGCCGTTATCCACTGTGCCGGAAACAAGCCGAGTGCGCTTGTATTCAGAGGCATCATCCCCACAACAGCTTGTGCCATGGACCTCACCACCCAAATTCCAATAGCCGGTATCCATCTTACATTGGCACCAGGTACTTGAAGAGTCCCAATATACGTTATAAATCGTCACGTTATTGTTTGAGGGAGCTGTGAAATCTGCATCATCTGAAGTTACATAGGCAGTATAATTCCCTTCTAAAGAACAACAGCTAGAGCCAAAGCTATAATCATCACATGTAACAGAAGCAGATGTTAAAGACGTACTTCCATTTACAGTACAGCTTGCATCATCTGCAAAAGTATTATTTTGCGCATAGGAGATTACAGAGTTATTTGGGCTTCTTAAATCGATACGAAGATATGTTGCAAGTGAGAAACTTATCATCAAAATTACAAAAAAGAAAAGAAAGAAAGAGAAAAGAAATAAACTACTAGAGGCACGCCTATTTTCGCTTTTAATTCTACGATCTCTACTACCAAAAAAATGCAATATAACCCTCCCAATTCTTTTTCTTCTAAATGATATTTATAAAACTTTCTTTTGAGTAAAAATAGAAAATTAAAGCGTAAATAGATACACTCATGCCTAAAACAAAACATAGCGGAAGCAAAATATTATTAAGCAGTATCGCATTCCAAAATGCATGCCCCGATTAAGAATCTCAAAGATTAAATCAATGATCTTAACAAACGAGAACATCTCTATGGTACTGATATTTGCTGTAATCTTAATTATTTCTGGCTTGTTTTATTATTTCAGCCCATCAAAGATAAATGTCTATTATTTACTCAATGCTGACTGCGATGCTAAGATAATTGATAAAAAGGAGCTTGCAAGCTCAGATATTTTACTTATTGAATATAATGAAAAAATCAAAAGCTTTGAAGTGCCTTTTTCTTTATCAAACCTAAAAAGACAACTAAATTTAAACTGCGAAAATGATACTCTCAACTATAGCTAACATAGGATGGTGGAGCGTGTTTTTGTTCTACGGAATAAAGACAAGCATTTCGGATTTAAGATGTGGAAAGATATATAATAGGGATGTTTTGAGAATTTTGTTATTTGCACTGTTTTTCATTTTTCTTAATTCAGTTACAACCTCTATTGATTTTAAGATGGATTTTTTTTATGTTTTGGTAAATACGATTAAATTTCAGGGGTTGAACTTCTTGATAGGGCTTGGAGTCGGGATTTCTTGCTGGTTTCTAGGGCTATGGCCACCCGGGGATGCAAAGCTTTTTTCAGCTTACTTATTCTTGGTTCCAGCTGGATTTGTAAGGTATAGCCCTTATCCGTTTCCATTTACTCTTTTAATTGATATCACTGTAATTTCAGGAATAATTATTATGTTTACAAGATTAAAGGAATTTAAAATAGACACTAAACTTTTTACCTTCAAATCACTGTATGTATCTGCGATTGCAGTTTTTTCGATGTCGTGGTTTATCCGAAAATCATTTGAGCTTTTAAAGATTCCAGGTAATTTTTTCATAACAGCAGTATTTTTATTTTTGGTGATTTTGCTTCTTAAGAGAATTTTTAAGCTCTCTTTTAAATGGCTGATAATAATAGTTGCAATTGCAAGACTTATATTAGATTACCCAAATTATGTGAATATTGATGAGCTTATTCTTTTAGGAAAGTTGTTTTTATTATTTGTCCTTTTAAGGATCTTTTTGGTTGACATAAACTTCAATATTAACACACGCAAGGAAAAGGTAAAAAATCTAAAAGAAGGCGATCTGCTTGCTCAAGTTCCCTGCATGCAAAGAGGAAACATTAGTCTTCCTCCCTTGAAAATTTTTGCCCTATACCAATATTTTACCAATAAGTTTTTTTTGGAAGAATCTATGGAGAATCCAATTATTAAATATGACCCTTCAAAAGGTCTTCAACAAAAAGATTTAAATAAGCTTAAAGCTATTTTAGCTAAAAAGGGGATTGACGAGATATTGGTATTTAGAACAATCTTTTTTGCTCCAATCATATTCTTAGCGGTCATAGGGAGTATATTATCAAAGGGCAGTATATTTTTTATGTTTGGTTGGGTTTACGCATTTATAAAGTCTCTACTTTAATGAGATGATGAATCTCTTGAAATTTAAAGGAAAATTGTACACTTGAGCGTGCCATTAAACACAAATGTTAACTAGATTTAAAAAATACTTTTAGGATCAAAAATCTGATGAAAATAATTCGAATTATTTGTTTAAACTAATAGAAACGCTTTTATATGCCAAAAGATTCCAAAAAAAATTCAACAATTGACTTTTAAAAATTTAGGGCTAATAAGAGGTAAAATCTGATGAAAAGAATCAAGCAACAAGATTATTTAAATCAACTAAAAGAAGATAAGCCCAGTGCTATAAAAATTATACTTGATGACAGATTATTTTCGTTCGCATCGATTTTGGCTGCTGCATATGAGATGCAAGGTGCAGGATATTTCTACTTTGAAACCGGAGAAAAACACAAGATTATTGTAAATTTTATCACGCTTGATAAAAAGAGTAATGAACAAACTGACCAACCTAAAATGATTGTAAAAGAGTTTAAAAATCAGGTTATCAGATTTTTAAGATACGAACTAAATATTTCAAAAAGAATTAAGGGAAGACTTCTTAATTACTATCAGAGTTATTTTGCCTTTGAGTATAAGGAATGTCCCGATATGCTTTTTTCGCAAAAGTTTGGTGATTTAATTAAAGGAAATGGACCAATTGAAGACTACAATGAGCCCATTTCCCAAACTATTGATAAAACAAATTTAAACCCAAGATACGAAAACAATAACTCTAATGGAATAAAGGCAGAGAAGCCCGAAAAAAGTATAATCAAAGAAGAAGATTTTTCAGAGATAAAAAGTACAGATAAACTGGAAGACGTTGTAGTTGATGATGAGGAAGGGATTTCAACACCCTGGGAAATTAAATATGGGTCAACGGAAAATGAGTGAAGAAAAAAATCAGCAACAATTAAAAGAAAAAACGCCAATATTTGGCAACATATCAATAGATATGCATGAAGGAATTGAATACTCAGTAGTCAGTATTAACTCGGATTTATTCCCATTAAAGTTTATAATGACCGCAGTATATAGTGCTATTGAAACGGCTTATTTTATTGTTGATTGGAACAATGGTTATTTTGAAGTCAAGATTTTTGGAGATGATCTTAATCTTAGCAATCTTTTGGAATATTCTAAAGAGTTCCAAAACAGGGTCACAAATCATGCATTTTACGAACTTCAATCAGCGTTAACTGCACCTATCAAAAATCTTTTGCTAGATGCATCTAATTTTCCATACGATTACGCTAAAGAAAAAATAGCTCCAAACAAAGTGAATGAGGAACGATACCAAATAAATAAAGATGAACCAAGTGCAAAAGAAAATGAAGGGAATATTAAAGAAAGTATAAAAAGCGAGCTTGACGACATAGACTTGTCTGATCTTGAACCTTAGATAGAGATAAAAAAAGATTTTGATAGTTAAATAAGATTAAATTTAAGAAAAAGGGCAAATTCACTGCAAGGAGAGTGAAAACAGATGATGAATTCAAAAATAGAAGGAAAAACAGTTACTTTCGACATTGATACAACAATTTATCCATACGATGTAGTTATCGAGACAGCGAATAACTTTCTTGATAGCTGTTTTGTGTTTATGGATAAAAAGGATGACTCAGAGGATAAGATGACCGTTTCATTAGAGCCAAAAGGAGATGAAAAACCCAAAGAGGTTCTTGGAAGCTTTTTTAATATGATGAACGGCCTTTTATATAGATTTATTAGCGAAAAAGAAGATGAATCCATGGAACAGGCAGATGAATCCGAGCAGGATGAAAGAGAGTACGACCCTGAAAGAGACTATGACCCAGAATGTAACTGCGATGATTGTAAAAAAGAAAGGGAAAGAAGAGAACGCGAGGGTTGCAGTCAGTAAGCAATCTTTTTTTGGATAAAATTGATTAAAATGGGAGATAACAAATATGTTTTGAACAAAGACTATAAAGAGATCAACTATAGAACAAAGTCCTATGGCGATAAGGGGATACTTATTATCACTGATATGGGCAAATGGATTCTTTTAAATACCAAGGAATATGAAAAATTTATCCTTGCAAAACTTGATGATGAGCTCTTTGAAAAACTTGAAAATGCACTAGTCATCAAAACAAAAAACAACGCTGAAAGGATAATAAAGAATGCCGAAATGTACTTTTGGGACATTACTAACTCAACGAGTTTACATATTCTCGTTCCAACGTTGAGGTGTAATCACACATGTTCTTATTGTTATGCATTCAGAAAGCCAGAAGATGCCGAAGGTTTTGATATGAGTGAGGATACAGCAAGAAAAGTAGTGGATTTTATATTTCAGGGGCCTGCCAAGAACATTGTCATAGAATTTACAGGTGGAGAGCCACTTGAAAAATTTGATATTATAAAATCAGTGGTTTTGTATGCTGAGGAAAAAAATCTTGTTGCAAACAAGATATTAGATTTTGCAATAGTAAACAACGGATCGCTACTTGATGATACTAAACTGAGTTTTATTAAAGAACATAAAATAGGCCTTTGTTTTTCGTTAGATGGACCAAAAGAAATCCATGACCTGCATCGTAAGTTTACCTTAGAGCCAAAGAGAAGCAGTTATGAGATGATTATGAAGGTTATTGAAGAAACTAAAAAGAAGTACAACAGAGTTTTTGCAATTCCTGTTATCACAAAAGCTTCTTTAAGTAAGTACAAGGAGATTATTGATCTGTACGTAAAATTAGGATTTCCAAGCTTTAGATACAAATACATTACAGATTTTGGCTTTGCAACTGCGAATTGGAATACACTTGCCTACGATGCAGAAGCATTCATTGAAGTCTGGAAAAAGATTGTTGATTACATCCTAGATTTAAACAGAAAAGGTATCAAAATAAGAGAAGAAGTATCATCGATTCTTATTCAGAAAATACTTATGGGAAAAAATCCTGGTTTTGCAGAGTTATCCTGCCCCTGTGGTGCAATAGATGGACAGATACTATACGATTACGATGGGAGCATTTATAGCTGTGACGAAGCTAGAACTCTAGGGGAGGATTTTAAACTTGGAAATGTACACAGTAATACATTTTATGATCTTAGGAACAATAAAATAAGACAAATTATGAAGTGTAATTCAAGCATGCTTGGTTTTACATGCGATGCGTGCCCTTGGTATCCTTATTGCGGGATTTGCCCTCTTGAAAACTATAAGAAAGAAGGAACTATGGTTGTAAATCTTCCAAATAAAAACTTAAGGTGCAAAATTCATAAATACATGATTGAGACCCTTTTTGAAAAGATATTGTTCAATAGGGAAGAAAGAGAACTATTAAGAAAATGGCCAAGTTTTCACTAAGATTTTGCGTAGACATATAAATGGTGGCTTTTTAATCACTTGATTGGTCGATATAGTAGAAGTGTTTTGTAAAATGGCAGACAGAGTTGATATAAAAACTGGTTATTATTGCAATAATTGGTGCAGGTTTTGTGTTCAGGCGCATAACAGGCACTATGGAAATAGAACAACGGAAGAGATTAAAGAGAGCCTGAGGACAGCTAGGGATGAGAATGTCTCTTCTGTAGTGTTTACGGGTGGAGAGTTTACTATTAGAAAGGATGCAATACACCTTGTTGCCTACGCAACAAAAATAGGATATAAAGAGATTCAATTGCAAAGCAATGGTAGAATGTTTAGCGATTTAAGTTTTCTAAAGAAACTTATAGAAGCAGGAGCAAACCAGTTTTCACCAGCACTGCATGGATCAACTGCCGAAATACACGATTACCTTACAAGGGCACCAGGAGCATATAGGCAGACAACACAAGGCATAAAACTTATAAGGAAGCTTAAAAGGACGGTAATTACTAACAGTGTAATTGTTAAGGCAAATGTTAGGGATGCCCCAAACCTTGCAAAGCTTTTAGTTGAGCTAGATGTGCTCCAATTCCAGTTCGCTTTTGTACACGCAATGGGAAATGCATGGCAGAACTACAACTCAATTATGCCTATAGCAACTATTGCTGCCCCATACATAAAAAAAGGAATCAAAATAGGTGCTCTAAGCAACAGGGTAGTTATGGCAGAAGCTATGCCCTTTTGTATCATGAAGGGCTACGAAAGATACGTATCGGAGCTTTACATTCCTGATACTATCGTAAAAGAAAAGGATTTTTGGGTAAAAAATTTTAACTATGTCAAAAAGGTCGAAGGAAAAACACTATTTCCGCAATGCAGGGATTGTCGATATAGATTAGTTTGTGAAGGTCCATGGAGAGAATATTCTGATGAGATGGGTCACGATGAATTCAGACCCGTTGCAGGAAAGTTGGTAGAATCAAAAGAAGAGATATTAAATAACACAAAAGATTACCCAATTATTCCTGAAATTTAGAAATTTATTTAAATAAAAGGCATAGTAAAAAGGCTTAAGTGTCTTTTAACGATAAGATTTGGATGAGAATAAGCATTAATAAGTTTGGCAAAGGGGTGAAATGTTTTGGTTGATCAAGAATATAAAAATTTTGAAATAAAAAGATTTTCTTACGCAAGCGATTTGTTTTGTTTATTATTGCGGGTGGTGATTTTAGGGGTATCGCTTCTTATGCTAGTTAATTTTTTAATAACTGATAACACTGCAAACCTCATTGGTTCCGTGGTTGGGGGTGTTGTATCTTTATACCTGTTTTTTGGAGATTACCTAAATAGCTTGAAGGTAATCAACAAGAAAATATTTATTAAATCAGCAATAGACTCATACGAAGTAGAAATAGACAAGATTAAATCTGTAAGCATCATAGGAGTTTCGCAAAAGAATGGAACTAAGGATTTTTTATTTGAGTTTTTGGATGAGGAAGGAGAGCTCACCAAAGCAAAGGTGAAATCGGTAATCAGTGCAAAAAAACTTGAAGAATTTTTAGAACAGAACAAGATAAAGATATCAAACGCAATGAAAAGAGGTGTAAATATGAAACCAGTAAAGATAATTGTTGGAATTGCGCTTGTTGCGGTTCTTATATTTGTTGTTATGTATTCTGTTAGGCTATGGGGCGCTTCTGAAGATCCTGAAGGAAACACAAATGCAGGCTCAGATCTTCTTAATCCAACGGGCAATTTAGAAGAGGATGCTGCTCAGATCGAAAAAGCAACAGGCACATTCCCATTGCCAAAGGCAAGTATCGAAGAGACGGGGTTTAAAGTGGATGATGTTCATTTAAACTCAAGAAAGATATTTGCGTTTTCATCAAATGATAAAAAGATGTATAGCTTCGCTTACGTATTCCCTGCAAATGTGAAAAAGACTGATCTTTTCATATGCTTTGACTTGGATTGCAATCTTTATTCCGTGTTTCATATAGATAAGTCAAAGATGCTAGAAGAACCCGTAACGTTTGAGGCAGGATCAAATTCACCTCTAAATAACTTTCAGCTACAGACAAGTATTATTGAGGTGATGGGGCTCGTAATGCTATCATTTAGCCATGACTCCTTTGATAGCGAGTTGTTCCCTGTACTAAAGGTCGCAGTATCTGAATTAGACAATAGGAATAGCGAACAATTCACCGCCTATGATTTTACGCAATGAAAGATAACACAATAAACTTGTAAAAGGTTTTGGTTAAAATGGAAAAAGAAGAAGAAAAAAAGATCGATTTGAGGGATTTAGACGGTGCCGTAAATATTAAAACGTTTATTGTTCGAAACGAACTTATGAAAACGCCACCGGGTGATCCTGATACGGAAATATTTTTTGAAGATGAAAAGGTCATATTGTTTAGGGATAAAGGTGAGGACATACTTTGGATTGGCTATCAGTTTGAGCATGACACAGACCTTTTAGAAGCAGAGATTTACTTTGATCTTACGGGAAAGAAAAAGATTTTAGCCAGTTTAGATGCAAAGGAAAAAAGCAACGAGACGCAAGTGATGATTTCAAAGGATTTCCCAGTGAAAAGCTTTAAGGTCATTACAAATGTTGAGTATGACATAAGGATTATTTTGAATGGCTTTACCTATGAGCCTTTCTCGGGATTAAAAATTGAAAAGCTTGTTTTTAAGAACAATCATCCTGTTTCAGAGCCTTTAGTAGAAGAATACGAAGTAGGCAAGACAATTTAAAGACTTTTTTCTTTGTTTATGTTTTTTTATTAAGAGATTTAAGGCGGGGGGAATATTATCTTGAAATTTATTAATTTTGATGGGATTTTAGACAAAGTAAGCTACGCACAGGGTTTTACAAAGGCAAATTCGAAAGAGCTTTTGGAATCTGGGGAATTTTTTATTGAGAAAGATGATTTCGCTTTAATTAATGTTGATGATTCTTTGGACTTTGGCATATTAAAGAGCAAAATAAGCAAAGTAGCAAATGAAAGCCTAAAAGGAAAAACAATTTATATTTTTTATACTGGTACTAAACTACACAAATCAGAGAAATACCTTCTAATGCTTGCCAAGTACTTTGAAAAGGCAAATCAATCTTATTATTTTGTTGGAATCCCGCCCTGCTATTGTCAGTTTGCAATTGAACATTCTTATGACTTTATTGTGAACACTTTATATGACGATGCAGACTTTAGGGAGTATGATTATTTTGAGGATTGCAGATATTGTCGGCTAAGGATGCATTGCCCTGGTACTAAAGAGGAATTTAAATCACATGTATATCCTATCTTTAAGGATTTTATTCCTTATGCTTACAAAATAAGAAAAGAAAATAATATCTTAACAGAGGTTTTTGTTAGCAAGCAAAAGGATTATGATTTTGAGAATATCCTGAAAAGTATTAAGGAAGCATTTGATAAGCTTGGGATTTATAAACGAATTTCTAAGAACTCAAAAGTCTGGGCTAAGCCCAATCTGGCTGATCCTTTTGCTCCTGAAAAAGGTGTTACAACAAATCCTTTAGTAGTTAAGGCAGTGATTCGTGCCTTAAAGGAAAAATGCCAAAACATATGGCTTGGAGATATATCGGCAGGAACTAATTTTGAGGAGCCAGATAAGGTTTATAGTATTACTGGTATCAAGAGGATTAGCGAAGAGGAAGGTGTAAGGTTAGTTTATCCAAAGGAACATAAATACATTACAAGAGACATAGATAGCTATTATTGGGTTGATAAAACAGACTATCTTGATATTGAGCCTGACTTAGATTTGATTATTAATATTCCAAAGTATAAAACACATGGGATTTCTTTTTTTACAGGAGCAATCAAAAACATTTTTGGAACAATACACCCTGAAGAAAGAAAATACATTCACTCCGCAGAGGATAAGAATAAATTTTGTAAGGGGCTTTGCGATGTCTATAAGGGCGTTTCCCATAAGGTTTTAGTGAATGTAATGGATGGCATAATTTCAATGGAAGGAGATGAAGGCCCCACTTATGGAACTACTGTTAATACTGGATTTTTGCTCGTTTCAAGAGATCCTATCGCCATTGATTCAGTAGCCTGTGAGATTGTAGGATATGCTCCAAATGCGATGCCTACAGGGATTTTTGGCAACAGCAAGGGGCTTGGGGAGATTGATCTTGAAAGAATCAAAACAAACATTGATATCAAAGATATCAAGGTTCCTGTTTTTCAAAAGAATTCCCTATTTGATTATATAAACACTAAAAAGGAGAATAAGGATTTTGGAAAGCTTTATTTGTTTGAGGTAAAGATTAATGATAAGTGCGTTAGGTGCTTAAATTGCTTAAAATCATGCCCTGTAGGCGCAATATTTCAAAAAGAGGATGGCTCTTTAGAGATTGACCAAAAGAAATGCATACACTGCTATACCTGCCAAGAGGTATGCCCTAATGGCGGGATTGATTTAGTTAAGATTGATATAAAGAAGAATACCACATGCTAGCAAAGCTTTTAAATCTGACAAGGTAACTGTTATCTAATGACATCTATACCGTTGTTAAATATTTTGGCAAGGGCTAATATATGGCTTATAAGGGTTAGTTTTATCTTTGTTTTGGCCTTTTTATTTAGCTCATTTTATAAGCTTGAAAATAAAAAAAAGATTGTTTTTCTGGTGTTTGTTATTATCGCTTTCTTTGGCCTTTTTGCTATTCCTAAGTTCAACATATTGTACAACGATGAGTTTTATTATAACTCAATAGCTTTTAGCATTAAGGACTATGGACTTAATTATTTATACCATGAATCTGCTGAGCTTTTTGGGCCGTATCCTAAGTGCTCCGTGTTCCCATATTTGATTAATGTTTCGTACTATTTTACAGATGGAAACCCTTACTCTTCTATTTATGTCAATATGATATTGTACTCTTTAAGTGCTGGTGTATTGCTTTTGATATTTTTTGAAGCATCTAAAGGAAAGATTAAAAGGAGGCATGAGCTTTTTTATGGTATTTTATTCGTTTTAATATTTTTAACAATCTACTATCTAAAAAATCTATCAAGAAATGGAGAGACTCATCCGACATCAATCTTTTTTGTGCTACTTTTTACCTTGGCAATCATTAGGTTTCTAAACAAAGGCACACCCTGGGATTTTATTTATATTGTCCCGTTGGGTTTTATTGCAGGAGTTTCAAGGCCTGAAAACCTGTTTATTCCGATCTCTCTTTTGCTTTTTGGCTTTGCTTTTCCAAGAGGTAACAATCTAGGAAAAGATAACATAATAAAGAAAAAAGGGCTTTTTAGCAACATCGTAGAGAACAAAAGGCTTACTCTTATAATGTCGGCTATTTTAATTGGCCTTCTTTGCATTCCGAACTTTCTGATAATTTATAAGGAATATTTTGATAAGCCTTGGCAGGATTCAAGCCCAAATTTTTCGATACTTTATTTTTATGATAATGTTTTGCATCTTCTGAAATACTTTTTTAATACCTTAGACTTCTGGTTTTTTGCATTGATTGCGCTTGGGTTTTTCGCATCAATTTGGCTCATTTTAGTGAGATTCTTTGGAATGTTTTTTAAAAGGGGAAAGATAGCTAAAAAACAGAAATGGCTAAAAGAATTTGATGAAAAAAGCCACATGCTTTTTATTTCATGCTTGTTTTTGTGTTCATTATGCATTATCTTTGTTTCAGCAGTCAATCAAAATAGGGCACCAAGAGTCTATTCTATAATTATTACCTTAGCAGTCGTATGGTTTATTGTACTGTTTGTCAATGGTTACAAATTAAAAAGTAAAAGGAAGGCATTCACAATTTTGCTTATTTTATTTGTTGCACTAAATTTTATAAACGATATTAGGCTCTCTCACGGAGGTACGAGGCACTATTTTAATGAATACAGGGCAAGCCAATTGGAGTTTATAGAAGAAATATTTTTATACACACAAAATCTTAACGGAGAGTTTTTTGTTGTAACACAGTATCCTGAGGCCTTGGCATTTTTAAAGGAAAAGGTTATTGATACCGCGGATTTCAGGCTCCACAAGGAATTTTACAAAGATAAGCGAATTTTTTTGTTTTTTGAAAATTTAAACTGTGTTGAACAGAAGAAAACGCCTAATTTGTTGAATATTGAGGTTGAAAAAATTTATAACATGCTAACTGAAACTCAAGGGCATGAGATTAGAAATGTGTTAGTCAAAGAGATTTTTCTTGAGGGCATAGGAGTTTTTAATTTGCTCTTTGAGGAAGTAATCAAGTAATAAATAAAAAGAAAGGTTTAAAAGATGTATAAGGTTATTTTAACTACACTAAATATTCATAAGAATTCTTCTATACATCTTGCTCTCTATCTTCTTAAAGGATACTTTTTGAAACACTCAAGTATTAAAGAGAAGGTTGATATTGAAATAATTGATTTTTCTATTCAGGATAAAAAGGAAGATATTATTTCTGAGATCTTAAAGAGAAAGCCAGATTTTTTGGGGTTTTCTTGTTATATGTGGAATATTATTATGACACTTGATGTGTGTGAAAGACTTAAAAGAGAGAATGAAAAAATAATTATTGCATTGGGCGGTCCTGAAGTAACACCAAGGGATTTTGAGATTCTTAGAGATAATAGCTATATCGATTATATTGTAAAGGGAGAAGGAGAAAAGAGCTTTAAAGAACTAGTTGAATGCATTGTTGAAGATAGGGATAAATCCAAGGTGTTAGGGATAAGTTATAACGATAAAGGTAAGTGTTTTTTTAATGAAAAAAGGGGAAATATAAATGATCTTGATGAAATTCCTTCCCCTTACCTTCAAGGGTTAATTGTTGATCCAAGGTATTATGACACTGTTTGCACGGAAACTATGAGGGGATGCCCGTTTAAGTGTGATTTTTGCTATTATCATAAGGATTTTGATAAGACGAGGTATCATTCACTTGAAAGGGTTGAAGAAGAGCTTAAATTTATTCTTAAAAGGAGGCCACGGGATGTTTATTTGATGGACCCTACGTTTAATATTGACAATAAAAGAGCTAAGGATGTCTTGGGGATATTTATTAGGCACAACCAAGGGTCAACTCTTCATGTTGAGCTTAAGGCGGAGCTTTTAGATGAGGAGATGATAATCTTACTTCATAGGGCCAACGTTAATCTTATTGAGATAGGGATTCAAAGCATTAATGAGAAAACCTTAAAGCTAATTAACAGGCATTTTGATATGGAGAAATTTAAGCAAAATATGGCTATTTTAAAGAAATATGAAGAAAATAAGAACTACCAGATAAGCCTTTTAGATGGGCTTCCAAATGAAAGCTATGAAGATTTTAAAAAGGGTCTTGATTTTGTTATCGGGCTTTTGCCTTCATCGATTCTTATTATGGTTTTAAGCCTTTTGCCGGGGACAAAGCTAAGAGAGAACGCAAAAGCCCTTGGAATTAAATACGATGAAAAGTCACCTTATCATGTTATTGAAACTACGCATATGACAACAGAAGATTTTGAACGGATTCACCATTTGAGATTTTCACTTTTTAGCCTTTATAACACTGGTTTTATGAAGAAGTCTCTTTTACTTGTTTCCAATGAGCTTGGGGTCTCGCCAAGCACAATACTTGAAAAATGGCATGATTTTGTAGAGGATTATTCTAAAAGTTCTGAAAAGAAAAAAGGGCTTTTGCCTATGCTTTTTTTAAGGTATTTATGTGATACTTATAACTACAAAGGGGATTTTAATATACTAAAAGAAGAGGTTAAAGAGGAAATGCTTAACGCGAGCAAAACTTTTAGCACTGATATAAATCAGCAGATTTTAAGGGATTTAGAGGATTTTAAGAATAAAAGAGATTGGAGCTCTTTATATGCTAATTTTAAGTTTTCACCAAATAAAAGGATTGATATATAGCGAGCCCTTTTAAAATGAAAAGATTTTTAATCTCTTGATAAATTCTTTTGTTCATAATGGTAAACCTGCTTTTAACTAATTATTGCAATCGCTCATGCCCATATTGTTTTGCCAAGCAAAAGGTTGAGCTTGATAAGATAAATGGTTTAGCAAACGAGCAAATTACCCTTGAAAATGCTGAAAAAGTAGCCAAATTTTTCAGAAAAGAAAGGCAAATGGGACTTTTAGGAGGAGAACCAACCCTTCACCCTCAATTTAAGGAGATTGTTGATATCTTTCTTAATTACCAATATAACATAACTATTTTCACGAATGGCATTTTTAGCTCAGATGTCCTTGAGTTTTTACAAAATAAGTTATCCAGCCGAAATTCAATTTCTCTTCTTTTTAACATTAACGAACCGAAATTCTATAAAAAAGAGGAGCTAGAAATTCTCGATTATAACTTGAAGGAGTTAAGTATTGGCTTTTCAGATGCAATAAGCATAGGCATAAACTTTTTTTACTTAGAACAAGACTATTCTTATATGATAGATCTTGCTAAAAAATACGGAATTAAAGCAATCAGATGGGATATTGCGCATCCTATTGTATATGAGAAAAACGTTACAATCCCATTAGAGAAATACAATTTGATAGGCAAAAAAATTGCTAGCTTTGCAAAAGAAGCCAGTAAATATGGAATTGTACTAAGAGCAGATTGTGGAGCAAGCGTCTATTGCATGTTTGACAAAGAAGCAAGAAAAAATGTTTATGACTCTTTTATGCACAGGCTTTTTGGGCTGTGCAAGGATGGCGGAGCAATTGATGTGGGCATCGATTTAAGGGTTTGGAGATGTTTTCCGTTATCAAAGTATTTTAATAAAAATCTTGATGAATTTAAAAACCTAAAGGATATTCAGGATTACTTTAATAAGAAATACGCGTATTTCTTTCATGGGATATATCCAATGGATAGGTGCTATACTTGTAAATATGCAATCAAAGAGGTATGCACTGGCTCATGTCTTTCTAGAAGCATTATTAAATACCTTGAAAGAGAAGAATACTTCTATAACGAGTTTTATACAGGTATAATTAAGAATCTAAATGAATCCAAACTAAAAAAGGGGCTTATATTAGCAGAAGGAAATAAGATTTTAAAGGCTATTGACAAAGAAAAGGTGGTTTTTAGCAAAAAAGATGATCTTTTGGGTGCTTTTGATTTTATACTTAGCGATTTCTTGCAAAACTTTAATCCCTTAAGTGTTAAGCTTTTTTCTAAAACTAAGTCTACAATTATTCCTGAAAAGATAAGCGTTTACGGGCAATTTGCAGAACACGAAGTTAAAATAAGGAGCAAAAAGTTTATTAAATTCAAGAATACAAAAGAGCTAAGGCCTTTAGGTGAGCCTTTTTTGGTGTATGATACTGATTTTAAGGAAATTAGGTTTGTTAAAACAGAGGTTGAGCCTAAAGGTAAATATATTGTTTTGTTTTATGAGGTAAATAAAGATAAGTTTTTAGAGAAGAATTTTAACTCATTATCAAAGGAAGGCTTTTGCTGGATTTTGCCAATGAATAATACTAAGGTTGATTTAAAAGCCCATGTTGAGATAAGCAAACTTTAAATATTAAAAAAATATTTTTTGCAAGGTAAGGAAAATGGTAAAAAAGGAGGATTTCACATTTGAGGATGCAGATATTGATGATATTAGAGAATATCTGTTTGATATTGGCGATTCTAATGCGTTATCCATGGTTTCTGGAGAGATACCCAATTTTAGACATTTCTTTTGGATTTTAAAGGATGATGAAAGGATTGGATTTTACGAGTACCATTATTTAGATGGAAAAGATGAAGCCTTCTTTAATGGGATTTATCTTGAGGATATTGATAAACTGCCCGAGGAGTTTGTTGATGATTTGATTATGATTTGCTTTGAGGAATCATCATTAAAATCAAAGGAGCAAGGTGCAAGCGAAATCAGTTTAAATACTCAGAGAAAAAGCATTGCAAAGAGGCTTTTTGGTGATAAAGGATTTTTGTTTGTAGTGGCAGGATATAAAAAAAGCCTGAAGGAATAAAAATCATAATTTTTCTTGCAATTTCCAGGAAACACTATTTTAACCGCAAACAAAACACAAATAGGAAAGATCATACAAAGTTATCACAAAAATGGAGCTGTGACTCACAAGACATATCAAATATCGCTTCTAAAATGAGTGAATTACTTCCCCTTACAACTTCAACCCTTGTTTTATATTTTGCATCCAAAACCTCTGTACCATTTATTTTTGGGACTATTTTTTCAATTAAGTCATCCTCTAATGAGAGAGTTAAATCAACTAAATAGTTACCACCACAAAATTTAAAGTTATTTAGCAGGTCTTCACTTGAAAATTCAACAACTTCAATACTAAATTCCTCTGGAAAGAACAGTCTTAATGAACAATTCATCAATCCCTCCTTTATTTCTTGTTCGCTACGATCTTTAAATACCATAAATAAATGAATATCATGAATATCTGAAAGATTATCTAAAGAAGCCAGTGATAACCGGATAAAATCTCTCGACAAAAAATCTACTTGAAAAGTCTGACACAAGATGTCACTTGTACGTTTGCCATCTTCAAGTTGAAAGCAGTAAGTCTTATTCAAGTCTAAAGTCAAATTAAGAAAAAGATTGCCTTTTGTTCCTAAATAAGGATATTCCATACTAGAAAATCTTAACTCATCTAGATACATTTTCTGAGAATAATTACTATCATTATATTCATAATATGCTAGCCTTGGTTTTTCAAGATCCGCATTTTCTACTCTGATTTGAATTATTTCTACCTTGTTTTCACCGCTTTTGTATATGTAGTTAAATGGTGAAGAAAAAACGTAACAGTCCAAATCAGTGGGGGCACATATTGCGTGAATTTCTCTAAATAAGATTTTCTCTGAATTGCTTTTATTAAAAACATCGCCAACGAAGTCCGAACTGTTATTTCCAAGTGAATTCAAGTTAATTTTTGCCTCATAATTCAATGGAACTTCAGAGAATACAAGCTTCGATTCGTTTTGATCTTTTTCAGATTCATTTTGATCTCTTTCAGAATAAAAAGAATCATTATACATCCTTAAAAAAAATGCAAAGACTAAAACAATTAACAAGGCCAAAGCAAAGCAAATAACAGTCTTTATAATTATGCTATCTGTGGTTTTCTTCATAGCTTCTACAAAATATCTTCTTTTTTTATATTTTTCCATTCTGCTTTTTTTAATATTGGAAAATTTTTACAAATGAAAAACCTCAGCATAAATATTGAGGTACCTCGTAGGTAGTCAAGGTTAATCGTTAAGCGAATCTGTCCCTTCCTAGTTCGGCCTTAAGACCAAAGCTTGCAAATGACGGATTCACGAAATCATACACATCATTAAAAAGTACAGTAAACTCACTTATCTTTAAAAATATAAACACTGAATTATTGCCCTGTGTTCCTTCGGCAGAATTTAGCATACCCATGTTCCACCGCACATCGTCGAACAAGAAAGACTATAATCACCACACAAAACAAATGTTCCTTTACAAGTTCCTGCTGGATCATATTTAAGTATTTTATAACACATTGGTGGTTCTCTAGCTGAGCAATCTGAAAGGTATCCTCCAATACAAGCACTATTTGCTTTACAATATTGTCCTATATTATTACCCACTTCATAACAATTTTGGCAACAGCTAGAATGAGTTGCATGGTTACTATGGGTGGAATGGGTGGCATGGCTACTATGGGTAGAGTGGGTTACATGGGTTGCATGGCTACCGTGAGAAGTATGAGTAGAATGGCTTGCATGATTTGTATGTGTAGAATGAGTTGCATGCGTCAAATGGGTGGTGTGACTAGAATGGGTACTATGGGTTGAATGGTTAGTGTGAGTTGAATGAGAGCTATGGGTCGCATGAGTATAGTGTGAGGTATGAGTAGAGTGGGTAGCATGATTAGAATGTGTTGAATGACTTGCATGAGTACCATGAGTAATGTGGCTTGAGTGAGTAGCATGGCTGGCGTGATTGGTGTGAGTTGAATGTGTTGCGTGGGTTAGATGAGTAATGTGGCTTGAATGAGTGCTATGAGTTGCATGATTTGTGTGGGTTGAATGAGTAGCGTGAGTTACATGGGTTACATGGCTTGAGTGAGTACTATGAGTCGCATGGCTTGTATGAGTGGAGTGAGTTGCATGGGTGCCATGAGTTATGTGGCTTGAGTGAGTGCTATGGGTCGCATGGTTTGTGTGAGTACTATGAGTTGCGTGGGTTAGATGAGTAACGTGGCTTGAATGAGTGCTATGAGTTGCATGGCTTGTGTGGGTTGAATGAGTGGCATGAGTGCCGTGAGTTATGTGGCTTGAGTGAGTGCTATGAGTTGCATGGCTTGTATGAGTGGAGTGAGTTGCATGAGTGCCATGAGTTATGTGGCTTGAGTGAGTGCTATGCGTCGCATGGTTTGTGTGAGTTGAATGAGTAGCGTGAGTTAAATGGGTTACATGGCTAGAATGAGTGTTATGTGTAGCGTGGCTTGTGTGGGTTGAATGAGTGGCATGAGTGCCGTGAGTTATGTGGCTTGAGTGAGTGCTATGAGTCGCATGGCTTGTGTGGGTTGAATGAGTGGCATGAGTGCCGTGAGTTATGTGGCTTGAGTGAGTACTATGCGTTGCGTGATTTGTATGTGTAGAATGAGTTGCATGCGTCAAATGAGTAATGTGGCTTG
>CAZTMQ010000009.1:20723-23579 GCA_964615385.1 uncultured Methanosarcinales archaeon
GCGTGATTTGTATGTGTAGAATGAGTTGCATGCGTCAAATGAGTAATGTGGCTTGAATGGGTGCTATGGCTAGAATGATTGGTATGAGTAGAATGGCTCGCATGAGTACCGTGGGTGATATGGCTGGAATGGGTGCTATGGGTTGCGTGGCTTGTATGAGTGGAATGGCTGGAATGGGTTAAATGGGTAATATGGCTAGAATGGGTACTATGAGTGGCGTGGCTTGTATGAGTAGAGTGAGTTGCATGTGTATTGTGATTGGCATGGGAGCTATGAGTAGAGTGGGTAGAATGACTATCATGGCTCCCATGCGTTGAATGGTGATAATGCTTTGCAGTTGCAGTTGTATACGCATAGCCAAGACTACCTAATGATACTAAACCAAGACCAAGGCTACCTGCAATTATGCCGGCGTTTGTTATGCCAAAACGCGATACAGTTCCCTTTTCAGAATTTATAAATTCTGATAACTTCTTTTTAATCAAAGGTAACATCTTTTCATCAGCATTGTTTTTGGGTATTATAAACTTTTAACATTTGAAAACTATTTACGATAATTCTATATCAGGCACCCCGTTACAATGACTTGTGTGGGTGGAATGGGATGTGTGGCTTGTATGTGTTGAATGACTAGAATGGGTTAAATGTGTTACATGGCTTGAGTGAGTACTATGAGTTGCATGGTTTGTATGAGTAGAATGGCTTGCATGAGTACCGTGGGTGATATGGCTGGAATGGGTGCTATGGGTTGCGTGATTTGTATGAGTAGAATGAGTGGCGTGGGTTAAATGAGTTACATGGCTAGAATGAGTACTATGAGTTGCGTGGCTTGTATGAGTAGCATGAGTAGCATGAGTCCCGTGTGTGATATGGCTTGAATGAGTGCTATGAGTAGCATGGCTTGTATGCGTCGAATGACTGGAATGAGTAAGATGGGTTATGTGGCTTGAGTGAGTGGAATGAGTTGCGTGATTTGTGTGGGTTGAATGAGTGGCATGGGTTAGATGTGTTACATGGCTTGAATGGGTGGAATGAGTAGCATGGTTTGTATGAGTAGAATGGCTTGCATGAGTGCCATGAGTAATGTGGCTGGAATGAGTACTATGAGTTGCATGGCTTGTGTGGGTCGAATGGCTGGAATGAGTCAAGTGTGTAATATGACTTGAATGGGTACTATGGCTAGCATGGTTTGTGTGAGTAGAGTGAGTTGCGTGAGTTAAATGGGTTACATGGCTAGAATGAGTGGAATGAGTAGCATGATTTGTATGAGTAGAATGGCTTGCATGGGTGCCATGGGTAATATGGCTGGAATGAGTACTATGAGTTGCGTGGCTTGTGTGAGTAGAATGGCTGGAATGAGTTAAATGGGTTACATGGCTAGAATGAGTGGAATGAGTAGCATGATTTGTATGAGTAGAATGGCTTGCATGGGTGCCATGGGTAATGTGGCTAGAATGAGTACTATGTGTCGCGTGGCTTGTATGGGTGGAATGGCTGGAATGAGTACCGTGAGTAATGTGGCTTGAGTGGGTGCTATGGGTAGCATGACTCGTATGTGTGGAATGACTAGAATGGGTTAAATGGGTAATATGGCTTGAGTGAGTGCTATGGGTCCCATGGCTTGTGTGAGTAGAATGAGTTCCATGAGTGCTATGTGAGTAATGTGAGGTATGGGTAGAATGAGTAGCATGACTTGTATGAGTAGAATGGCTTGCATGAGTACCATGTGTTATATGGCTTGAATGGGTACTATGAGTTGAATGGCTTGTGTGAGTAGAATGAGTACCATGGGTACTATGACTACCGTGGGTTGCGTGAGTACTGTGGCTTGAATGTGTTGTGTGTGTAGAATGAGTCGCGTGACTTGAGTGTTGTGCAGCTACGATTCTAGCTTCCATTGCTAATCCAAATATAGATGCGGCAAATCCAAAAAGAAAGATGCCATTATTTAAAAGCTGAAACCTATTAGTTGTCCCAGACTCATTCCTTAAAAAATATTCCACACTCTTCTTAAATCTAGGAAGCATTTACACATCTACCCACAAAATACTATGTTACGGAAACCTATTTATTTAAAAAGATTTGGTTTTTACCGCCTAAAAAAGGGGTTTACTTTAGAAACAAATAAATACTTCAGTAAAATCCCAAAATCCCTATGAAAATAGCCTTTATAAACGCCTTAATTGAAGGAGATTTTAGTACGTTAGATGTCTCAGTAACACTTCTTGCAAGCATTATTAACAAAAATACAAATCACAAAGCCTATATCTTTGACACAACCTTTCATCCAAAGGATTGGAAGGGGTATTTAGATAAGAAAATTAGGACAATCAGACCAGACATATTGGCATTTTCATGTAACACATTGTATATGAAATATATCAAACGAATGGCCAGTTATTTGAAAAGGAAATACAACATTCCAATACTCGGAGGAGGCTATCACGCAACAGTATATCCTAAAAGCACAATAAAAGAGCCATACGTTGATGCTATTTTGATTGGGGATGGCGATGAAAAACTTCCTAAGATTCTTGATTACTTTGAAAAGAATCATTGCTTTCCAAAAGATATTAAGGGCTTTTGGGTAAAAGAAGGCAACCAAATAACTGAAAACGGAAAAGGTGACTTTTATAATGATATTAGCAATTTCCCCCATTTAGATTGGACATTATGGGAAGATATAGACAAGTATTTGTATTATCTTCAGATGATCTATTTTGTGGGCAATAGAGGCTGTCCCTTTACATGCCCTTTTTGCGAGGCTTGCGAGATCTCACAATTTGTTGATGGTAGATATTTTAGGGAGATAAACCCAGAAAGGTTTGCACAAGAAATCGTTTACCAATGGAAGAT
>CAZTMQ010000010.1:0-9287 GCA_964615385.1 uncultured Methanosarcinales archaeon
AGTTTTCACCGTCAATCACATTTAAGCAACCAACAACCACAGTGTACTTGTCCCCCCTTTTTAAATTTCTTCCATCAACTACGTTAAAATTTGCAACCTCTTCAAAGATCTCCTTAGACTCGTCTTGCGGCAATCCCATAACAAAGCCGGGCTTGCTTTCTCCGTGGTACTCAATTAAATCAACTTTGTAATAAGAGCCTGCTGCTTCCTTTACACCACTCACCTTTTTTATCGCTTCAAGATCACCTGCATTAAGGCTTGCAGAGCCACTTCCACTAGGAATAATCCCGCTAGAACCAGGGCTAATTATAATCTTGTCAGTTCCAATCTTTTCAAATTCAATCATTACCCTCTCTTTTATTCCATCTCCTATTGATAACAGAGCAATGACTGCGCACGCGCCTATGAATATCCCTAACAAAGTCAAAAGGGTTCTAAGCCTTCTGCTCTTAAGATTCCTAAAAGCCATACTAAAATAATCAATTTTCATATTTCATCTCAAATTTATCTGCTAATTTATTTGTTTTTAGAGACTCTCATTCTTCTCTTAAAATCTCAACAGGGTTAAGTTTTGATGCATTAATTGCAGGAAATGTTCCGGCAAAGATCCCAAGTAAAAATGAAAACAAGATAGTGCCAACAATAAGCTCAATAGAAAAATAAGGAGCCAAATTACTAACCCCTGCAATTGTTGCAATCAGTCCAACACCTTTCCCAATTAATATTCCAACACCTACCCCAATAATCCCGCCTATGAGTCCCATAATCCCTGATTCAAACATAAAAACAAGAGCAATATCTGAATTTCTTGCACCGATCGCCTTCATTATGCCAATCTCTGCCTTTCTTTCAATAACTGAAATAAACATCGTATTTGTAATCCCAATGATCCCTACAAGGAGCGAAATTGTTGCAATACCTATCAAGAACAGCTGAACAACCGTTATGATGCTTCCAAAGCTATCAATAACCTGCTCTGCTGTTTTTACAGTGAAATCTTCCTCACCTTTTTTGACGCCTCTTTCCTTGGCAAGATTCTTTCGTACCTCTTCAGCAACTTCGCTAGGAACCCTTTTGTCCTCCGCTTTTGCAAAAATAGTTGTTACCTCATCATCCATTTCATAAATCTCTTTAGCATCATCAATGCTAATGAGGATAGAATTATCACTAATAGGATTTCCTGACTTTTTTAAAACGCCTATCACTTTCATACTCAGGTTATTTATAAGTATCTCATCTCCTGTTTTTACTTCCCTTGAAAAATCATCATTTGAAACTCTATAGCCTATTACCGCAACTCTCGTTTCTCCAGGGCTAATTAGCCTACCAAACTCAGCATCATAATTGTTTGTAGTCTGAACGAACTCAAGCTCTTTTTTTGTTGTAGAAATACCGCTTGCACTAAGATACGCTGTTTCTCCTTTAAACACAACGGTAGCAGTTTTGATGATTGCGCCAGTTGCAATCTCAACACCTGATGATTTTTTTACAGTTTCTATATCCCTTGTGTAAAGTTTTGATGCAGAAAATTCAGAAGTAACTGGGCTCATCCCTGTAAGATCTCCTGAACCTGGCGTTATAATTAACCTGTTTTTTCCAATCCTTTCAAATTGCTTATCAATAGTATTTTGAAGCCCTTGTCCTAAAGAAATCAAAGCAACGATTGTGACAATTCCTATCACTATTCCAAGCACAGTAAGATATGTTCGTGCCTTTCTTTTTTTTAAATTTCCTAGTGATATCAAAAAAAGGTCAATTATCATAATAATCCTCATTAATACTTTTTTATCCTTAATAACTTCCAAAACCACCTTGGGCAATTAAATCTAAGGTATAATACCAAACACAAAAAATTAACAAAAATAAAAAACAAAAATGGCCAAAAGCACTTTTGTATTTCAAAAATATATTTTAATTAGTTTCTTCTTTTTTTATGCCTGAAATAAAAGAAGCCACCAACCAACAAAAGCCCTATTATTAAAAATGGCCAAAAGCCACCTGAGCCATTTTGTGCTTTGAGCTCTTCTGCGGTCATAATACTTAACTCAATTTCCTCATCAAGAGAAAACTCATTATTCATTGAGTCTGTATACTTTATAATAAGCGGAATCGTAATCGAGCCTGTCTTTTTATTCGGCTTAATATTAAATTCCACGTTCTCATAGTCATCTGATTCAACATTGCCTAAATAGTAACTTTTTGATCCTAAAAGCTCAAAATCTGAGGTTTTTATGATTTCTACAGTCATGTACTTAATCGTTCCAAAACCCTTATTCACAAGCTTTATGTCAATAGCACTATTTTCGCTTGGGGAAATCTTATTAGAAGACTCTAAAATAGTCATGATGCTTGTCTTATCCTCAACATTTACCCCAATTATGTCTGTGACGCTATATTGCTCTCCAGACATATCACTATAATTAATATAGACTGGAATCTTGTATGCCTTAATCTCTGCATCTGGGTCAACTTTTAGACCAAACGTTGTTATAATCGATGATTTAGGCAAAAGGTCCTTAATTGTCTTTTTAGCGCTAGAATCCTTTGGAGTGAATGGTAGCTCTATTGTAGTTGACACACCCGATTGGCTTATTGTTTGAATGAGCCCAAGTGAAACAGATATATCCTTTACTCTAGACTCCGCAAGGTTGGTTAGGTTAAGCCCAATTTCAATATCATCACCAGGCAAAACCGTAGCTGGCTTGATTTCCACACTATCGATGCCTACAATTGCGATATGAGGCTCAACTATAACTTCATTAGCCCTTTCAATCCAGTTGGTTCCATCTGTACTATATTGAACCTTTAGCTCATTTGTACCTTGAGTTGCATCAGGATCTGCAAAAACCAAAAATTTTACTACTGCTGAAGAACCCGAAGCAAGCGAGCTGATAATCTTTGTTCTTTCTTCATCTGCTTGGAGCGCAAATGGAAAATAGTCCACAAATCTAACATTAATATTATCAACCCTTTCATTTAGGTTATTTTCAATGTTAAACCATGCGTAAAAGCTCTTTCCTGGCTCAACTGGAACCGGCTCATACTTAAGTAAGCTAACAGAAAACTGCTCTTCTGCAAAAATATTCTTAGCAAACCCAAAAAATAAAGTTGTCATTATCAAAACCATTACAACCAAACTAGACATTTTTTTCGTGTTCATATTATCACCATTTTGTTTTAATTATACTTTAATTGTTCATTTAAACCTACTACTTCTAGCACATTAAATCCTTTTCAGTGCAGAGCTTTCCATCTTTAATAAAAATAACCCTCTTAGCATGCGTGGCACTTCGTGGATCATGAGTAACCATAACTATTGTGATTCCGTTACTATTTAGCTTTTCAAGCATTTGCATAACATGCTGTCCAGTAATACTATCAAGGTTTCCTGTTGGCTCATCTGCTAAAATAACCTGTGGGTCATTAGCCAAAGCCCTTGCAATGGCGACCCTTTGCTGTTGACCTCCTGAAAGCTCGCTTGGCTTATGAAACATTCTATCAGTTAAATCAACAAGCTTTAAGAGCTCTTTAGCTTTCTTAATCCGTTTATCCTTAGATGTGCCTTGAAAGATCATAGGGAGCATTACATTCTCAATTGCCGTCAGCGTTGGGATGAGATTGAATTGCTGAAAAATAAAACCTATCTTTTTGCCTCTTATTGTTGCAAGGTCTGATTCTGATAGGCTAGAAATCTTTTTAGTATCAAGATAAACCTCACCAAAAGTTGGGACATCAAGGCATCCTACAATGTTTAGAAGTGTAGATTTCCCTGATCCAGAGGGCCCTTCAATCCCAACAAACTCCCCCTTATATATCGAAAGCGAAACACCATTAACTGCATTTACAGTTACTTCTCCCATTTTGTAGCTCTTTTTAACACTTTCAAGCTTGATGATTTCCTCTTTTTTATTAGCCATGTAAACCAACTCTTTTGCAAAGCTTATTTAGATAGTCGCAAACACCTAAACCCTTCTTTAATTTTCTCAATTAGCTTCTCTGTTTGTTCAACCTGAGTAAGGTAATCTTTTAGTATTTGAACCTTTAGTTTTCTATCTTTATTAGCTTTGGCTGAATATTTCTTAATGATTTGTGGCACTGATCTTTTAGTGTAATCAATTACAGCTAATTTTTTGTTTAGGAATTCCGCCTCGTTAATTCCTAGTAGATCCCTTCGCGCTTTTACATAAACCTTTTTGGATTTGGGCTTTCTAAATTTAAGCACTAATCCAATACTTTCAAGGATTTTTACCCTGTTGCTAACCGTTGCAAGGCTATATCCCGTCTCTTTTGCTATCTCTTCAATTGAAATATCTTCAGGTTGTATGTAAACATAAGCAAAAAGTGATGCAATGCCATTATCCTGTCCTGAAATCTCCGCTGCCTTCTGCATGAAATCAATAAACTCTTGATCAATTTTATCCATTTTACTTCATCTAATCCCATGAACAAACGAATTGCTATTTTAATATTTACAATTTTTAATATTTATTAAAAGTTGTAAAACTAAGTAATATTTAAAACTATCTGTTCAGATACGTTTTTGAGTTAGTGAATCCGTCTTTTGCATACCTTTGTCTTAAGAGCTATGCGAAGAAGATACAGATTCACGAATGAAGAACCTCAAGTATTGGTGATATGCTTCATCAGTTATGATACGATTATTCATTATTTTCTATTTAATCTCAGGGTTTTTTTATCAAGTTAATTCTTTTGGAAACTTGTAAAAAGACGTTAATCAATCTTAAATCTTGGAATAAAAAGAGTAACTTGAAAGGCAAATCTAACAATTTGTCCCATATTAATTGTTATTATCGACGAATTCATTTTAAAAAAAGGCTATTTTTATCAAATACTCTTAATTATTTTATCAAAAAACAATGAAAAAAACGAAATCTTTTTTAAATAACCCTAGATTCACTCTCAACTTGTGATAATATGACTAGAGAATATCCAGATCCTGGAAAGGCATATCAAACGATAGATGAGTTATTTCAGGGAGTTTATCAAATTCTTAAAAAGCGAGATATTTCGCCCAATGACATAACAGGAATTACGGGTGAATGTGATGTATTTCCTTACGATAGACAAGGTAATTTTATGGGTTTGGGCAAGATTGTTATAAGCACCAAAAAAGGAGGGATAATTACTTCTGATATTAATTATCTTACTGCGTTCCCTGGATTTGAAAACGATGGAGACCGCATTAAATATGAGAAATGGGCAGAACAAAAAACAGCACAAGTTGTAGGATATGTACGTATGTGGTTAGAGGGATTACATTTGGACGGGGTTAAATATTCGGAAACTAAAATTCCAGCGTTTATAGGATCTAACGGGGGATTTGTTCCACTTAATCAGCTTCTTGAGTAATACCTGATAGTTATTAATTTGGGCATCTATAAAAGCCGAGGCCTTGAACTGGCCTTTAAACGATTCTTTTAATTATTAAGCTTCTTTTTTAAGATAAAAATAAATATTACCTAGTCAACTCATAAGTTAAGTGGTCTTTTAATTGTGTGTTTTTATTTATGATTAGTGTTTATTTCGTGAAATCCTTGATCATTTCGCATACTTTGATCTCTTGGTCGAAGTAAGAAGAAACGGATTCACATAATGATTAACCTCGACTATCCACGAGATACTTTGGCATTTATGCTGAGGCTTTTCGTTTTTTCCTAAATCGCATAAGGAGCTAGATTGCAATGATAAAAGATAAACTAGGTTCACGTTCAAAAAATAAAACAGAAAATACATCCAATCTATGTAACACAATTAAGAGGGCCTGAAATATCATGACAAAAAGTACAGCTTATAAAATAGGTAATAGCAAGGCTATTAATCTTTTGGGAAATGGAGCAAATGGCAAAGAAAAAAGTACTACTCAAAGAGACTCCTATCCAAAGGACTCTCTAAAGAGGGTTACATCAAAGCAAGACAGTACAGCACTATTTAAGATTCTTAAAAAAAACGAAAAAGAGCAGATCTCAATTAAAGCAATAAAGAAGAATTCGCTTCCTGTTTCTGAAATTCCCCTTAGGGAAGGCAATATTGCTCTCATCCTTGATTCATATGACGACATATTTTCAGACTTTGACCCAAGACCATACAGCCAAAGAGCACTATCTGATGACTTCTTAGCAGAGTGCAGAAGGGCTTCAAGAGATAAGCAAGAAGCAGGGCTTGAATTAAGGCTTTTTTTGCCAAAAGACAAAAGGTTGCTTTCTGAAGAAATGATGATTCGAAGACGGCTGAAAAACCACTTTGAAAAGCACTATCTAGAGAAGGTCAAAGAGCTAAAATCAATAAAAAAAAGAGGCCTTTTATGGGTGGTAGTTGGGGCTATTGCACTTCTAATCTCGACAAGCATAGAAAAATACCAAAGTTTCTTAATAGATTTTTTATTTATAGTCTCTCAGCCCGCGGGCTGGTTTTTAATGTGGTCAGGGTTAGAAGAAATCTTTATTGACCCTCGTGACAAAAAGCCTGAACTTGAGTTCTACAAAAAATTGGCTAAAGCCAAGATAGCTTTTTACTGCTATTGATTAAAAGCTATTTTTCAAATTACAACCTTAGGTTGAGTCCATCATATCCAAAGATGATTCCAAACTCCTTGTAGACCTCTTCAAGCCTTTTGTAGTCATCATAAGAAAGTCCAAAACATTCTTCAATTAACAAAAATAAAGTCCTTTTTACCTTAAATCTCTTAATCAGTGAAAAGATCTCTCTTGTTGAATAATATTTATCTTCGAAGCTGTTAAGAAGCTCCGCTTTAATCATGCCTTTAGGTATTATAAACGGTTGTCTTGTAACAAGTAGGTTAATTCTTTTGACATCACACCCATTTTTAGTTAGATCCAAGGCTTCATCTAAAAAGTTAGTCTCCCTTGTTGTGTGCAACGCCATCATTATTGCTCTTTGACCCTTGAAAATTAAAAAGCCCAAATCCCCACTCTGAGATATCTTAAAAGGAATTAATCTAAACCTTTCAATCTCAAAAGCAATGCCAGGTTCAAGGAATATAATCTCAAAAACATCAGGGTTTTTAAAATCTTCAAGCCACCTTGAGATCATCGAATTATCTTTAAAAGAAATAGGAACAAATAGCCTTATCTTTTTTGTTCGTAACCCCTTTTTGTTATTTAACCTATTCCTTAAAGAAATAAGTTCCCATAAATACCTGAGCCCATCAAGGCTTTCCAAATTTTGCGATGATATAAACACATTATCCACTAAAACCGCCATATCTTCGCTTAAAGAATACCTCAAATCATAGGGTAGCTCAAAGAGCGAGTGCATTTCCCTAAAGAAAATAGACGTTGATCGCCTTTTGTATGGTTTACCTTTTTTTTTAGCTTCAAGGCAAACATCGCAACCGCAAAATGGTCTTGGAATTGCCTTAGTCCCTGCGCTTCCTATAATATTTAATTCCATGCTCCCCCTAATGCCTTAATATCTTAGATAAATTTAAAGATTGTTATTTAAAATTGCTCATAACCTAAATTAATTTAAAGCCATACTTAGATGGCACCAAAAAACCGTTGGTATCCTCAAATACTAAAGCCTCCTAAAAACACAATTTACTAAAAAACCCTACTTCAAAAAATTGTACATAAAAAAGATGAATTTTTATATATGAATTTTTATATATCTAGATAATGTACTAATTACAAGGCCTAAATAAGCCAAAAAAAAACAAGCCAAAATGAAAACAGTCCTTATAGATGCCAATTTTGCAATGCTTCCTTTTAGGCTAGGAATAGACATTTTCAGGGAATTTGACAGAATAATTGATGATTCTTTTAAAGTATCTATTTTAGAAGAAAACCTTTTAGAGCTTTTAGCCCTTTCAAACAGAGGCAACGGAAAACAGCCACAATACGCTAAAATGGCACTTTTGCTTCTTAAAGCCAAGAGTGTTACCCTTGAAAAAAGCAAAAGAGTTATAAATGAATCGGATTTTCATCCTTTAAATAAGGCTGTGCCAAACGGGGATAAGGCATTACTTGATTATTGTCAGGAGTTTGGCAACAGAAACGAGATCTTGGTTGCAACTGATGATGCCCAGCTTAAAAGAAGCCTTAAGGCATTGAGAGTTTCAACCATTCACTCGAGAAATAAAAGATATCTTGTCATTGGAGTCTGGTAGCATGTTTTACAAAACAAAAATCAAAGCTCATATAAGAGTAGGCGCTGAAAAGCTTAGTGCCGATGTTTCGGAAGGAATACTAAAAGAGATTAAAGAATCTTATACTGGCTATATCTCAAAGGATCTTGGAATAGTAATAGATATCGCAGGAATCGAATCAATTGGAGACGGTATTATTATCAGCGGAGATAGTGGGGTATTCTACGAAACAGTCTTCTCTATACTAACATTCAGACCTGAGCTTCAGGAGATAGTCAATATCAAGATAAGAGATGTTGCAGATTTTGGGGTTTTTGGAAACATGGGGCCAATTGATGGAATGATTCACATCTCTCAAACAATGGATGACTTTGTATCATTTTCAAAGGATAAGGTATTATCAGGAAAGGAAACAAAAAGAACAATCAGGGTTGGCGATATTTGTAGAGCAAAGGTAGTTGCAGTAAGCTTCAAGGATATAGCAAACCCAAAGATAGGCCTTACGATGCGTCAGTATGGGTTAGGAAAGCCTGATTGGTATTCCGAGGCTGATGGAAAAAAGCCAAAGTCGCAAAAAGAAGAGAAGAAGCCCTCTTCAAAGGAATCCAAAGGCAAAAAATAAAGGTGATTTTCAATGCAAAAGCAAGTTTGCAAAAAGTGCAAGATGTTTGTTACAGGTGAAACCTGCCCTTGCTGTGGGGGAAGTAGCTTTACACAGACCTTTCAGGGGAAAGTAGCAATAGTTGACCCTGAGAAATCTTATATCGCAAAGCAGTTAGGTATTGCAGTAAAAGGAGATTATGCTCTTAAAATAAGGTGAATTCTGAAAAATGGTTGATGCAAAGATAATCGATACAAAAGAAGATGTTTTGTTCAAAAGAAAGATAGTAAGAGCTGAAATTGATCTTGGTAGTGCTACAACGCCTTCAAGGGAGCAAGTAAAGGAGATAATCGCAAAACTGTCCAATACTGATAAATCTTTAGTTTTGGTAGAGAGTATTAAGAAGGCATATGGAAAAAGTCAGGCTGTTGCAGTTGCGAAGATTTACTCAGACAAGGCACTGTTGGAAAAAACTGAAGCGAAATACATGCTAAAAAGAAATAAGATAGAAAAAACACTAAAAGAAAAAGAGAAAAAAGAAGAAGTCTCAGAGCAAAAGGC
>CAZTMQ010000010.1:9387-21929 GCA_964615385.1 uncultured Methanosarcinales archaeon
GGAAGAAAAGCCAAAGTCGCAGAAGGTAGAAGAGAAAAAGCCAACTGAAGAAAAAAAGGACGATTCAAAGCCTTCAAAGGAATAAACAATTTCACTATTACATTAAAAAGGGATAATCAATGGCAAAGAAAAAACAAAAGCAAAGAAAACCTGAAAAAAAGATTAGTTCAATCTATGAAAACGGCAAAGCAAAGAACCCAAGCTGTCCAAAATGTGGTGCGGGAACCTTTATGGCTATTCACAAAAACCGGGTTTCATGTGGGAAATGTGGATACAGCGAGTTCAAAGATAAGGATAAAAAGTAGAAATCTGTGGTAAGATTCTTTCACAATTTTTTTTGTACTTGGATTTCTTAAGTCTTCTTCTAAGTTTTTCTTTTTTGTCCTTCTTTTGGTTGTCAAGGATTACAACAAAGGAAAATATCTAAAAGCAACCTTTATATACTACTTTTTAAATAGATTAAAAGCGTATGAGAAAACCTGGAAATTCTATAAACTTTATAGACAAAGCGATAGTATTTGATTTTGATGGAGTAATCCTTGATACAGATGAGTACTTATATAAGGCCTTTTCAAATGCAAGAAGTTATTTCAAGCTAAAAAAGATTACAAAAAGTCAGTTCAAAAGGGAGTTTGAAAAAAACCCAAAGTATATACTTAAATGTGAAAAATTACTTCTTAAAATCCCATTCTCAATTAGAGTAATTTCTGAGATTCAGCGTAATGCAAGAAACATAAAACTAACACCTGGGTTTGAAGAGCTTATAAAAGACTGCTTTTCAGATTTTGTGCTTTTTGTATGCTCGCATAACATAGGCTTTATAATTGGCAAGGTACTTAAAAGCTACGGCCTTGAAACCTACTTTAAAACTATTTTCTCCACAGGCTTTTTGTATAAAAAAAGAGAAGTACTAAAAAGGATATCCCAACATTACAGCCGTATGGATGTTTTGTTTATCACCGATACGCCTTCCGATGTGAAAGAGGCGAAAATAATAGGCATAAAAACAGTTGCAGTGAGCTTTGGAATCGCATTAACAAAAGATCTAAAAAAGGCCAAGCCAGATAAGATTGTAAAAAATATTAAGGAATTAAGAAAATACATCTCGGAATTCAAAAACACCTAAAAAATACAGGATAATTAAAAAAACAGGCTAAACCCTAAAAATCAATCAAAAAATTTGCCAGATAGCTTGCTTCTAAGATGCTAAAAAATAAAAAAAATATACAACAAATGGACACCCTTATCCTAAAAAGTAGCGATATAGAAATAGCCTCAAAAATAATAAAAAAAGGTGGCTTAGTTGCCTTTCCTACAGAAACCGTATATGGGCTTGGTGCCGATGCACTCAACAAGGACGCAGTTTCAAAAATATTTATAGCAAAGGGAAGGCCAGCAGATAACCCACTAATAGTTCATGTATCTTCTAAATCGCAGGTAAAAAAGATTGCCTCAAAAATACCAACTGTCGCAAAGGTTCTAATAAAGAAATTCTGGCCTGGGCCATTGACATTAATATTTCAAAAAAGAGAAATTGTGCCCGATAACGTAACATGCAACCTCACAACGGTTGCCATAAGAATGCCTGAAAATAAAGTCGCTCTTTCCCTAATTAAGAAGGCCGGTACTCCTATCGCTGCCCCTTCAGCAAATCTTTCCGGAAAACCTAGCCCAACAACATCAAAGCACGTAATAGAGGACCTTTTTGGAAAAATTGATGCAATTATCGATGGCGGAAAAACAAAAATAGGGTTAGAATCAACCGTTTTAGACATTACAAAAGAGCCTGCCATAATACTTCGCCCAGGCGGGGTAACAAAAGAGATGATTGAAAAGGTAATTGGAAAGGTTACGTTGTTCAAATCTAACTTCAAATCCGGCAAGTCCATTAAAAACCCGCCGTCTCCTGGTCTTAAGTACAGGCACTATGCTCCCAATGCAAAACTCATCTTGATAGAGCATTCAAAAGCCCAAAGAAAAGCACTTAATCTGCTCCTAAAGCGTTTTAAAGGCAATAAAATAGCCATAATCTCAGCCAATAAAGCACCTAAGGGGAATTTTCAATTTATAAGCCTTGGCAAAAGCGAGATAACCTCCTCAAAGAGAATATTTAGCTCTTTTAGAGAGCTTGATAGAATAGGCGTAGAAATAATACTCTTCGAAGGTCTAAGAGACAAAAACCTTGGTACTGCAATAATGAATCGGGTCAGAAGGGCAGCGTATAAAATTATTCGCTAATGAATGAAAATACAAAAGCTCTTAGAAAAAAATCTAAACCCTAATTATTCGCGTCTAGAATAATAAAAATACTCAACGCCAGAGGATATTCCTGAGGTAATTCTTAAATAATACTCAGTAATTTTTCCACCACGATTCGAATCATACGAACTAATAGTATACAATACTTTATTTCCTCTAAAAATCTTATTTAAGCACATCAAAGCCAACTCATCTGGTTTTTCATACTTAAAATTAATCTTTTTAAGTCCTTGTGAGGTTTCTATGAGTAGTATTATCATATTCCCTGAGCCATCTTCCACATCTTCTTCATCTTGATAGAATGCATAGCTATCAACGCTTAGGACCTTGCCTTCAATGCTTTTGAGTAAATCTTCAGCCATAACTCGCTTAAATTAGTTCTCCCATTTTTAAAACTTTAGAAAGCACATAAAAACAATATCACACAAAAAAAAATTCCCAAAAAAATATAGTAATAAATTCATAATAGAAAATAAGGATTACTATTCCAAGAACAACCATAAGCTAAAGCCCTACAATGTGTTGCCTTTTTTAACCTATGCAGCCTTTTTAGCTACTCCTTTAACTTATTATTCAGCATCAGGGATAGTTGCAGTGGGGTATACTGGCGGCTTTGCTCCAATCTTTTCCTTTTCTAGAGGATTAGTATCTTTAGGTGGTGTTTTGGTTAACCCCGGGATATCTTTGCCATAGTACGCTGAATTGTACATGTTTTGAAGTTTTCCATCATAAATGCTTCTGATACTCTTTAATATCTTGAGCTTTTCTCTCTCAACTAAAGATTCAGGCGTTTGAGCATTCGCTTCTCCTGCAACATAACCCATTGCGGCACCTGCGGAAGCCAATATAAAAGGTGTAATAGGCCCAAGGAATGCTCCTGCAATAAGCCCAGCGATTCCACCAACGATTCCACCAACCGTTCCTCCTACTCCACGATACTTTTTATACTTTGGATTTAGCTTACTTTCATAATTGCTATTTTGCTCTTCGATTGTCTCAACTAAAGAATTCCAATCCTTAATCCCTTGTGTAATTCCTTTAACCGATTCAAGCATTTTTCTATATTCATCGGCTTTTGACTTTTGGCTGTTATATGCCGTTTCCGCTTTCTTAACCTTTCTCTCTAAGCGAGAATATCCTTTCATAAAAACCCTATCCCAAAAACGGGGTTTTTCACCGTTGTCTTCTATTGCTTTAACCCTATCGTATCTTTCCTCTTGGGAATCCAGGCTGTTTTTGTATTTGTCTAAATCATCTTTTAGTCTTTCTTCTTTGGATAATACAGAACTATGCATATTTTCGTAATTCTTCAAAGCAACTTCAATACTATCTTTAATACATTCCCCCTCAGCTTGAGCAGAATTAAACCCTAATCCTTCAAGTTCCCTTAGCCTATAATCAAGAGTTTGTGCCATGCCTTGCAAGTAATTAATTTACTTTTAATAACCTTTTTATAAAAAATCTTGTTTTTATTAATAATAACCTTGAATTTTTGCATTTTTAACTATCTTTTGCATCTTTTTTCGGCTTTTTGGGCTGATATTCTCTAGTTATCTTTTAAATAAAACAACAATAAACGTAATCTTGAGAATATCAATATTAGAATTCCTAAGACCGCTTTAAAAGGGATATTTTTATTAATTAACTAGAAATTCTAAAGAGTTAATGAATAACACGCTAAATAGCCAAACAACAAAATTAACTGGTTCATTTCACCAAAAGGAGATACTGGGAGTACTTTTTTCAGGGGGCAAAGACAGTGTTTACGCATTATACCTTGAAAAAAAAAAGGGAAATAAAATTGCTTGCCTTATATCAATATACTCGCAAAACAAAGAGAGCTACATGTTTCATACCCCCTCAATAACGAGGGTAGAAGCCCAGGCAGAAGTATTAGATATTCCCTTAGAAATCACAAAGACAAAAGGGGAAAAAGAAGAGGAGCTAAAAGACTTAGAGCACGCTATAGCCAAAGCAAAAGAAAAATATGCACTTACTGGGATAGTAACAGGTGCCCTAGCTTCAGTTTATCAAGCATCAAGAATAAAAAAAATCTGCGATAGATTAGATCTCAAATCCATAAACCCTATTTGGCAAAAGGATCAATTTGAGCTACTAAAGGAGCTAATTGATAACAACTTTGAAGTAATTTTAACTGGAGTATTTGCATATCCGCTTGATAAAACCTGGCTTTTACGAAGGATAGATGCTAAATTCATAGAAGAAATGAAGGATTTGCACCAAAAATACAAGGTAAACCCCGCTGGAGAAGGAGGAGAATTCGAAAGCTTTGTAGTAAATTGCCCGATATTTAAGAGAAAACTTATAATTTCTCCTGGAGAAACTACTGGATGCAAAAACTCTTACTCTATGGAAATCCTAGTACGGTGACTCTTATTTTATATAATTTTTCTTCAAATATCAATTAACATGGATGCAATTTTAGCACCCAAAATAGAAGTAATATCCTTAAAGTCCTTTTCAGGGTTAATCTCAACAATATCGCACATCTCAATTAAGTTAGTTTCTTTAAGTTCCTCAAGAATATAAAAGAGTTCCCTTGATAATAACCCGCCATGCTCAATATAACCTGTTCCCATAGCTTCAATTGGGTCTATAGCATCAATATCAATTGACAGATATATCGGATTCTTGCGATTCAAACAAAACCTTTTAATCTCATCTGAAATTGCCTTAACCCCCTTCTCTAAAAAATCCTTAGAATAAATATAGTTAATCTTCTTTTTTTCAATAAAAGCCTTTTCTAACGCATCAGAATTTCTTAACCCAATTATTAAGACATCCTTTGCATTAACAATCTTTTCCTCAATTAAAGCCCTCAAATAGCTCTCATGCGTTGGAGGAGAAAAATCCTTTATGAGATCAGGATGCGCATCAAATACTACTAAGCTAAAAGCCCTATTGTGGCTTGAGAATCCCTTCACACAGGAATATGTAATGGAATGATCTCCGCCTAAAACAATTGCCTTAGGCCCACTTTCATTAATCTTTGCTTCAATCCTTTTATGACACTCTAAAACATCACTTTGATTAAGTACAACATCCTCATATGAAACCTTTATCTTATTAGAAGTGCCTTCGATCATCTCTTTTAGATACTTTGAAATTCTCTGTGGAGCAAATCTTGCCCCATCACTTTTCTCAAATCCTCCCTTATCAAAAGGAATCTTAATAATTTTCAAAAAATAATCCTCCTGTTAACTGTTACCAAAGCTTTTTCGAAAGTTATTATTCAAATGAATCTACAACAACACTTTCAAGTTTATCTAAATCACAAAAATCTGAAGAGAAATTATAAGCTCCTGCATTCAAAAAAATAAGCTTATCCCCTACCTTAGGATTTTTTAGATAAACCCTATATCTAAACAAATCAAGTGAGCATGGTGTCGTTCCTTTAACTACGTAGGGCTTTCCCTTGCCTTTTTCAAGTTCTCCATCAACAAGTAACTTCGTTGGCACCAAAATCGCATCCATATCAGAGTTATACACCGATGCATTAACGATAATATTATTTTCATATATCGATTTAATATAGCTAACAAGTCTGCCTGATGGGGCAGCAATAAACCTTCCGGGTTCAATCATTAGTTTAATACCTTGCTTATTTAAATAATCTCTAAACTCCCTAATCCTCTTAAGAATGAGGTCAATCACATCAACATTGGTATCCTTATACACAGAAGGCAAGCCTCCGCCGATATTGACTACTTTAATGAATTTCAAAATATCTTCATCAATCATATTTTCAAACTCATATCTCAAATTCCACTCTGAAAGATTTTGGGTTTTTCTATGAAAATGAAGTCCAATCTCTTTTATATTCTTATTTTTGGAAAGCTCAACTAACCTTTTATTCACGACCTCACAATCCAGGCCAAACACAAAGTGCCTTTCCGTTCGCAAGGTATTTTCCTTTAATTTTACTCTCAAAAACAATTTAATGGCTTTATCCTTTAGATTTTGCCTATTTTTCATAAACTCTAATAGTGTATCAATATCAGGCTCATTATCGACGACGAAGGTTTCTATTCCCAAACCCATTAACCTTTCAAGTTCCTCATTGCTTGTCCCTTGCAAAAGAAAAATAGCCCTTGATTTATCTTCAATATGCTTTAATTCGTTTTCATGATGAACACTAAATAAAGAATCTGTAATTGGCTCTAAAATTTCAGTAATCACAGGATTTGTTTTAGAACTATAAGAAACGAAATCGCACATTTCCTTTACCTGTTTATACTTGTCTAAAACACAGGATTTTGAAATAATAAACTTTGCATTCTCCATTTTAAAAATTAGTTGTTCCCTTTTTTTAACTTTAATAGTCTTTCAAAAGCCCCTCAGAATAAAGATCTTCAAATGCCTTTATCATGGCCAAAGGAAATGTAATTGTAACATCACCAATAACGGTTGCGATATCAGACTCATCTTTAACCTTCCCCCATGATTTGGCTTCGCTCGTAGTTGCTCCTGACAGGGAGCCTGAGGTCTTTTGCGATGTTGTCATATAAACAGCATACTCCGCGCCTCCATTAAGAAGAGTTGCCAAAATTGCGTGATGCTTAGAAATGCTGCCACCTAATGATATAACGCCTTTTTTCTCATCATGAGATGTACAAAGCAAAATATTTCCAAAGTCGCTTATGATGTCAATGACAAAATCCTTATGCTTTTGCTTAAAAAGATAAAGATGAAAGCCAAAAGAGCCATCGGTAATTGCGGGGCAAAATATTGGCACATCATTTTTCGCAGCTTGATATAATATAGAATCCTCATCTTTAAGCATAAGCCCAATCTCTTTAAGCATCTCAGAAACTGTCCAAACGGGCTTTTTCTTATAAAGCAAATCCAAAATAGGTGTTATAGAATCCTCGAAATTCATATAGCTTTGAGTTGGTATCAAAATATTACCTACCCTATTAATCCCTTTTTCATGAAGCTCAACATCATCAGAATCAAAAGTGCCTATTCTAAACCGCTCTCCTTTAGCCTTCATAATATCCTCTTCAACTCCGCCAACAGTAGTTACAATCACCTGAGCAAGTCCCAGTTTTATCACTTGGGCAAAAAAGCCTCTTAAACCCGATGTAACCATATTAGATGTAAAGGTCAAAAAGATCTTAGCGCTATCCTTTTTCATCTTAACAATAACATCACTTGCTTTTCTAAGCTCAATACTCTGGTATCCTACACCTTTATACCCATCCAAAAGCTCACCAACAGTAAGTCCTGGCTTCCATTTTAAATCCTTAATATACTCCATTTAATCTTCACTTAGTTGCGTTGTAAAACTGTTGCATATAATAAATATCTTCTCTAAAGTATCTATTAAAGAGTTGGATAAAATATTCATATAAATAGGTTTCTATCGTTTTTATCTGAAATATCAATCAATTCTAAATAAGAAAAAACACAGGAACTATTCATTTAAAATAATTATAAAAATAAAAAAATTCAAAAGCATATTCTTAAGCTCTTTTTTCCCTGCCAGTTTTAATAGGAGTAACGCCTGCCAAATCTCCTATTACGTTGACAAGCTCCTTTCCATCAGGAAGGACAATCTTTGCATTTTCTTTTAAGCTGTTTTCAACAACTTCGAGCTTCTTTAGAATCTGAGCGTTGCCTTTAAAGTATTTTTCCGCGGCCTCGTTGACAAGCATAATGTATTGAGCTTCTCCTTGAGCCTCTAATATTTTTGCCTGCTTTATTCCTTCAGCCTTTTTGATGCTTGCCCTTCTCTCTCCATCTGCTTTAGTTTCAGCTGCAGATGCAATATCAAGTGCTGCAATCTTTTCCTGTTCAGCCTTTACAACCATATTCATTGCATCCTGAACATCTCTAGGTGGCTCAATCTTTTGGATCTCGACCCTTAAAACCTCTACCCCATAACTATCTGTTTCCTTGTCTAGTATGGTTTCGACCTTTAAATTGATTTCATCTCGGTTTTCATTCGCTTCAGTCAAAGTCATTTTTCCAACAACAGCCCTTAATGTAGTTCTTGCTAGAGAAACAAGCTGGCTTTCGTGGTCATCTACATTATAGATTGCCTTTTTCACATCGATTATTTTGTAATACACAACAGCATCAACAATAGCATTTAATTTATCCCGAGTAATAACCGTTTGGGGCTCAACATCAACCATCCTCTCTGTAATATTAACCTTAATCATCTTATCAAAAATAGGGATAATCCAATTAAAACCTTGATCTTTTACAGAAATAACCTTCCCAAGCCTTTCAACAACACCTTTCTCAATGGGCCTAACAATCTTTATTCCCGAAAGAAACAAAATAATTCCCAAAGCAATCAATATCATTAACCATCCTGACATTTAAATCATCCTCCTTGTCTTTTTAAGCGTTTGTCCTTCAAAGCATAAACTGCAAAACTCCCAAACGCATATGTATCTGTTTATTTAAAGTAAAGTTTAAAAATATTGCTATTTGAACTACTCTAACTAAATTTATATAGCATTTAAGACTAAGATTTCATTTAATTTACCCTACTACTTCTATTTTAACAAATTTCAATGCCTTAATAGAAGTCTTACCGGTAGGGTTTAGAAGAATATTTTAAAGCCTAATTTCTTACTACAAGCATATTTATTCACTTAACAATAATCATCATCTTGGCAAGTTCCTAGCAAAGGCTTTTCTTTTAGATAATTTAATCAGCTCTAAGCCTAAAACACTCAAAAGCCCTAATGCTCCTGCCATAATTAGCTCTCTAAAGCCTAACGGATCAAAACCAAAAACCCTCTGCATAAACGGCGCATAGAGAGCAGACAGCAAAAGAATCCCTATAATCAATACAACCACCCAAAGCTTGCCATTCCTTTGTTTAAGCGACTCAAAAATCGTTTTAGTAAATGAGCGTTTTGCTAAAACCAAAAAGATGTAAGAAGTTACGAGTATGCTAAACGCAAATGCCCTTGACTTATTATATGAAAAACCTGCTTTTTGAAAAATTATGTAGCCAAACATGACGAATAAAAAGATAACTATCCCTTCTAATACACTTGAAACAATCGTACCTTTATCAAGTAGAGGCTCCTTAGGGTTTCTGGGCTTTTGTTTCATTATATCCTCTTCTTCCCCTTCCTCCTCAAAGACAACAGAGCATGTTGGGTCAATAATAAGTTCCATCAAGGCAATGTGGACTGGCAAAAGGATTGGTGGAAATCCCAAAAGTACAGGTGCAATAGCTAAAAGGGCAATAGGGATATGTACCGTTACAATATAAGACATAGCCTTTTTAATGTTACTAAAAATGTGCCTTCCTGTTTTAATCGCAGTAACAATAGATTCGAAATTATCATCAAGCAACACCATTGAAGAGCTTTCCCTTGCAACATCTGTCCCTCTGTTTCCCATAGCAATTCCCACGTGGGCAGACTTAAGGGCAGGAGCATCATTGACCCCATCTCCTGTCATAATAACAATCTTACCGCTTTTTTTAAGTGCATTAACAATCCTAAGCTTTTGTTCAGGAACAACCCTTGCAAAAATATTAGTAGAAACAATTCTTTTCTTAAGCATAGAATCATTTAAGTTCGCAAGTTCTTTGCCACACATTACTTTAATATCCTTAAAGCCAGCCTCTATAGCAATCCTTTTCGCAGTCTCTTTGTAATCGCCAGTAATCATAACAACATTAATGCCTGCTTCGTAGCACTCCGACACATAGTCTGAAATATTTTCTCTAATAGGGTCCTCAAAGCCTAAAAGCCCTAAAAATTCATAATCAAACTCCTCTTGTTTTTTTGGTAGCTTCGAATAAGAGAAATGCGCCCTTGCAACCCCTAAAACCTTGAGCCCTTGCCTTGCCATTTGCTTAACAGCATTTATCACAGTTCTTTTCTCATTTGCATTAAGCCTGCAAAGCCCAATTATTGCTTCAGGAGCCCCCTTTGATGCAATTAGGTATTTGCCATTTCGTTCCTTCCATACATGTGATAAGGCCAAAAGTTCCTTTGAAATGGGATATTGTTTAATCATTTCTAAGCTATTGAATAGCTTTTCGCTACCTGATTTATTCTTTAAGTAAAATTCTCTTATCGCTTTATCAATAGGGTCAAATGTCTCTTTGTTGCTTGCCAAAACACTATAATAAATAAGCTCATTTGCCCTACTTTTGTAACGAGAATTTTCGCCTTTTAGCTCTAAAAGCTCATTTGCTAAGTAGAATTTCTTGTTAGAATAAAGCTCTTTAATCTCCATTTTATTAAGAGTAATTGTGCCTGTTTTATCTACGCATAACACACTTGTGCAGCCAAGATTTTCTATCGCATTCATATCCCTTGTCAGCACATTCTTTTTAGACATCCTATAAGCTCCAAATGTAAGAAACAAAACCAAAACAACAGGAAACTCCTCAGGAATTGCCGACATTCCAAGGGCAAGGCCTATAATAACCCCTTGAGAAAAATCACCCATCAAAATCGTGTATAAAATCACAACAGTTATACAGGCAAGTAAGCCGAATAGACCAAATGCCTTAATTAACTTTCTTGTTTGATCCTTTAAAACGGTGTTATTTTCAGAAATCTCAAATAGAGATTTGCCGATTTTTCCAACTTCAGTTAAGGCACCTGTTTTAGTTACCTTCATCACTCCGTACCCTAAAACAACTAAGGTACTACTATAAACAAATGGTAAGTTATCGCCTCCTGGCATGCTATTTTTGTCTTCTTTCTTCCACTCCCTTTTAAGAACTGGAATAGATTCTCCAGTAAGAACAGACTCATCTATTGAGACATTATTTTGGAACAGGATTATTCCATCCGCAGGAATCCTATCCCCCTCCTTTATTATAACAATGTCTCCTGTAACAACCTCTCTTCCTGGGATGTATCTCTCCTTCCCCTCTCTGATAACAAGAGCTCTTGGACTGCTTAAATTTCTCAATGCAGAAAGTGCTTTTTCCACCTTTCTTTCCTGAAATATGGTGATCCCAATAATGAGCCCAACACAGCAAATAAGCATTATAGACCCTTCAAGGTCTCCAATAAAAATATATATGATTGCACAGGCAATCAAAAGTATAAACATAGGCTCTTTTAGAACCTCTAAAACGATCCTTAGAAATGATTTATTTTTTTCTTTTAAAATCTCATTAAATCCATCATTTGTTAATCTTGTCTTGGCCTCTTTTTCAGAAAGCCCCTTGTATTTCTGCTTAAGTTCAGAGATCGACTTCATTAATACCTATCCAGAAAATCAGGTTATATAAACATTATTTCTTATTGTCAAGTAAAAAAACAACATTAAAAAACAAAGAAAAAGATAAAAAAATAAAATAAACCCTTAAGAATAACTTACAAGTTCCATTACTGTGTTAGCTTCTTCATAAGCAACCTTTAAAGGTAATGGGACAATTGGGTCTATCCAGTAGGTCACTGCGTCTAAATTGTACTTCTGTGCATTATAGGTTCCAAGTGGTATGGAGATCTCTTCTATTCCTACATAAGAAAGCGCAGGTGCCATTCCACCTTCTTCCCATGTACTTTCCGCAGGGCAGTTTCCTTCGTTTACAATAAGCTCACCCTCAACATCAAATTCTGTAGCTACCTTTAGGCACTGATGGCTTGTTTTATCAATCCAGGTCTTTGTCTTCAGATTAGCCATTTCATTATCTATGATTGACTCCTGAAGCCAAGCATCGTTTCCATCAAGCTTATCTGATGTAATAGTATACTTAAATGATGTAACCGACTCTTCTCCTCCTGCCGTTGAAGTTACTCTATATTCGTATTCGCTTAAAGAGCCGTAATTATACACTTCGCTTAGATAAATGAGTTCTGTTTCCTCTTCAGGTGTTTCCTCTTCAGGAGTTGGCTCAATAGGCACTTCTTCTTCATCCGGAATCACTATTTCTTCCTCAGGAGTTGGCTCAGCCTCTTCTTCAATTGTTTGAGTAGGGGTTGGAGTTTCGTCTGTCTCTTCGTTTGTTTGGGTACACCCTATCACAAAAAGTGAAGCAAAAACCAAAAGGGCTACAAACAATACATGCATTTTGCTTTTCATAAAATCACCTTATCATTAAATAAACTAGGGGTAAAAACCAAGAGTTATTTATAAAATTTACCAAAATCAATATCTTAATTTATTCTTTTAAAAACTTTTTAGGATAAAAAATCACATTAATAGCTTAATCTAAGAAAACCTAGTATCGCATCCTCTGGCGTTTCTAATTCCTTTGGAATCTTATATCCCATATTGCCAATTGGCTCAAGGACTTCTTTATTGTATATAACAACAGTATC
>CAZTMQ010000011.1:0-21785 GCA_964615385.1 uncultured Methanosarcinales archaeon
TTATAAGAGGTGTTTTTTAAGATGGCTAAAAAGAATGGAAATAATCAAAATGTGCTTGGAATGCTCGCCCATTTGTTAATGCTTTTTGCAGGGTTTATTCCACCATTAATATTTTATCTTATATACAAGGAAGATAAATCTAACAAATTTGTAGCAGAGAATGCAAGACATGCACTCAACTTTTCGATAAGTGTGATTATTTATTGGATATGCATAACAGTTATTACTATCATCCTAACTTTGATCACCCTTGGCTTTTTTGCATTCCTTTCACCGATTATTTTTGCAGCGTTGGGTATTTTTATGTTTGTAGTGATAATTATAGCAACAGTTAAATCACACAAAGGTGAAATTTACAAATATCCATTAGAGATAGAATTTATAAAGTAAAAGGAATAATTTTTTATTTTCTTTATTTTTTATTTAAATTTTCTTTTTTTTCCAACGGCTTGTGACCTAGCGTAAAGGGGTTAGTCTATTCTCCTATTATGTGAACAAGAATTCTTTTTCTCCTTTGGCCGTCGAACTCCCCGTAGAATATTTGCTCCCAAGGACCAAATTCCATATTTCCATCTTTTAGCGCTACTACTACTTCTCTACCCATAACCATTCTCCAATGATGAGCATAGCCATTTGTCTCGCCCGTTTTGTTGTGTTCGTAATCAGATTCCTTTGAAGCCAACTTTTCAAGCCATTTTTCGAAATCTTTTAAAAGCCCTTTTTCGGCATCGTTTATAAAAACTGAGGCAGTTACATGCATTGCATTAACCAAGACCAAACCATTTTTTATTGAGCTTTTTTGAATAATCTCATCTACTTTGTTTGTTATATTTAGAATTTCTATTTTTCTTTCGCTTGTTATGTAGATATAATCGGTATATGTCTTCATAAAAATCACCTGTACTTCTAAATTGTTATTGGTTTTAAATAATTTTCCATAAGGATAAGAATAAAAATGACTCTATGAAAGGGATCAATCGAAGATATTTCTAAGATTTTACTTCTAAACTCACTTTTTTGCTCATAATATTTATAAATCCAAAAAAGACACCCTTAATAAGACGTATTGATGTCTTATTAACAGGTTAAAATGGGTAAGATAAGAGAAAAGTTGAAAACAGTATTTTGTTGGTCGCTTTTGGGAATCTCCGCTTTGACTGCTGGAGGTCTAATGCGAGAGAGAACCAACTATCTTAACTTTATGAATAAGAAGGAAGAATATCTGAAAGACTACGTGCTTGTTACACTTCACAACCACTCAAACTCAGGAGGGGGAGATGGAATAATTGGTGTTGAAGACTATATTAAAGAAGCTTACACTCAGAGGTATAGTATCTGTTCTCTTAGCGAGCACGAGCAGCCTCCTGAGCTAAACGCTTACGATACATTATCCAAGCTTGAAGAGCTTGCAAAAACCGATTACAAAGATTTTGAGATTGAAAAGATTAATGACTATACATATAAGGTGACAAAACCTGATTGTGAGCATGTACTATACATGCTAAATGGAGTTGAGGTGACCATCCAAAATGATGGCCGAGACGCTCATGTGCTTGGTATTGGTATAAAATATGTTCCTGACTCAAATCTTAGTCTTGAAGATCTACTAAAGGACCTTTCAGAACAAGGAGCGCTTATTGGTGCACCACATCCCACATCTAAAATGGCATATGGCCTTGGTGAAGAGGCAGTTACAATGCATCAAGAATACTTTGACTTTGTTGAGTTAAACGGGTCATTACCTTTTCCCACGAATCTTATCTATAATAAGAGTGCTAACGATTTAGGAAAAAAAACAGACACTCCTGTTTTGTCCTTCCCTGATGCTCACTTAACTGACCTTTATTTCAACAAGGCCCTTGTGATGGTGGAAAAATCTGAAATTTTTAACGAGAATGACATTGTTGGGTTCTTAAAATCCCAATTTGAAAACGGCAATTACAAAAACGTCTTAGCCACGACAAATAATTTCAAGCTTTACCAATGGATTCTCATAGGAACCCGACAGTGACTTACCGCTATTCTCTATTTTTCAACAACAATTAAAGAGGAAATAGCTTTTTTATAAAAACCAAAAAGTATCCATTTAAAAGGCCAAGTACATTTAGCTAGCCCTATTATTTGACAAACTCAAAGCGAGGCACAATTTTTCCTTCGTATTCTACATTCTCAAAAAACATTTTTTTAGGACGCACCCAGAGTGCATTTTTGCCAAACTCTTTAGAGTTATATAGTGCCATATAAACTACATACTCTTCTAATGTTTCGCTGTTTCTTCCATCCCCTAACACAACATAATAATTTCCCTTATAGTGCTTATAGATTCCAGGTTTTGCTTGATTCATAGTTCTTTTAGAAATAGACTAATATTTAATGTTGTCGGTAAAGTACTTTCTAAATACCACATAAATTATATTCTTATTATAATTTGAGTAATTTAATAATTATTTAATTAAAGAAATTTAATAAACATCATAAATACAATAAATACAATAATTTAACATTCAAAGAAAGAAAAGTATCTGACGAGCAGTTTTTAACTAATATTAATATTCAAAACCTTTTTAGAGGAATCCATTGTTATATTAGTTAAAAATAGAAAATTGCTAAAAAAACAATACATACATTATGTTTAAGATATCTCTGCAAAGAAATAATACGTATGCGGGTTTGAGCTAGTAGGGTCTTCAGGAACGATTAATTGGAAGTTATATGATGCTAAATCATAGCCAGCTTCTGCATCCTCTATAATTGTTGTATAAACCATATTCCCATCTATATCGGAAAGCAATATTTCCTGAAAGAATGAGCTCTCTGATATATCCTGTGCGCTATCGTTTACGTATGTAGAGATCGCCCTACAACTGCTATTTGAAATCTTTACAGTACCAACATAAAATGATTTATGAGTTGTCGTATTAAATGTGTTATTTATACTATCAGATAAGGAGCTATTAATATTTAATACGCTTTCCTCTGCGTTAATCTCTGAAGGTTCACTACAGTTTATTGTTGACCAATTGATCTGAGACTCTCTCGAAACATATATTTCTCCTGTAATTATTGCTAAATCCCAATCATATATTGACTTGCTATTGCTATCTTCCAAAGTAAGCGAGCCACTAATATTACCAACATAAGCTTTCCAACGTTCAGTCTGAAAGGTCCCATTTAGGATCATAGTAGTAAATGAACCACCTTCAGTAGTTAATGATGCTGCTTCGCTTGGCTCAATAGTATCCGTTACGTTATAGCTAATATTAAGCCCAGTGGGAGTTGCTAAAGCCTCTAAGCTATTTGAGATAACCAAAAATATTGCAAAGGAGAGCAAAAGCAAGAATGTAAAGAGGTATTGGTGTAATCCCTTCATTTCTTTACACCTCCTGCCTTTTTGGTTTTGGTTTTTCCCAAGTCAAGCTTATTTTTGGCTCTTGATAAAACTGTCCAGATTGTTTTTGGACTTTTATTTAGAAATACTGAAATTTCAGTGAGACTAAGAGATTTTTCCCTAAGTGCGTAAGAAAGGCTTTCTAGAATTGATAAGCTTGAATCACTAAAAACTTTACTGTTTATAGTTACATCTTTGGGGCATTTCAATGCATCGCTTGTGAATTGCTTGTTTTTAACAGCGTTATAGCTTGTCCATATTGTTCGTGGGTCTCTCTTTAATAAACGGGCAACCTGAGCAAATGAGAGCGATTTTATATCAACCAAATACTTTACAATTGCTCTTAGACCGCTTATCTTTGTTGAAAATATCTTTACTGGGATTTCAACACCATCCCGTTCTATAGAATAATCTATTGGGCATTTAGCAAAATCGAATACAACGGGCCTTCCAAACTCATCAAAACTACTCCCGATATTGACAGAGTAGCTAGATGAATACTCAGAATTTCCTAGTTGCTTGAAGAACATAAACTTATTATGTAAGAACTTATTTATAAATATTTCTAAAATGAGAATTAATAATCGCATCATGTAGGAATTTTAAAGATAAAATAACTTATTATGTAGGAAAGATAAAAAGAAAAAATGAAAACTTTTAGAATTAATATAATTTGGCAAATACAGGAGAATGGCGTGATAATTTCAGAAATGCTACAAAAAGGAATTTAAAAAAATATAACACTTAGTTTGCTATGAAAATAAAAGAGCTTGCTGAAAACGAAAGACCCCGCGAGAGGCTTTCAAAGGTAGGGGTTACTAACCTTTCAGACTCTGAGGTGTTGGCACTTGTAATTCAAACTGGCTCAAAAAATCAAAGTGTAATTGATTTGAGTAGCAAACTTATTTCTCAATTCGGGCTTTTAGGGCTTTCAGATGCAACTATAGCAGAACTAAAGAAAATTAATGGAGTTGGCAACGCAAAAGCTATGAAAATAATAGGGATGTTTGAAATCAACAAAAGGGTAAATAAGCAGGCAAGTAAAAAGACTTCGCAGAAGATATCCATGGCAAGTGATGTTAATGAGATATTCTATGAGGACCTAAAGGATGAAAAACAGGAAAATGTTTTTGTGCTATGTTTAGATAATTCAAACTGTATAATTACTTCTAAGCTTTTATTTAAGGGAACACTTAATGAGTCAGTAATTCATCCAAGGGAGATCTTTAAAGAAGCAGTTAAGGCGAGCGCAAATTCAATAATACTTGTGCACAATCACCCATCAAATAATAAAAGCCCTTCACCCGAAGATATCAAGGTAACAACATTAATCAAGGATGCTTCTGAAATGATGGGAATAAAGCTTTTGGACCATATCATTATCTCAAAAGCAGGATTTTTTAGCTTCAGGGAAAAGAACATGATATAAATTCCCTTACTTTGTATTATCTAAGTTTTTTTAAAATATGATTTTTTAAATATGATTTTTGTAAAACAAACCGATTCTAAAAAAGATGATATTATTCTAAGATTTATTTAACTATTATTAATAAGAGCAAATATTACCCAAATGAGATTAATATTGCATCTGAATATTGCGATATAGAATAGCTAAATACATATGCTCCTTTAGAAATTATGATTAATATTACTGTAAAAAGCACCATTAAAATAATGCTAACTATTGCACTAGTATAAGAATCAAATACATTTAGTTTAAGTATCTTTAATCACCTTTTTATTTCGTACGTATATATTCTTCATCAAAGCCCTTAGTGATTAAGTTCATTTTAAGGGCTTTATTTAAATTTGTGTTTATTCTAAAGTGAGAACAAAACTTTATAATAGAGAAAAAACAGAGTGATAATGCTAAATGGTCTTTTTATGTTCACTGATGTGAGTGGATTAGGATTTATTTGAAAAATGGCTCAATTAAAGAATGGTAGGAAAGCGCAATTTGCAATGGAATATGTGCTTACTATAGCTATTGTTTTGGCAATATCTATTCCTGCGATTTCTGTTGCTTATAGGGAAACTATGGGAAAAACTCAGGACCTTGAGAAGAAGCAGATTGAGACATTAGCTGAGACTATAGTCACAAACTCAGAAGTAGTTTACTACCATGGGGTGCCAAGCAGGGTTACAGCACAGGTGGTTATTCCAACAGAGATCACTGAGATTAGAGCAGGAGGTCCAAGTAGCGATCACATAATATTTGAGAGCACAAACTACGGGGAATTATCTTTTCCAGGCACAGTTCCATTAAAATTTTCAGAAGTGATGGGTTTAGGAAAGGGAAAACTTAGATTAAGATTTGATTGCGTTTATTACACAGATCCTTCAACAGGCGATAAAAAAACTATTGTGAACATTACGAAATCCTAAAGAAGATATTAAAAACTCTTTTATCCTTATTTTAACATGAAAAAATCACAATCGGCTACTGAGCTTGCGATGGTTATTGGAATAATGATGAGCGTGCTAGTGGTTTTTGTAATAGCCGTCTTTTCAAGATACTATGAGTTTGCAAGGCTTGAAACTAATAGAAATCTACAGGATGTGGCAAGTTATATCGAAAGCGAGATAAACTTTGCAATAAAAAGTGAACCGGGGTATAATAGAAGTTTTTGGCTACCTTCGAACATCGCAGGACTGGGATACGAAATAAGTGTTGATAATCCTGAAGATGATTTTTCAGTGATTAAAATCTGGTATGAAAATGGTCAAGGTTCACCAGTAACAATACCATTTGATTTTAAGGTATTAGCAGAAGATAACATTATTCCCACGGGTCTAAATAAGGTTAATAAAAGCGTTTCACACAACAGCATAATACAGATTAACACTCCAGTGTTAGATGAATAAGTGTGTTTTAAAAATGACTAAAAAGAATGCACAAACATGGTCTTTTGATGTAGTAATTGCTACTGTTATTTTTGTAGGAGTCTTTTTGCTAGTATTTTTTGTTACATCTGAAAGGGTTAATCACCCAACCAACAAAAAGATCTTTGTTGAGCAGGATAACATAGATAAGGTCTTTTCTATAAGGACGAATCCTGAATTTGGGTTTTTAACTGACCAAAATGTAGTTGACCCTGAAAAGCTGATAGAATTCGCAGAATTTGCTAATGACGACTATAATGAGATTAAGGAAAGACTTGGCTCAGGATATGATTTTTGTATAATTTTTGAGAATGAATTTGGGAAAATTGAGCCGATAATACTTGATGATGGCAATTATTTATTGGGCATAGGCTCAGAAATGGTAAAGATAGAAGCGGATGGAAAAACATATCTATGCGGGACAAAAATGAAGTAAGTTGGCTCCAAAATCACTTATGCTATTCTTTTGAAGAGCTTTTCAAGATTTTCTTCGTTAAATTCTATTATTGTTGGTCTGCCATGAGGACAGGTATAAGGATTTGAGCACTCAAATAGTTGTTTTATGATGGTTTTCATCTGCTCTAAGGAAAGCTCTTCACCTGCTTTTATTGATTTTTTGCAGGCGATTGTAGATAATATTTTTTGATCAATTATATCTGCAACAGATTTATCTAAGAAGTTTTGGGCCAGCTCTTCAACTAAAATATTTGCTTCATTTTCATTTATTTCCCTTCCTAAAATTAGCGGAATAGATCTAACAATCAATTCGTTTTCCCCGAACTCATCAATCTCAAAGCCAACTCTTTGAAAATATTCTCTTTTATCTCTCAACACATCCCTGTACTTTTGGTTAAGAAATATAAGAAAAGGCTTAAGCAGTTTTTGAGTAGTTACGCCTCCCTCTTTGTACTCTCTTTCAACCTTCTCGAAGTTAACCCTTTCACATGCTGCATGCTGATCAATAATTGCTAAGCCATTGGCAGATTCAGCTACAATATAGGTTTTATGGACTTGACCTAAAGCCCTGAATCTTGGCCCATTACTCTGTGGCTCTTTATTTTTAGAAACAGTGGTTGTTGGGTAATCCCTATTTTCACCTGAAAAAATCGAGGAATGCGTTAAAAGATCTCTTTTTTTATTGGGCGAAGTAATGCCTGAATCTTCAACCCCAAAACCATCTAATGTGGTAAGCGTTGAATTTGTTGGAGCATATTTTGCCTCTTTATCATTCAAAGAAGATTTAAAAAAAGGCTTTTGGGCAGACTTAATGTTATTTGACTGAACGTTATTTGTAAATAGGCCACTTGTTTCCCTTGGAGGGTACACATATTTAGGCCTCTTGATTTCCTGACTTTCTATAAGGTTATTTTCTTTAAGGGTCTTTTTTATCGCTTCATCCACTGAGTAATACACAAGCTGTTCATTATCAAACTTAATGGTTAGTTTGGAAGGGTGCACATTTACATCTATTCTTTTTGGGTCTAATAAAATCTTTAGTATTACAACAGGCTTTCTTTTAAGAAAGAGCATTGACCTGTACGCATCAATTATTGAGGAATTAATCAAATCTGATTTTACATATCTTCCATTAACAAAAATGCTAATGTAATCGCCTGACTCTCTTGCAATAGTTGGCTTGCCAGCGAATCCTGTTATTTTAATGAACTCATTTTCAAAGTTAATCGGGCAAAGATTTTTAGCAATTAGATTCCCGTAGATATAGCTAATTCTTGAGATCTCATCAATTCCATTTGGCACCCTTAGACTAGGATGTTTTTCCTTAAATAATGAGAAGCTCATATCGGGCAAAGCTAGAGCATAACGCTGTATTAAATCAGAAATATGCTGAAATTCTGTTGCATCAGACTTTAGGTATTTTCTCCTTGCCGGCGTATTATAAAACAGGTTTTTAACAATAACTGTGGTGCCCAAAGGGTGCTCAATTCCACTAATCTGCTTATTCTTCGAATCAATCTGGTATGCTAAATCTGAGTCTTTGGTTTTGGAGATAACCATAACTTCACTTATAGCTGAAATTGAAGCAAGCGCCTCACCTCTAAAACCCATAGTTGTCACATTATATAAGTCTTCTTCATTTGCGATTTTACTGGTTGCATACCTCTCGAATATTAAGGGCAAATCATCTTTTTTTATTCCGCTTCCGTTATCAGATACGTTTATCTCCTTTTTGCCAGCAGAAGATACTGTTATTTTTATTTCAGTAGCACCTGAATCTATTGAATTTTCAACAAGTTCTTTAACTACAGACACGGGCCTTTCAACAACCTCGCCCGCTGCAATTTTAGCCACCACCTCAGGCTCTAGTTTTTTAATTGTTCTCATTTTACCTCGAATTATGTAGCTTCTGATGACCTTTTATCTCTTCCAATTTTTTTAATTCTCCCAATTTTTTATTTTTCCCAGTCTCTGAAAAGCTCTAATTGCCTAGGGTCTCTTTTGCCAGAAACCTTGTTTATCATATCATCTTCTTGGAAAAACTGCTCTTGAATCTCTTTGGATCTATCTATTATCTCATCAGGAATCCCGGCAAGCTTCGCAACATGAATACCATAGCTTTTATCTGTTGAGCCTTCAACCACTTTTCTTAAAAAAACTATTCCATCGGGTTTTTCTTTTACTAAGATATTATAGTTTCTAATATTTTTGTATTCTTCAGATAGCTTATTTAAAACATGATAATGCGTAGCAAATATCGTTTTTGATTTTATATGCTTATAGATATACTCTGCAATAGCCCAAGCAAGGCTGACTCCATCATATGTTGATGTTCCTCGCCCGAGTTCATCAATGATAATTAACGAATCGCTTGTGGCGTTATTTAGGATATTTGCTGTTTCACTCATTTCTACCATGAAAGTACTTTGGCCCTGGCTTAGTATATCATGAGCCCCTACCCTTGTAAATATCCTATCAACTACACCTACTTTCGCCTTTTCACAAGGGACAAACGAACCTATTTGTGCCATAAGAACTATTAGCGCAACCTGCCTCATGAAGGTGGATTTTCCGGCCATATTTGGCCCTGTTAAGATCACTAACTCATTTGAGGATATCATTATATCATTTGGAATGAAATTTTTTATGTGTTGCTCTACAATTGGATGCCTTCCCGATTTGATCTCTATTGCTTTTGAATCATCTACAAAGGGCCTTGAATAGTTGCTTTCTATTGCGACTCTTGCTAGAGTTGTTAGCACGTCGATGAAAGCAAGGTCCCTTGCGATTCTTTGAATAGACTCAATATTTGTGTATACTAAAGTTAAGATATCAGAAAATAATACGCTTTCAAGCTCTAAAATGCGCTCTTCTGCTCCGAGTATTTGATTTTCAAGCTCCTTTAGTTTTTGGGTGGAGTATCTGTTTCCGGAAACAAGGGTTTGCTTAATTATGTAATCTTGCGGAACAAGGTCTTTTTTTGCATTGCCTATGCTTATGAAGTAGCCAAGAACTTTGTTGTAATTTATTTTTAATGTAGAGATTTTTGACCTTTGCTTTTCTTCCTGTTCGAGGTTTTGGATAAACCTTTTGCTGTTACGCTTGATTTCTCTTAAATTATCAAGCTCATTGTTGTAGCCTTCTTTTATTACGTTTCCTTCGCCAACCTTTAGTGCAGGTTCGTTGCTTATGCTTGATTCTAAGAGATTTTTTAAATCGGTTAGCAAGGGCATTTTTGAAATTTGAGTTAGTATAGCAGAGTTGTAATTAGAAAGGTGTTTTGTAATTGAAGGTAATTTTTGCAGTGTTGCCCTAAGGGAAGCTAAATCCTTTGGGTTTGCAGATTTAAAGGATACCCTGCTTGCGATTCTTTCTATGTCAAAACAGCCTTCAAGCCCAGCTGAGAGTTCATCGCAACTAATTTTATTACTTTTAAGCTCTTGTATACAGTCAAGCCTTGCGTTTATCTTTTTAACATCTTTTAATGGGGAGAGAATCATTCTTTTTATTAGTCTTGAGCCCATTGCAGTTTTAGTTTTATCTAAAACTTCTAAGAGTGTGTATTTTTTGGTTTTATCATAGATATTTTCGCATAGCTCAAGATTTCTTATGCTATATTCATCTAAGGCCATGTAATCGTTTAAATTTACAAGCTTGATAGCTTTTATATTTGAGGCTCCTTGCCTTTGGGTTTCTAAAAGATAGCTGATTAAGGCACCAGCGCTTTTAATTGCAAGCTCTTTTGATTCAAGGCCAAAGCGGATTAGTGAGCCTACATTAAACTGCTCTTTTAATGACTCCTTTGCGTTATCTTGTGAGAATAGCTTATCGGGAAGGTAGGTTATATAGATCTGCTCTTCTTTTATTTTTGATATAAGCTCTTTATTTATTGCGTAGCTTTCAGGGATTATACATTCTGAAGGCAAATATGATTTTAGGATTGAAAAAAGGTTGTCTATTCCACTACCTTCAGAGGCTATGAATTCGCCTGTTGATATATCGCATAAGGCTACACCGAAATTATCGCCACTTGCAAAAAATGACGCTATGAAATTATTGTTCCCTTTTTCAAGGAGTTCATCTTCAATTATGGTCCCGGGCGTTATTATTCGTACAATATCCCTTTTTACTAGTCTTCCTTTCGCATTTTTTGGATCTTCAACCTGCTCGACTATTACAACTTTATAACCTAGTGAAACAAACTTCTTAAGATAAGTGTTTAGCGAGTGGTAAGGTATTCCTGCAAGAGGAGCTTTCTTTTGCCCTTTACCCCGTGAGGTAAGTGTTATTTCTAAAACCCTTGAAGAGGTTATTGCATCTTCGTAGAATGTCTCGTAAAAATCACCCATTCTAAAAAGGACTATACAGTCAGGGTGCTCTCTTTTTATTTTCACATACTGTTTCATCGCAGGAGTCAGCTTGCCATCATCAAAAAGCCCGTCCTCTGATTTTGGAATCATAATTAATGGAAAGGAATAATTCTTTTTTAAATCTTTAGATTCACCTGTTATGGATTCTTTATTTTATCATAATTTTTTACATGTCTATTTGAAAGAATTAAATCTTTGAAAGAATTAAATATTTTTTTAGGATTTTAAGACCTACATTTTGAGACATGCTTAAATTATATGAATTATAACTGATTTATCGGTGTAATCTCTTTTAGAAAACTTTAATAAGAAAGCAACTCAATCTAGGTTTTAACTGGGCCTATAGCATAGCCAGGATAGTGCGGTCGGCTTCGGACCGATTGACGGGGGTTCGAATCCCTCTAGGCTCATTAGATTACAAAATACCTTAGAAGGTATTTTTCAAAGAATACAAAATTTGGATACGTTTAAGATATCTTCCCTTAAGAGATCTTAATTAACTCTTCAATGTTAGAAAGTGCAACAATTGCAAAGTGGAAGTGCTTGTTTTTTGCATGTTCCAAAAACGCTTTTTTTGCTTTCTTTATGGATTCAAGTAGCTGTTCCTTTTCAAGGTCGGTTAAAACCTCATCTTCTATTGCCTTTTTTGTGCCAGCAATTAGCTTTTCTAGGCCTTTTACACTATATTCCATTGAAAATTCTTCGAGATAACGAATGTACTTGTTAAATAGATCGACTTTAAGGCTTTTGCTCGTCTTTTTAATTGATTCTTGCCTTAACTCAAATAGCTTATTCATCGTTGCAATCGCTTTTCTTTTTCGGCTCTTGTAAGAGGTTGCGCCCGTTAAGAACTGAATAACTAAAACTGTAATGAATATTAGGAATGAGTAATATGAGGGAATTGAAAAATTGCAGTTGGAATTTATGTGAAAGAGGAAAAATAAAAGATTTAGATCAAACCAAAAGACTAAGAATCCCTTCAGAAAGTACAAAAGTGATATATCCAAAAGCTCTTCGTGCTTTTTTGCTTTTATCTCCTTTGCAGCAAAATAATAAGAAAGCGAAAAGAAGATAAGTCCAATCGCTCCAGGTAACCATGGAAACTCAAGTATGCAATTCATATAGCTCTAAGGGCACTAAGCCTTATAAAAAACTTATTTATTATTTTTGAATGGTTAAAAGATATTCGGCGCCAAAAGAATAAAGTGAAATTTCAGATAACAAAAGCCAAAAGCAAAAGCAAAAAGCGTAAAAATGAAATAATTATCAATATCAAGCAAAGGAAGAGAACAAAACGTAGAGCCCGCCATAAACTAAAGGGCAAATATTGAAAAAACAAGTGTTAAAAGACAATTGTTAGAAGACTTCCATAAAATAATCTAAAAAAAATAATGCGAGGAAAAGAGACCTACTTTTTCTTCTTTTTTACCTTCTTGATTTCTTTTTCAAGATTTAACTTATCTAAAAGTTCTTTGTACCTGTTTCTTATTGTAACCTCAGTAACCCCTGCAACATCTGCAACTTCCCTTTGCGTTCTCTTTTCGCCGTTCATAAGCGCTGCAACGTATAGAGCAGCTGCCGCGATACCTGTTGGACCTCTGCCAGATGTAAGTTCTGAATTTTGAGCCATGTCAAGTATTTCGACTGCCTTTGACTGTGTTTCTGGTGCAAGCTTTAAGGATGAGGCAAACCTTGCAATGTAATCAATTGGGTTTGAAGGTAGAATTTTTATCTCAAGCTCCCTTGTTATGAACCGATATGTTCTGCCAATTTCCTTTTTATCAATTCCTGAGGCCTCAGAAAGCTCATCAAGTGTTCTTGGAACTTCATGCCTTCTACAAGCAGCGTATAATGAGCCCGCTACAACAGATTCCATGCTTCTTCCCCTTACAAGACCTCTTTGCACAGCCTGGGTGTATATCCTTGCAGATTCTTCCTCCACAGACACTGGAAGCTTTAAGTATGAAGACACCCTTTTAAGCTCTGCTAATGCAAGCTTTAGGTTCCTCTCAATTGCTGTACTTATTCTGTACTGCCATTTCCTTAATCTAAAAAACTTATTTTTTGTTTTTCCTGAAAACTTTGAAATATCTGATTTTCTGCCGATTTCGGTTCCAAGCCCCATGTCATATTGGGTGTAAGTCATTGGAGCACCAGCTCTTTTAATGGTCCCGCTTTCACTGTCTTCAAAATTTCTCCATTCCTGACTAAAATCAATCATCTTATCTTCAATGACAAGACCGCAGTCCTTACAGATGATTTCTCCTCGCTCTTTGTTGTGAAAGAGATTTATACTTCCACATTCCGGACATTTTTTGATGAATTGGTCCATTTTGATCCTCACTAGGTTTGTTATATTAAAGCAATCGAATAAAGCTAACCCTTTTGATAAAAGTTCCAATCTATTGCGATTTTTGAGTTAGTTTTTTAAAAAAATATTTTAAACTTTGCGATAGATTTATAAAAAGGTAAACTTACTCATATATAAAGCTTTTGGTGTTTCTCGTCTCGACGGTCAGAAAAAATAAGCAGTTGAATAAAAAAGCCTTATACAGTGTTCGATAAAACAACATGAACTAAAGTAAGCTATATCTTTATTTTTACAAAGTCTCCTATTGAAAAATTATAAATTTCAGATAACCCAGCATTTACTTCCAACACATATTTCGAAAGGAATTCTTCGGTTCTTGGTGGGCTTATAGTTGGACACTCAAACCCACAAGGCAAAGTATCCTTTTCGATGTAAATGATTTTACCATCTTGGCCAATCCAGATCATATCTAATGAAAATAGCATGTCCTTCATCCAAAAGGAAAAGTGGCCCGACTCTTCAAAAACAAAAAGCATCCCTGAGTCATTTGAAAGACTTTCTCTTAAACTTAGTCCTTTTTGTCTTAGCTGATCTGTGTTTGCGATTTCAACATAGAAGCAAAAATCGGTTATACACACAATTGGAAGCTCTTTTTTTTCAATGCCTTCCTGTGTTAAATAATCAGAATTTGTTATAGAACCTAGGTTTGTCAATAGCTCATATTTCTCAAGTTGAAGGCAGGCTTCTGATAACAGTACCAAATCCTCATTGATAGCTTCAGGATTTAAAACCTTAAAGGTAATTTCGGTGTTATTAGAGTTATTATTCCCGATAGTATTAATCTGTTTTATGTAACCTTCGCTCTTGTTATTTGTTGTATTTACATCATAGGATTTGGGAGGCTTTTCGAAGTTGTTATTTAAGTGCTTTGCAATCAAAAGTATTGCAACTAAAAGAATAATAACTATTGCCATCCAAATCCATAAGCTGATTTCTTTCAAACAAACTCTTTTAGTTTTCATTTTCTAATTTTTCCCTTTTTTTTATACTTGAGTTTAGAAAAAAACTTTAGATCTTTTTATTTTATATCTTCTTCTATTTAAAATAATGCGGTCAAAACATATTATTTACTCAAAAATATTTACTTTGATGCATTTTAGAAGACAAAACTATGCATTTGACGCTCTTAAAAAGGGCGATAACAAATTCGATTCTTTGAAAAACACTCATTTAGAAAAGATATATTCTAAAAGTTTATAATAGATAAATGACAGCTTAATTTAATATTTTTGCAAGTGCAAATAAAATGTGGAGAATATGAAAAATTCAGGCATTACAAATTACAAGCGTTTAGAGGGCAAGAATGGTAGAAACAGTTTAGAGATTAATAGCCTTAAGGAAGCTAGTTTTTATGTAAGTGTTCTTAACAAAAACAATAATCTCAAAAATTTATCTAGTGTAGCCTTGAATAAGGAAAAAAAGGATAGAGGATCAAAGGATAGTATCGAAGAATTAAATTTGGATAAAAAAAATGATGTTATCTGTTTGTTGTGTCCTCACTTTTGCAGGATTTCTGAAGGTGAAAGAGGGCTTTGTCAAGCCAGGGGCAACATCAATGGAAAGCTATATACCTTTGCATACTCAAACTTGTGCGCACTTTGTGTTGATCCAATCGAAAAAAAACCCTTGTTTCATTTTCTTTTGGGCTCAAAAACTCTATCAGTAGCTATCGCAGGATGCAACCTTAAGTGTCTTAACTGCCAAAATTACGAAATCTCACAAACTTCGCCAGAGAAAGCGGCCATTATTACATTAACGCCTTTCCAGCTAGTAAAAACTGCTGTTGAAAAGGATATTAAAGTTATCTCCTATACATATACAGAACCAACTATATTTTTTGAGTATGTTTATGACACATCTGTTATCGCAAGAGAGAAGGGAATAAGAAATGTGATTGTAAGTAACGGCTATATCAATCCAAAGCCTCTTGAAAAGCTTTGCAAGGTGATTGATGGGGCAAATATAGACTTAAAATCTTTTGACGAACAAAAGATGCGTAAACTTACAAACGGAGAGTTAAAGCCTGTTCTAAACGCGCTAAAGGTCATTAAGGCAAGCAACGTATTTTTAGAAATCACTAATTTAATAGTCCCAGGTTATTCTGATGATTTAGATGATATAGAAGGGATGTGTAAATGGATCGTAAGAAACCTTGGGGAAGATACACCTATCCATTTTTCAGCGTTCTATCCTACTTATAAGCTTAGCCATTTTGAAAACACAGCTTTGGATAAATTAATTTCAGCCAAAAAACTTGCATTAAAATCAGGGCTAAAATTTGTGTATATTGGAAATACAGATATTTCAGATGCCGAAGACACATATTGCCCAAATTGCAAAGAACTTTTAGTGAAAAGGCAAGCCTTTTCAGTTATTAAAAATAACATAAGAGAAGGCCGATGTACATTTTGCAAAAATAAGATTGCAGGGGTTTGGAATTAAAAATTATCTTAGATTTTCTGAGATTTTAGTATAACGTAGAATATCTCACTAGGGATTTCAAATATTTCATACTTATAACCTAACCTATTTAACATTCTCTCAAGCCAAGGCTTTTTTAAGACCTTCATACTCTTGCCTGAAATTGTTTTTTTTGGAAAGCTTGCAACTATCATCTTTGCCTTAATAGAACTTATTAAAAATTCAGAATTTTTATGCCCTTTTTTTTCAATCAGCTCTAAAACCTTAAAGGAAAAAGCCAAATCACAACTGGGAAACAGATTTAACCTTTTTGAATGAGAGCTATTAACCAAATTCAGGATATCTTGATGAAAAAGTGTGTATTTTACTTTTTTGTGTAAAAAAAATGTTCTTACAATTTCTAGCGCCCTTTTATCAATGTCTAAAGCAAAATAAACTGATTTTGAAAATATATTTTTTTTTATAAATATATACGATAAGGGGTTTAAGCCACAACCTATATCCAAAATTTTCAACTTTTCATCTGGATTAATTCCGTAGTATTTTTTGAATTTTTCAAATATTTTTTCATATATTTTTGAATAGTTGTTATATCTTTCAAAAGAGGATTTGTGTGCCAAAAGTATTCTTTTTATATTTTCATCATCAAATACTGAAGCGTTTAAAATATCTTTTTCATCTTTATTTTTCAGATATATCCCTGTCTGCTTTCTTAGCTTAGACCTTGAGAATTTTACGCATTCTTTGAATAGCTCAGATTTTGCAAATTGCTCTGGATTTTTAGCCCTTAAGAGTGTTTTTTTTAGTTTTGAATAGTTTAAGTGTAAAAAAGACCTTATTTGTTCCAAAATCAAGCTATTTAATAAAAGCCTGAATTCCTTTTTATCCTTGACTCCTTCAATCAACCTGGCTAAGAAAGAGTCTTTAACTTCTAGCCCATTTATGGAAAAACTTATTTTTTGCTTCTTCCTACGCTCTTTCTTTTGTTCCATCTTTCACTTTCTTTTTTGTTATCAGCTTTTGACAATTTTTTATACTCACTCAAATATTCTTTTAATAACGCCTCATCAAAGAAAAATAAAACAATTTGAATCCACGTAATATTTGAAGCTTTTTAATTTTAACCTTTTTTAATTCTTAGGATTTTACTTTTCAAACGAATTAGCAATTCGAATATACTTTTAGTTGACTTTAAATTGACTTTAAAATATGTATTGGAACGCATGTTTTATCGGTTTTTGTTCTTACTGACTAAACTTTACTGCCACAAAACAGACAATGACATACACTACAGAATACTTTTAAAGTAATAATTTGGCAATGTTTGGAAGTTATCAGTTCAAGGTATAATTGTTTTGCAACTGTTTTATGAGTCATTTAAAAACGAAAGGTTTAAATATATTCTCAGCAGAAAAAGAGTAATGGCAGAACCTAGCTCATTAAGGGGAACTATAGAATTTCTTTCGGCACTTGGTGCGTTTGATGTGGTGTTTCCATTCTTACTTGTGTTCACACTCGTCTATGCAGTCTTGGAAAGGTCTAAGGTTTTAGGAGAATCAGGCGATAAGGAAGCAAAACATAATCTTAACTCTATGGTTGCATTTGTATTAGCTTTTTTTACAATTGCATCTGCATATATGGTAGAAATCATAACCTATCTCTCACAATGGGTTGTTCTATTTGTAGTGATTGGTGTTTTCTTTGTGTTTTTGATTGTTTCGCTAAATCCAAACGCCGATTCAGCAAACATACTTAACTCCACTACTGCAAAGGTTATAGGCACAATAGTTGCCCTTGTGATAATGCTTATATTATTCCTCACAGCAGTGCTTAAAGATTCAGACTTGCAGGGTGTTGCAAACTTCTTTGATTGGTTTGCAGGACTCTTTTCAGAGCAGACTCTGATGACCTTGGGATTTTTAGCATTCATATTGTTTTTTGTGTTAATAGTTACTAAAGGCGGAGGAGGAGTAAGCAAAGAAAAAAAAAGTAGTAATTAGTTTGTCTTTAGTTTATTCATGTTTTGTTAAATGAAGTTTAAAATTAAGTAAGGTTACTTTTATGTGAGGTGATTTAACTATGGGTCTTGTTGAAATAATTCAGAATCTTGATAAGCTAGGTGTGGTAGAGGTATTTCTTCCGTTCGTTCTAATTTTTACGGTGTTATTTTCCTTGATAAATAGTGTCAAGCTTCTATCTAAAGACCCTGAGGATAACAAAAAATACGCAGCAATCATTGCTCTTGTGATGAGCCTTTTAGTAATCTTTGGACATGTTGCGGATGTAACTGTTGGTGGAGTTGATGTAGTTGATTTCATAAATAAGTCACTTCCTGGAATCGCTGGTCTTGTTGTAGCTATCGTTCTCTTTTTCATCGTGCTTGCTCTTGTGATGCCAAGTATGTTTGAAGAGAGTAGAACCTTTCCAAAGATTATTGTCATTGCAGCAGTGGTTATAGCGTTATACATTTTTGGTGACGCTTTAGGATGGTTTAGATTTTCTTCAACGGTTAAAATAGAAGGAACATGGCTAGGAGACCCTAGCAACCAAACAATCCTCTTGGTTTTGTTCGCTTTCATCGCAGTAGTTTGGTTTATAGTAGGTGGCAAAGGGGGCAGTAGAAAATCAACCACGATGGAGAGTATTGGTAGCTTCCTTAAATGGCTATTTGAGGCAGGTGGCGGGAATAGCAGTGGTAAGACAAAATGAATCGTAATATTAGAATTTACGCTATTAGTTAAATAAGGAAGACAAATAAGGAAAATTAAAAAAATGGCAACGCTCTTTGATTTTGGATTCATAGCAGGATTTAGCCCAATATTTACTTTTGTAATCGTCTTCGTGCTAACGTATGTGGTGTTAGGTCTTTTGAAAATAGGTGATAAGCCGCTTTTAGAGGGGAAATCAGGTTTGACAGCAATGATTGCCATTGCACTTGCCTTTTTATTTTCAGTTGCTCCTGATATGTCAAGGCTTGTAGAGCTTATGGCTCCCGGTTTTGTATTATTTATCGTGTTTTTAATGTTTGTTTTGATTACTATGAGTACCATTGGGCTTGGAAAGTCTGACCTCATTGGAGTATTTGGCTCTGATGGATCAACAAAGGGGCTTACTTGGCTTGTCATTATCGTATGTATAGTTATTGTAATTGGTGCGGTAAGCAATATTTTTGGTGATAAGCTTTTAGGTAGTGATGAATCGGTAGAAGGAGAAAGTGCATTTGAAAAAAACCTCAAGGAGGCGTTTTTTAGCCCAAAGGTTTTGGGTATGATTTTCATATTTTTGATTGCGATGTTTACAATTATTTTTGTAGGCCCAAAGGCAGTGGGTAAGAAGTAGAAACCCTAAAATGATGGTTTAAACGATATGGAGATGTGATAAATTTGGATATTGTGGAAATAATCAGAAATTTAAACGAGCTTGGAATAAGGGAGGTCTTTTTGCCTTTTGTGCTTATATTTACTGTTCTTTTTACCTTGCTTGACAAGACACACATTTTTATTAGAATAACAGCGAATGACCCTGACAAGGAGAGAAAGACAAAAGATAACAGAAAATTTTCTGCAATTATTGCCCTAGCCATTTCTTTGACGGCAGTCTTCATGCATGTTAGGGGAACAACAATCGCAGGCATTGATATCATTAATTTCATAAACTCTGCAGTACCAGGAATAACAGGTTTAATAGTTGTCGTTTTTGGAGTTTTTATCGTTTTAGCACTTGTCGCGCCATCAAATTTTTTAGATACAGGCAGATTAGATATGCCTATAAGTGTGATATTGATTGTTGCGGCAATAGCAATATACATTTACGCAGTATCTATTCATGGCCCTTTCAGTTCATCAATAAGTGTACCTTTTGTGGGGACTTGGCTTGAAAATGAAAGCTTTAGATCCTTAGCAATCTCTCTGCTGGTTTTTGGAGGAATCGTGTTTTATATAATTAAGGGAAAAACAGAACCAGATCCCAATAAAGATAGCATTTGGTCTAAGATAGGAGATGCTCTTAAGAAAAGACCTTGATTAATTTAACTTTTTTATTCGTGTTTTTAAACACTGGACTTTCTAAAAACATTACCCAAACCGAAATTATTAATAACTAGTTACATTTGAATATTCTAACAAATATTAATTAAAGTAAGTAATGTGTTTGGCGTTTTAGGGTGGTATAAAATGATTAAAAATGTTTTTGGAAGGCAGGTTTTTGATTCAAGAGGAAATCCTACGATTGAAGCTGAAGTAAGGACTGAGTTTGGAACATTTTCTGCAATTGTACCTTCGGGTGCTTCAACAGGAGCTTATGAAGCTGTTGAGCTAAGGGATGCTGGCGCCGATTATCATGGAAAGGGAGTTCTTAAGGCAATTGAAAATATTAATTCAAAGATAGCCAAAACAGTTGTTGGGCTTGATGAAAAGGAACAGTTCAAAATTGATGAGATGATGCTCTCTATTGATGGAACTAAAAATAAATCAAACCTTGGTGCAAATGCAATACTTGCAGTTTCTATGGCAATTGCAAGAGCAGGCGCAAAATCTGCAAATCTTAGGCTTTTTGAATACCTTTCAAAATTATATAACTCTCTTCCATCTGAAAAAGGAACTAATGCAATTGATGCTAAAGCGACTAATTTTATAATGCCTTGCCCCTGTTTTAATGTTATAAACGGCGGTGCACATGCGGGAAATGAGCTCGATATACAAGAGTACATGATAGTCCCTGCAAATGCTAAAAGCTTCTCAGAAGCAATGAAAATTGGTACCGAAATATACCATACTTTAAAAGATATCCTTAAGAAAAGATTCGGACCAAACTCAATAAATGTTGGAGATGAAGGGGGTTTTGCTCCACCGCTAAACTCTGCAAAAGAGCCTTTGATTTTGATTATGGAAGCAATTAAGACTGCTGGTTATACTGGAAAGGTAAAAATTGCACTTGATATTGCAGCATCTGAATTTTTTGAAGAAGGATTTTATAATTTCGAAGGAAAAAGGCTTAAGGGAAGTGAGCTTTTAGAATTTTATAAAGAAATATCCTCCGAATTTCCTATTTGCTCAATTGAAGACCCTTTTGAGCAAAATGATTTTGAGTCTTATTCTAAGATAACAAAAGAGCTCAGTGGGATTCAAATAGTAGGAGATGATTTATTGGTCACGAATATAGAAAGAATCAATATTGCTATCAAAAGTTCAGCATGTAATGCGCTTCTATTAAAGTTAAACCAAATAGGGACTTTAAAAGAAGCTCTAATTGCAGCTAAAATCTCAAACGAAGCAGGCTGGGGAGTAATGGTATCGCACAGAAGCGGTGAGACTGAAGATCCATTTATTGCCGACCTTGCGTGCGCACTCTCGTTTGGGCAAATAAAAAGCGGAGCCCCCGCAAGGAGCGAAAGGCTTTGCAAGTACAATCAAATATTAAGGATTGAAGAATCACTAAAAGAGAGAGCTAATTTCTCGGAAGTGTTTAAGTAAAAGCCAAAAAATTCAATTATTATTATCTTTTTTCCCTGAAAAGAAACTTTTGGTCATAGCTACAATCCACTTCCAATGAAGCACCAAGTGTATCATTACTAAAATGCCCATGATTAAACCACTTAAATCATGAAGCATCGATATTTTACGGTTGCTAAGAAATCTATAAAAGTTAGCATCGATTATCTTCACTAACCCCGGCCACTTGATAAGCCCCGTAATAAAACAAACAAAAAATGAAATCGCTAATCCAATATCAATTAGATAATTAATTTTTGCCCTATTCATCAAAATCCCTCTTATTACTCATTTCTTTTGGTTGCCACAAAGGATATTGCTATAAGAAACCATATATATTGATTTCTGAAACAATCAAAATTATCAAATTGACACAATTATCTGAAAGATTAAATGATTGCAACAAC